>JBFIHF010000610.1:0-2876 GCA_041601915.1 Bradymonadaceae bacterium
CGCCAACGGCGCCGTTGCGCCGCAGCACGAGCGGGAGCCGGCGGTGCCGGGGTCCCGCAAAGCGAATCAGGAGGCCACGAGACGCGGCCGAAGGCCGCGTTTCGTCGCCGAGTAATGAGCGGAGCGGGTCCCGGCACCGCCGAGCGACCGCGTCCGCCCGTCGGCGAAGCGTCACGGCTCCCCGCACCCGCATAGGTGGACGTCGCGTCGCCATGGCGGCGTGCCAGGCGCGACGGCGCCCACGGCGCCGTTGCACCGCAGCACGAGCGACCGCGTCCGCCCTGCCCGGCTCAGTCGACTTGGGTGTCAGCCGTCGCGAAGTACTGGTCGTGCATCGCCTGGTCGGCCTCGGACAGCTCCGCCTTCTTTTGACGACATCGCGTCAGCTCCTCTTCGAGCGACTTGACCCGCTTCTTGGCTCCGCATCCCGTGGTCATCAACATCGACGCCGCGATGGCGAGCAACATGAGTGTCTTCTTCATCGCTGACCTCCGTCGGTGCACTGCCCGCATTCCAGCGATGCGAGCTCCGCCTTCTGCTCGCGCGTGAGCTCACCCGACTCAAGCTGCTGCACTGCAGCGCGGCATCGGCTGAGCTCGGCTTCGAGCTTCGTCGCTCGCTTCTTGTTCTTCGTGCAGCCGACACTGGTCGCGCTCATCGCGACGATCAGGAGGGCCAATCCAAGTGTTCGTTTCATGAAACTCCTTGTGAGGTGAGGTGAGTTAGGGTTTGACCTGCGCCATGGCCGGCAAGACGGCGTCCATGTTGAGCATCACGACAATCTCCACGCGGCGATTCGCCGCCTGGCCTTCTTCGGTTCCGTTGTCGGCGACCGGGTCGGCATCCCCGAATCCGGCGACCGCGAGGTTCGCCGGCGCGACCGCCGCTGCGGTCAACAGCGTGTAGACGCTGTACGCGCGGGCCGACGACAGCTCCCAGTTGTCCCGAAACCTCGCCTTCTTCTCTTTCACCGAGCGATTGTCGGTGTGTCCGGCGATGAGAAACTTTCGCTGCACGTTCTTGAGCACTGCGGCGACCTGCAACAGCGTGGCCTTGCCATCTTTGGTGACATCGGCCTTGCCGGAGTTAAACAGCAGCTGGCTCGGCAACGCCAGCGTCACCATGCCGTTGCGAATGGACAGTTTCAGCTGACCCGCATCAATCAAGGCCAGCAGTGCGGCCTGAAGATCGTCGTGCAACGCTTTGCGCGCCGCGGCAAGCTTCGCCAGCTCGTCGGCCTTCGTCTGCAGCTTGCCGTTGGCGTCCTGCAGACGCGCGTTCTCTGCGGACAACGATTCCTTGTTCTCTTTGCATGCTCCCAGTTCACTTTCGAGCTGGCCGATGCGCGCCCCGCCACAACCGACGGAGAAAACCAGCGCCATAGCCGCGAGTCCGAACTTGGTACCACTCATGTACTTCCCTTTTCTGGAGTTCGTTACGCCTCGAAGTATGTAGCGAAGCGTCAATCGTCCGCAACCTCGAACAGGGCGTCGCTCTCGGCCTTGCCCAGCGGCAGCCCCGCGCTCAGCCCCACGGCGCGCACGAATCGCTTCGCCAGCGCGATCGTACGGAACTCCTGGGGGACGCCCGCGGCGAGGTTGCGCCAGAAGCCACTGCGCATCGACACGTCGCCGCGCTGGTTCATCGTCACCCGCAGGGTCGCAAACACCCGGCTCGCCCGCCGCCAGCGGTGGTCGACCAGCGCGAGCAGCTCGTCGCGCAGTCGCCGGCTCAGCGCGGGATTTCCCGACCACACCGCAATGCCAAGACCGTCGGCTCGGCCAATCGCCGGCACGACGAAGTCGAGGTCGTCGCCGGCGGCCGAGTTCGCCAACGCGCCCACCGCGCGCGCGGCATCCACTACCGCGTCGTTCGTCGTTCGCTCATCGGTCGCGGCGAACACGAGCACCGGCGTGCCCAGATGTTCGGGCGCGAACGCCGCCGTGACCAGCTCGAGACGCCCCTCCTTCGCCCATGCCGCGATCGTCTCGTTCACCTCCCGCGCCACGACGCGCACGCGGCATTCCGCTTCGAGCAGACGTCGAATCTTTCGCTCCGCGACGCCGCCGCCGCCGACGACGAGCACCTCACGGCCGCGCAGTTCGAGGACAATTGGATAGAGCATCGCAAACCGGTATCAACAGGTATGAATCGCGCCCTGATCATCGTGGCCCATGGCAGTTCGGTCAATCCGGCGAGCACGTCTACCGTGCTCGACGCCGTGGGCGAGCTGCGAAAGCGCCCGGACGTCGCCGCCCGCTTCGACCTCGTCGAGGTGCGGTTCCTCAAGCAGGAGCCCCGCGCTGAGCGCGACGAGTGGCAAAACCACGAAGTCGTCGTGATCCCGTTCTTCATGTCCGAGGGCTACTTCGTGCGCGAGGTGCTGCCGACGCGTGTGCCTGAGCGTGCGCACATCACGCGCGCCCTGGGCGCCGCGCGCCTCGACGACATCGTCCGCGCGGCCGTGGCGCAGTTCGAGCCATCAGCACACATCGTCCTCGTCGGCCACGGCACCGAGCGCAGCGAGACGTCCTCGGACACCGTCCACGCGCTCGCCGGGCGGCTGCGCCCGGAAGCGCGCGCGGTGGTCTGTGCGTTCGTCGACGAGGAGCCCCACCTGGAGACGACCTGGGACCGGCTGCCCGACGATGGCGCTCCGGTGGTCGTCGTGCCCTACTTCGCATTCGCCGGGCCTCATACCGACGTCGACATCCCCGGCGGGCTCGGCCTGCCAAACTCGACTGCGGGCCCCCACGAGGTCCGCGGTCATGCCGTGCACTACGCCGCGCCGATCGGGGCGATGCCCGAAATCGTGAACGTACTCGCGGCACTGGCCCTCGATTGGCGCGATCTCGATTCCGAGTAAAAGTTACCCG
>JBFIHF010000611.1:0-2856 GCA_041601915.1 Bradymonadaceae bacterium
CCGAAGCGGTCGAAGAACACCGACATGACGGGCACAAAGCCGATAAGGAACGCGCAGGACACGCAGGCGACGATGATCGTGTCCTGATCGAGTTCTACGCCGGCCGCATGAAGCCCGAGTCCGATCAGCGCGAGCAGTCCCGCTGTGAACAGCGTCAGCCGTTTGACCATCCCTGTCATGTCGAAGGATGACGCGTGCCCAGCCAGCGACACGGCCCAGGCGATAGGCTCGACCCGTCGATCGTGTGGTTGCATGCCGTTCCTCCCCAGACCTCGTTTGCTCATTGCACGAATCACGACACGACACGCTGTTCGTCGAGCCCGAAACTTCGCCGCCGTTCGTTCGTGCTGAGCGATGGGTCGCGTATTCTTCCCACCGGTCGACAACGCCGATCAGCGTGCGCTAAGAGGTCGCAATGCTTACACAAAAGGCTTCCGTCGGCGAGCAAGAAGTGCCCGCCCGGGTCAGCCGCACTCGGCGTAGCACTCGTTGTCGAGGCAGATGGCCAGCGACTCGAGATCCCACGAGCCTTCGGGGTACGCGTCCGCGCAGCTGTCGGCGCTGTAGCCATCGTAGTTGCACTGGAGCTGGTCGGTGCAGTCGTAGTTGTCCGTGCAGGACTCGAGCTCGAAACAGCAGCGCGACGCCGCGCAGTTGCTGCAGATCGACCCCTCGCTGAACATCGGGTGGGCTCCCGGACACGTCGCGGACGTGCCAGTTCCACTACCCCCAGCGCTGCTCCCGCCGCCGCCCGACGACGAGCCGCCGCTACTCGGCTGAGCGAGAGCTCCGGTCCAGCGAAGTCCGAATGCTTCACATGCGTTTGTGCATGCGTGATCGGCGCCAGCACACGTGCCGTTCAGGCACGTCCGGCCGTTGACGATCCCTCCGTCGTCACACTCGCAATGCCAGATGGAGCAGTCGTCGCCGACCGAACAGCTGCCTCCGCCACCGCTGAGGCCCGCGGAGCTGCCGCCCCCCGCACCACCAGAAAGCCTATCGGACTTCTTCGCCGGTTCATCACCACAAGCCGCTGCGAATACAAAGAACATCACCAGCCATGCCATCGAACATTTCATCGTCGCCTCCAAGGTTCTTGATCACACGCCGCGAAGCTAGAGAGCGGCGTCGCTTCCTTGAAGTGAAACGGAGTGAAATGCGTCGGCTCGACGTCGACTGACCGCGGTCAGTAAACGCCGTCCATCTCGCGCCGAAGGTCGCGGGTGAGGATGTCGCGCACCGCCTGGTGGGTGCTCTTGTCCTCGTGGATCACCTCGTAGACCTCTTCGGCGATCGGCATCTCCACGCCGAGTCGACGGGACAGGTCGTAGACGCTCTGCGAGGTCTTGACGCCCTCGGCGACGGTGTTCGTCTCGGCGATGATGTCGGCGAGCTTCATGCCCTGGCCGAGCTTGAAGCCCAGCGTCCGGTTCCGTGACAGGCCGCCCGTACACGTCAGCACGAGGTCGCCCATGCCGGCGAGGCCGGACAACGTGAGTGGGTTCGCACCCATCGTCACGGCGAGTCGCGTGATCTCGGTCAGACCGCGCGTGATCATGCCTGCGGTGGCGTTGTGGCCGAGCTCCATGGCGCTCAGCGCGCCGGAGGCGATCGCGATGACGTTCTTCACCGCGCCGCCGACTTCGACCCCCACGACGTCGTAGGTCGTGTAGCAGCGGAACACGTCCGTGCTGAACGTCTTCTGCACGCTGGTTGCGAGCTTGTGATTGTACGATGCGATCGTGACGGCCGTCGGCTTGTGGGCCGCGACCTCCTTGGCGAAGCTCGGGCCCGACAAATAGCACAGGTACGGGTGGCATCGATCCGGCAGCACGTCTTCGAGGATCTCGGAGACGAGCATCAGCGTGTCGTTCTCGATCCCCTTTGACGCGCTCACGATCGGGACGTTGGAAGGGATCGCCTTCGCGACTTCGCTCAGTGTGCGCCGGACGACGTGGCTCGGCGGCACGGTCAGGATGAGGTCCTTGCCGTGCACACACTCCTCGAGGTCGTTCGTGGCGCGCAACGACGGCCCCAGCTTGAACCCCCCCAGATACATCGTGTTTTCATGCTGTTCGTTGATCGTCTGGACGAGGTCGGTCTCGTGGCACCACAACAAGACCTCGTAGCCCTTGTCCGACAATAGCTTGGCGA
The DNA here is from genome assembly GCA_041601915.1 of Bradymonadaceae bacterium. Lineage (GTDB taxonomy): Bacteria > Myxococcota_A > Bradymonadia > Bradymonadales > Bradymonadaceae > JBFIHF01. Next base: position 2,155 of record JBFIHF010000611.1, read on the forward strand.
GCGCGGTTCCCCACGATCCGCCACCAATGACTCCGATTTTCATGATGTCACCTGTTCGTTGGGCTGGATGTAAAATTTAGACGCGATGCGACTCGAGGCCATCAGGCCTTGGCGTCCTCGCGGATCCGGCGGCGGAGCATCAACAGCGTCTCCGCGGGGCGGCCGAACACGTCTTGAAGTCGTCCATTCGCCTTGCGCAGATCGCCGACGAGATACTCGCCGATCGCGTCGACGAGCTTGTATGCCACCGGCTCACGTGCGTCGAACAGTCGCAGGAAGGTCGCGCGCGACAAGGCGAGGACCTCCGTTTTTTCCAGCGCGTGTGCGGTCGAATGGTACTCCCACTGTTTGACCAGCGCGGACAGCGACAGCAACGTGCCCGGCGCGGAGTGCTGCTGCACGACGCGTCCGGCGTGGGTCTTCGTGTGTCGCTCGATGCTGCCGCTCACCAGGATGTAGGCGTGCGATCGTACTTCTTGGCTCACCCACAACGGCTCGGACGCCTGCAGGAACCGTGGCTCGCAGGCACCGATCAGCTCGCGCAGCTCGTCGTCTTCGAACCGCGACATCTCGTCGTTGCCGTACAGTGCGTCGAAGTATGCGGCGACATCCATCTCAGACCTTTCGGAGGCGAGCCATCAGCTCATGGAGCTGCGATTCGAACGCGTCGATGTGCTGGGCGGGATTGTCGAAGACCTCCCA
>JBFIHF010000612.1:0-2850 GCA_041601915.1 Bradymonadaceae bacterium
GCCTCGAGATTGGTGACGGCCCGCAAGCTGCGACCAATCAAGCGCTGGATTTCCTGAGTACGGCCGCCGACACGACCACTGCGACCTTCGCGACGTGAACGAGGGTTGGTGGAGCCGGCCAGCATCTCGTATTCGGCGGTGACCCAGCCCTTCTTCACGCCCTGCTGCTTCATCCACCGCGGCACGTCTTCCTCGACGCTCGCCGAGCACCAGACCACGGTGCTTCCGGCGCGGACCAACACGGATGCGTCGGGCACCTCGGTGAAGTCGAGCTCGATCGTGAACGGGCGGAGCTCATCATTCTGTCGACCATCGGTGCGCATGTAGACCTCGTACGTATCGGTTGAGGCACTCCTACCAACGCCGGGCGCGGCGACGCAATACACAAGCGCGCGGAGCTGGCACGCCTGTTGCGATGTCGCCCAGCTTTTGGCGCGAGGATCCCATGGATACGAAGTGGTGGATGGTGTTGATGCTCTCGATGGGTGTGAGCTGTGGCGGATGTGACGATGCGAGCGGCGACGCTTGGCCGTTCGACGAACCTGGTGCCGAGGGCGGGGTGGCCGCTCCACAATCGGAGCAGCCGTCATCCGATGCCCCTGGGACACCACGCACCGACGAGGCGATCGCCGGAGGAACCGTGGTGATCCGCGACCGGTCTACGGGCGAACTCGCCTGCAACGGCTACGATTCGGGGTCCGACATCTTTGGCGTCGCGGTCGTGCGAGACGGCGCTTACGTCGCGTGGGGACACGTCGTCGGCGACGGGATCGAGTTCGACGGCAATCACTACGGGAGCACGATACCGATCGATGGCACCGAGCCGGATATCTACGACGGCTGCCCGTACGACTTCCTCGACGACACGGTCGTCTGTCTGGGGTGCGAGGGGTGGCTCGCGGTGCAGTTCGTCGACGCCGCCGGCCGGGCCTTCGCGTTGCGGCCTGACGCAGGGCTCGAGATCGTCGTGCTCGAGTACGGGATCCAGTGCAGCACCGGAAGCGACGATGACCGCTATGACGTGCTGATGTGCGACGACGTCGACGCCGCGCGAGCGGGGGCGTTCGACGGGTGCGTCGTCCTGGCTGCCGAGCAGCGCGGCGAGGCGCGGGTGGCGCTGCGATGGTAGTCGGTCATGTTGACAGGTCCCGCGCAGCCGCTAGTCTTAGCCGCCGATTCGCCCCGGAAAATCTGGGTGCCAACGCCTTGAGGTGTCCGCAAGATGGCGCTCATCCCGCAACCTGTGATCGACGACGTGCTCGCCCGAACGGATATCGTTCAGGTCGTGCAGCAGTACGTCTCACTCAAGCGAGCGGGGACCAACCACAAAGGCCTGTGTCCGTTCCATAGCGAGAAGACGCCGAGCTTCAACGTCAGCGCGCAGAAGGGCATCTACAAGTGCTTTGGCTGCGGAGCAGGCGGCAACGTGTTCGGATTTTTGATGGGGATGGAGGGGTGGAGCTTTCCCGAAGCGGTGCGACAACTCGCGGAGCGCCACGGGATCGAGATCGCCGAAGAATCGGACGAGGAGCGCGAGGACGCGCGAAAGCGCCGCGACGCCAAGAAGGCGTACCTGCAGGTCATGAACCTCGCCCAGAAGTTCTACGAAACCACCCTGTGGGGAAACGGCGGCCGTGCAGCGCGACAGTACCTCGACGAGCGTGGCGTGGACGAGGAGACCGCGAAGGTCTTCGGGCTCGGCTACGCCCCGGAAGGCTGGCAGAACTTGATCGATCACCTCGGGACCAACGACATTCCGGCCGGGTGGGTCGAGCGTGCAGGACTCGCCCTGCAGCGGCGCGGCACGAGCGGGTACTATGACCGCTTCCGTCACCGCGTGATCTTCCCCGTCGTCGACATCTGGGGGAACACGCTCGCGTTCGGCGGCCGCGTCCTCGCCGGCGACGACGACGGCCCGAAGTACATGAACTCCGCGGAGACGAAGTTCTACGTCAAGGGGCAGCACCTGTATGGGCTGCACGCCGCGAAACAAGCGATCCAGCAGGCCGAATCCGCGATCGTCGTCGAGGGCAATTTCGACGTCGTGACGCTCTACGCCAAGGGGATCTGCAACGTCGTGGCGCCGATGGGCACCGCGTTCACCGATCAGCAGGCGTCGTTGCTCGCCCGGTACACGCGTCGCGTCGCGGTGGCGTTCGACGGTGATTCGGCGGGCAATAAGGCCACACTGCGCTGCCTTCCCGCGTTTGAGCAGGCCGACATCGAGGCCCGCGTGGTGCCGCTGAAAGAGGGCGAGGACCCCGATTCATTCGTGCAGAGCCACGGCGCCGAGGCGTTCAGTGCGCTCGTCGACGGTGCTGAGGACCTCGTGCTCTGGGCGTTCGATCAGACGCTGCCGCGGGCCGAGAACGGGGACATCCATCGCAACGTCGAAGGGGCGGAAGCGGCAGCCGAAATCCTTGTTCACTTGAAAAACCCCGCCGTGAGAACGCGTTACGTTCAAGAACTTTCTCGACGCCTAGCTATTGAACCTCGGGTTCTGAATGAGTATATAAAGCGGCCTCGCAAGCTGGGCGAAGAGATTAAAAGGGCGGTCGTTGCTGCACATAAGCCGGTTAAATTGGAACCGGCCGAGTTAGGCATCTTGACCGTGCTATTGGATCATCCTGAATGGCTGGGTGATTTTCTCACCGAAGAATACGACAGGCTCCTGAATAGTGAAGAGCTCTCCGATTTCCTGCACGACGCCGCGTCGCATCACGCTGAGGCCCACGGTCTCGAGCCCGCGCGACTGCTGGAGTCCGTCGAGAATCAGGGCTTTCGTGAGACGGTCCAAGCGGCCCTCTTCGAGCGCGGATACACCCCCGATCGAGCCCGACAGTGGTTCGA
>JBFIHF010000613.1:0-2843 GCA_041601915.1 Bradymonadaceae bacterium
CGTGGTGGACATGACGACCTGCGCGAACCGGTCGCTCGACACGCCGTCGGCGATCGGTTGGCTCTCGAAGTTTCGGATCGGATGGCCCGTCGCACAACCGAGCGAGAACAGCAGCACGAACAAGATGGTCAAGGTTCTGAGTTTCGACATCGCGTCACCTGAAAGGACTCTGTCGCTGGCCACCCGTGTTTTCGGCGCGGTCCAAAAGTTCAAGGTCGAAGATCAGGCGTCCGGCCTGCGGGCCTTCAACTTGTCCATCAGATATCGCAAGGACCACGCAGTGTCACGCGTCAGGGGGTTCGTACGATCCCACGCACCGCCGGCCAGGATCGACGTGATCTCGCTGCGGTACGGGAGGTCAGCTTCCTGGGCGTAGATCAGCTGCTTGAGCGTGCCGTCGTACCAGCACTCCACACAATCGCAGAGCACGTTGATCCCGGCCATCATCGGCTCCGCATACTCGGTGGACCAGTCGAACTCCCCGTCCACGAACTCGCTGTGAATCGCGCGTGCCGCGCGAACAGCCGACTCCGTCGCGACGGCGACGCCCGACGAGAAGATCGGGTCGATGAACCCGATACTGTTGCCGACGAGGCAGTATCCGGGCCCATGCGGGACATTGAGCGGCCGCTGATAGCCGAAGACCGCGCGAGGCGCGATCCGAACGACGTCGGGCTCGGGGAAGCGCCGTGCGGCGACGGGGATCGAGGCCAGCATCCCCGCGAACTGGGCGTCGGCGTCGTCACCGGCCTCGAGGAGTTCGTGCTCGGAGCAGACGAAGCCGACTGATGCGCAGCCGTCGGAGAACGGGATGATCCATCCCCACGCGTCGGTCTTGCCGCTCACGATCCACACCGCGTCTGCGTCAAAGCCGTCCGGGCGATGCGGATCGCGCAGATGACAAAAGACGCTGCCGCGCCGGCCGCCGGCGTCAGCGGGCTCCACCATGTCGAAGCCGGCGAGTCGGAGGATGATCGCGGCACCGCTCGCGTCGACGACGAAGTCGGCCTCGAAACGCGCCTTGCCGGCCGAGCCTGCCGTCTCGAGCGTCCATCGCTTTTCGGCGTACGTGGCCTCGGTGAGCACGGTGTTCCAATGGATCGCGACGCCGCGCGCCTCCACCGCGTCAGCGAGCACCGCGTCGAATCGGTCGCGGCGTAGGTTGAAGGCGTGTGGGTGCCGAATGTCCTTCGTCTGGCTGAAGTCGAAGACCGAAGTGAGCGTTCCGTCGCTGAACACGGCGCCCGGCTTGCGCACGAAGTCCATCCGAAGCACGGCGTCCAGCAGGCCGGCATCCTCGAGGTGGTCCAGCGAAATCGGCAGCAGCGACTCGCCGAGCGTGAAGCGGGGGAAGGATCCCGCTTCCAGAATGAACGCGTTTACCCCGAGCCGTTCGAGCATCGCCGCGCAGCACGTTCCCCCCGGGCCAGCGCCGATGATCGCGACCGTGGGTGGCTGCTTCATGGAGTGCTCTCCTCGCACTGTGTCGTGGCGATCTCGATCTCGTAGCCGCGTGCCCGATTGGCGATCGAAAGCGTCGAGGGGCAACGCGTCGTGCTCGCCCAGCCGTACTCCATCGTCGTGGGTGACTGCACGACGGCCCGACGTCGAAGGAGACCGTCTACCCACTCGTCTGTGACGGGACCCGCCGCGGACTCGAGCTCGTAGGACCCATTCTTCGATGTGTCCTGCAGCGGCGTCAGCAGCAGCGCGAGACCGATCTCCTGCATCACCCAGCGCAGATCAAACGGCACCTTCGACGCGCCCGGGCCGCTGATCTCGACTTCGTCACCGCGCTGAACCATTTGCACGAACGGGCGGCCGACCCCATTGAGGAACACGATCGTCACGATCGTGCCGTCGTACTGCACGACCGCGTCGAGCTGTTGTGCCCGACCACGCGCAGTGATGGTGACATTTTGCCGCATGAAGAACGGCTCGACGTTGTCCGCGGGCGCGATGAGCGAGGGCGGCGCGGAGTTCGGCGTCTGTCGCTCGGGGTTCGCGGCGCACGCGGCGATCACGCAAGCGATCGCAACAAGGGTCAATCTGGTGATCATGACGGGGGACCTGTAGACGAGCGTGTGAGCGTGCGATCGAGCGCGGGCAGCAACAAGAGAGAGAAGGTTACGCCGCATGCGATCGTGAGGCCAAATCCGTGCAGGATCGGATGCTGCGACAGACTCAGTGCACCGAACGAGCACATCGTCGTCGTGTAGGCCATCAGGACGCTGAGCATCAGGGGCCCGGGATTGCGATGGTGCGCTTCCAGCATCACTCCGTAGTCGGCCGCAATCGCGATGACGAGCAGAAGCGCGAGGCCGTGGATCGGGCCGATGGCAGTACCGAGCAGGCTCAGAAAACCGACCGTCGCGACGCTCGCCAGTACGGCCGGCGCCAACGCCACTGCGACGCCGCGCGGGTGTCGATACGCGATGAGCGCGATGAGCAAGATCGCGCCGAGACCGAGGCCCGCGGCGGTGATCACTTCGCGGCCCAGGACGCTCCAGGCTTCATCGAGCGACCGGCGCTGAGAGAACCAGAACGCGCCGACGGACTCGACTCGCTCCCGCAGAGCCTCTTCGTCGGCGACCTCGCCGGGGTAGGTCAGCAGCAGCCGCCCGGTGTCCTCCGGGTCGAACAGGTCCATGACGGGCCCGAGGTCGCTCTGGCGAACCATCTCCAGCGTCAGGGGGCCGTCGGCGAGCGCGAAGCCTTCGGCGATCGGCTGAAGCTGATCTCCACGCACGCCAAGCGCATCGAACGCAGACGCCATGCGTTCCTTCAACGAAGCGGCGTGGTCCTCGAAGAAGGCACGGTTCATCTGTTGCGTCTGCGGCGAC
>JBFIHF010000614.1:0-2841 GCA_041601915.1 Bradymonadaceae bacterium
GAAGTTGATGTTCAACCCCGCCGCGTCGATGTCGCGGTTGATGCCGCTCAACGTCGGGAACGGCGCGTTGCTGTAGAAGACGTCGGTGGTGACCTGCGTGGCCGGGAACACCGTCCACACCTGGTCGCCGTCGACGGTCGCGTCCGCGACGCCGCACACTTCGACGAAGTGAGCGAAGGGCCCGTTTCCTTGCGGGAAGGTCAGCATCGAGGGCGTGTTGAGCACGATCTCGTCGGGCGTCGGGGTGTTCGGGGGGGTCACACCCAGCGTGATCGTCACGTTGCTGGTCGGCGGCGTGTTGATCACGACGAGGTTCTCCGCGCACTGCCCATTCTCCGAGGTGGTGTTTCCACCGTTGGTGACCGGAAGCACCGTCCATCCGGGCACGTCATCGTCGAGGTTGTGGCCACGCAGCGGCGGGCTAACCAGGTTGTTGTAGAACGGATCAGCGCTCGCGGTCGTGAAGGCGACGTCGAATGTCTGGGTGCCGTCCGGAAGAGCATCATCCTGACCGACCATCTCGAACTGCTGGAACTGATTCCAGTTGTTCGTCTGGAAGACCGCCGTGATTGAATTCTGCGACGGAGCGGGAGGAGGACCGTTGACGCCCGTGGTGATCTTTGCCTCCGACGGATTCGACGAGGTGAGGGTCACTGTGACGCTGCCGGTGGGCGGCGAGGAGAGGCGGATGATGAACGAGCCAAGAGTGACGTTGTTCGGCGGATCGACATCGTCCTCAAACGTGACGAGCAGCGGCGCGTCGCCATTCGCAGCGAACTCGTAGAACGTGAACACTTCGATCGCCGGGGTATCGTTGTCCGTCAGCGTGACGTTGACGTCGGCCGGGTTGAGGTTGTGGTACGGATCCGCCATGTTCGCCGCGGTGAACGCGCTGATCGTGACAACTTCCTGAACCGTGTTCTCGGAGATGTTGTCGTCGATGCCACAGACCTCGAACGTCGCGGACGAGGCGTTTTGGGCGATCGACGTCTGGACGTTCTGCAGCTGAAGCTGCGAGCCGGCGGCGAGCGTGACGGTGTACGTCAGGTTCGACGTGGCGTCGGTGCTGAGCGAGATCGTGACGAGCTGACATTCAGCTTCCGAGATCGTGACGTTGGACGGCGTGACGGTGACGCCGATCGAGTCGGAGTCGGCCGTGGTGCCGTTGACGTTCACAGCGGGACAACCACCACCGCAGTTGGCGGCGTAGTTGACATCGAGGGTCGTGCCGATCGCGACAGAAATCTGCCACGTCTGCGGACCATCGAGCATCGCATCGGCGACGCCCGTGACGTTCACAGTGCGGGCCGTCAGGAAGTTGGCCGGGGTGAACACGAACTGCGTCGGGGTGAAGTTGTACTCGTCGCCCTGGTTGCCGTCGCCGGTGATCGTGACGACGACGTTCTGGGTCGGCGGGCTGTTGAGCCGGACCGTGAACGATGCGGTGCTGCCGGACCCCGTCTCGTTGAGCGCGAGGGTGGTCGGGGTGACCGTGAAGCCAGCCTCGTTGTCGTCGTTCGTGACGAACACGTTCGGCGGGTCGAGGTTGTTGTACGACGCGTCGGTCGACGTGGTGGTGTCGAGGATGATGATGTAGGCGACCGGACCGTCACGAAGAGCGTCGTCGACGCCCGTGATGGTGACCGTCTGCGGGGTCGAGAAGTCGGCCGGCGTGAACGTCAGCGACTGCGGCGAAACCGTGCCTTCCGACGTGTTCGTCGACTGCATCGGGATCGTGACATTTGCGGTCGGGGGCGTCAGCAGGGCGACCGTGAAGGTCGCCTGGCCACCGCTCTCGGAGGTGCGAAGGCCCGTCGTCGGCGTGACGATGAAGCCGGCCGTGTCGTCGTCGGTGTTCGTCACGGAGACGTCGACCGCGTTGAGACCGGAGTAGCTGGCGTCAGTGGAGACCGCAGCAGCCGTCACGATGTTGTAGAGCACGTTGCCATCGTCCTGCGCGTCGTCGACGCCGGTGATGGTGACGGTCTGCGCCGTGTTCCAGGTGCCCGTCGTGAACGTCAGGCTCGCGGGGCTGACGGTGCCTTCCGTGGTGTCCGAGCTCGTAAGCCCGATCGTCACGTTGGCGGTCGGCTGCGAGTTGAGCACGACGGTGAAGGTCGCGGTGCCACCAGCTTCGGTGGTGATGAGACCCGTGGTCGGAGCGACCGTGATACCGGCGGCGTCGTTGTCGATCACGTTGACCGTGACATCGGCGACGGGCGCGTTGAGGTATGCCAGCGTGGCGTTCATCGTCGTGATGACCTGGACGGCGACGTTGCCGTCGTCCTCGGTGTCATCAATCGCGGTGACCGTGACGGTCTGCGGCGTGGCGAAGTTCGCGCTGTCGAAGGTCAGCAGCGTCGTGGAGAGCGACGCCTGCGTGGCGTCGGTCAGCGACAGGTCGATCGTGACGGTCTCGCCCGGATCGGTCGTGAGCGCGATCGTGAAGTTGGCGCTCGTCGCGCCTTGCTCGCTGACGCTGAGCAGGGTCGGCATCACGTTGACGCCCACCGAGTCGTTGTCGTTGTTGGCGACGCTGACGGCCGGAATCGAGATTCCGTCGTACGCGGCGTCGGCCGACGTGGCAGCGAGCGTGATCTGGTAGGTCTGCGTGCCGTCGACGATCGTGTCGTCGAGGCCCGTGACGGTGAAGGTCGCGGACGTGGCGCCAGCGGCGATCGTCTGCGGACCGTCGACGGAACCTTCGGTCGCGTCACCGCTGGTGGCGGTAATGACGACATCGGCGGTCGGCGGCGGGTTGAGCGAGACCGTGAAGGTCGCGGTCGTTCCGGTTTCGTTGGTCGTCAGGACCTGCGGCATCACGGCGACGGTCGGGACATC
>JBFIHF010000615.1:0-2835 GCA_041601915.1 Bradymonadaceae bacterium
CTCGGACTGGTTGTAGGGGCCATACGCGCCGCCGACGTCGGGACCTTCGTCCCAGTCGAGGCCCAACCAGCGCAGATCATCGAGGATCTCTTCGGCGCTCCCTGCCACATTGCGCGGCCGATCGAGGTCTTCCATCCGCATCACGAACGTTCCGCCCACCAGCCGAACCTGCAACCACGCGATCAGCGCGGTGCGCACATTGCCCAGATGCAGCGGGCCCGTCGGGCTTGGCGCGTAACGCCCTCGAACAGCTCCCACGTCGTTCACTGGCGCGTCATCTCCGCCAGGAGTGCGTCGAGGTTCGCTCGACCGGCTCGGGCGGCAGAAGAGAGCACATCGCGGCTGACGCCCGAACGCATCAAGACCCAGAAACCGAGCAACGACGCCGTCAGAAAGCGGGCCTGATCCTCACACGAGACGCCGGCGCGGAGCACGCCGCGGTCCGCCGCATTCGTCAGACAGGTCGAGATCGCGTTTTCGATCCGCTGCACGTAGCCCTCCACGAACGTGCGACTCGTGGGATCGAACGGCGCTCGCTCCAGGGCGATGTTGCAGAGGAAACAGCCGCGATGGGCGCCCGGACCACCCGCCGAACTCCCGAAGAACTCAAACAATGCCGCGAGATCTTCGAGATCGGCCTCCGGGGCTTCGATGCTCGCCATGTGGCGGGACACGACTTCCCGCTCGTACAGCTCCATCGCGGCTTCGAACAAGCCTTGCTTCGACTCGAACTCCGCGAACAGGCTGTAGCTGTTGATCCCCATCTGATTGGCCAGCTCCTTCGTCGAAGATCCGTGGAACCCTTGCTCCCAGAAGAGTTCCATCGCCTTTCGCGCCACGTCTTCGCGCTCATATGCCTTCGGTCTGCCCATCGCTCATCCTCGTCCCACCCCAACCGTAGCCGACTCCAAGCCGTCGTCCAATGGGACGTGTCGCTTTTCTAATTAAATAGTTTGAAATGCGCGCGCCGCGGTGCTTAACTAACCAAACACTTAGAAACCGAGGAAGCGGATCGTGACAACGAAACTCAACCCAGTATCCATCGCACTTCTGCTCGCGCTCGGCTGTTCGGCGGCGGGCTGTCTCGCGAACATTCGTCCCGACAGCCTCGCCGATCTCCCACCGTCGGCCGACGCCGAGTCGCGGGGCCGTGCCATCCTGGACCGTTCCGCGGAGGCGTATGGCGCGACGGCGGCCATGAAAGCCGGTCGCATCGAGTTCGAGATGACCGATCAATGGCGCGGGATGGCGGCGATGATGGCGAATCCGTGGCCCAGTAAGCAGGCAAACCTGCAGATGAACTACCGGATCGGCAGCTTCGATGCGCGGGCCACGTTTCTGGACGGCAAACGGGAGGGCCAAGCGTGGGGTCTCCAATCCTGGAAGACCTACGAGATCGGAGCCGACGGCACAGCCGAGTTCAAGAAGAACAAGGACGCCGAGTTCATCCTCGCGGCGCTGCACTATCAGTTCGAGTTTCCGATCCGCGCTCGCGAGGCGGAGCTCGTCGCCTATGGCGGTCAGGAGACGATCAACGGCAAGACGTACGATCTCGTGTTCGTGACCTGGTCGTCGTACGCGCCGCACATCGAACATGATCAGTATGTCGCCTACATCAACCCCGAGAACGGGCGGCTCGAGAAGCTCGCGCACACGATACGCGCGTTCGCACGGTTCGCCACCAGCGTCGTGCACTTCAGCGACTTCCAGACCTTCGACGGCGTCACGATCCCGATGACGTCGACGATCAACGGCGCCGTCGATGACGAAGACGGTGAGGGTTACATGCACCGCGTGACAATCAAGCCCGAGACGGTGCGCCTGGGCGGCGATCCCTCGGTGTTCGTGGTCGATCCGACCCTCTCGACGTCGCGTGCTGGCAAACCGGCCGGCGCGTAGCCGCAGCGAATCCCCCACACCCCCACGGAGCTCACCATGCAATCCGCAGCCACCACTCGAGTCATCCACGCCACTGCCGAAGCCGTTTGGGAGGTCCTGCGCGACGTGACCACCATTGCGCGCTTTCACTCCGCGATCGCCAGCGTCGACCTGCTCACTCAGAGCCCGACCGGGCTTCACGCCGCACGCCGGTGCAACTTCCGCGACGGCACGAGCGTCCGCGAAGATGTGACCGAGCTCGAGGAGCAGCATCGCCTGCGTTTCGAACTGTCGGAGTTCGCGATGCCGATGAAGCGACTTCAAGCCGAGTTTCGTCTCGCTCCCGGCGCCCCCGGATCCACGGAGGTGACGTTCGAGATCTTCTTCGAGCCCAAGTTCGGGCCGCTGGGCAAGATGCTGGGAGCGCTGGCGATCCGGGGCCAGCTCGTGAAGGTCGGGAACAAGCTCCTCGCCGGACTCGATCACTACCTGATGACCGGGGAGTCGGTCGGCGCAGACTTCGTCGCGCGGGCCGCCTGATCGAACGAGCTTTGCGAACGCGAGCCGGGCGGGCAGGATGTCGCGATGAACGCTCGTCGACTGATCCCCTTCTCGTTGTTGTGCGCGGCGTGTGCCGCACCGGTCACCAAGGCCGACGGTCCGGTCCCCGCACATGCGGCGCGCCTTCGGGTCGCGAAGTGCGCGGCCCCCGCGCCCGTTGCCGCGGTGGAGTACGATCAGCAGATCACGTCTCGCGGGCCCTGGAAGCTATTCGCCACGGCCGAACTCGACGGTGCGCTCGGCGCGGTCGATGGTGACGTGCTCTACGCTCGCGCGGGCGAGGAGGGTGTCTGGGCGGTGCTCGTGTCGGACTACGAAGGCAAGGTTTGCGAAGCGTTCGTCCGTGAGGAGCACGTCGTCCTCGTGGGTGTGGCGGCCGATGTCGCCGTCGATGTC
>JBFIHF010000616.1:0-2834 GCA_041601915.1 Bradymonadaceae bacterium
CGGTCGCGCGGCGGGGCCGGGACCCGCTCCGCTCATTACTCGGCCACGAAACGCGGCTGTCGCCGCGTCTCGTCGCCTCCTGATTCGCTCCGCGGGACCCCGGCCACGCCGGCTCCCGCTCGTGCTGCGGCGCACGGCGCCAAGGGCGCCGTCGCGCCTGGCACGCCGCCAGAGCGGATGCGGCGTCAAAGCGGTGCGGCGAGTTCGGGACGCTTCGCACACGGGCGGACGCGGTCGCGCGGTGGGGCCGGGACCCGCTCGTGCGGCGGCGCACGGCGCCAAGGCGGACGCGGCACCAACTAACGCGGTCCGATCAGCGCCTTCTTGTGCGGGATCTCATGGTGGCGACGAGCAGGAACAGCACGGCGAGTCCGGGTGCGACCGGCGAGCGGGACGGTGCGATCACGCGGCAGCATCCTTCGTCGGGTGGGTCGCTGCCCGGCAGAATCACCTGCTCGCAGGCATCACCGAGGCCGTCCGCGTCCTCGTCGGCCTGATCGGCGTTGGCGTCGAGGGGGCAATTGTCGACTGGGTCCGGAATGCCATCGTTGTCGTCGTCGCCGTCACAGGCATCGCCGAGGCCGTCGCCATCGGTGTTCAGCTGGTCGAGGTTGGCGACGAGCGGGCAGTTGTCATCGGCGTCGAGGATCGTGTCGTCGTCGTCGTCGTCGTCGCAGGCATCGCCGGCGGAGTCGGCGTCGGTGTCGATCTGGTTCGGGTTCGCGGTGTCCGGACAGTTGTCGTTCACATCGCCGACACCATCTCCATCGCGGTCGGACATGTCGCAGGCATCGCCCACGCCGTCACCGTCGCTGTCTGCCTGACCGGCGTTGGGGACGGTGCGGCAGTTGTCGACGCCGTCCTCGATCGTGTCGTCGTCGGAATCGGTGTCGCGGAAGTCCGGGATCCCGTCGCGGTCGGTGTCGACGGCGCGGGTGCTGAGATCGGCGTCGCCCGCCTCTTCGGCGTCCGGAATCGAATCGTTGTCCGAATCGGGATCGAGCGCATCGATGATCCCGTCTTCGTCGGCGTCGCTGGGCGACGAGGCGGAGACGATCTCCTCGGAGTCCGAGATGGTGTCGCCGTCCGTGTCCGCGGTGTTGGAGTCGAGCCCCAGCCGCGCTTCGACGCTATCCAAAATTCCGTCACCGTCGCGGTCGGTGTCGCAGAGGTCGCCGATTCCATCGTTGTCGAGGTCCTCCTGGCCGGGATTGACCAGCAGCGTGCAGTTGTCGATCGCGTCGTCGACGCCGTCGTTGTCGGAGTCGGTGTCGCGGAAGTCCGCGATCCCGTCGCCATCGGTGTCCCGAGCGGGCGTGTCGAGGTTCGCGTCCCCCGCTTCGTCGCGGTCGAGGATCCCATCGTCGTCGGAATCGGCGTCGAGGGCATCGATGACGCCGTCGCGGTCTGTGTCGGGGACGTTCGACAGATCGAGGCCAACCTCTTCCCCATCGGAAATCGTGTCGAGGTCGCTGTCGATCGAGGTCGGATCGAGCCCGTTGAGGGACTCCCAGTCGTCGGCGACCCCATCGCCATCGGCGTCTTCGAAGGACAGCTCGACGACGACGGTCGCGTTTGCGGTCGCCGTTCCGTCGGTCGCGCTGAACACGAGACGATTGACGCCGCTATGCGAGGCGTTGGTCTGCCACGAGAAGCTCCCCGTCGCGGCATTGAGCATCGCGGCGGTCGGCGGGTTCTGCAGGCCGTACGTCACCACATCGCCCGGATCGGCGTCGCTGGCGAAGACGCGGAACGTGATCAGGCTGCCCGCGGCCCGCCGAATGGTACTGAGCGGCGTCGGCGGCCCAAATCGCGGCACGAGGTTCACGTCATTGACCGTCACCCGGACCGTGGCGGTGGAGAACGCGAACCCATCCGTGATCGTATAGGTAAAGGAGTCCGGGCCAACGTACAGGGCCACGGGGGTGTACTCGATCTGGTTACCGAGGATTTTCGCGGTGCCGTGCATCGGAGTCCCGACCTGCGCAATCGACGGGATGCTGTCGGGGTCGATGTCGTTGGCGAGCACGTTGATCAACAGCGGCGTCGACTTGTTCGCTTGCACGTCGTCGTCCACCGCGAGCGGCGGATCACGGACGTCGCTGACGGCGACGCGGATCGTGCCCTGAGCGACGTTACCGGCGGTGTCGCTGACCACGTAGGTGAACGTATCGAAGCCGGCGAAGTTGGGGTTGGGGGTGTATGTGACGGTATTGCCGTTCTGGACGACGCTGCCGTTGGAGGAGGTACCCACAGAAACGAGCGTCAGCGTGTCGCCCTCGGGGTCGGTATCGTTGGCGAGCGGTGAGATCACCACCGCCACCTCCTCGCTGGTCGCAACGGTGTCCATTCTCGCGACCGGTGGTTGATTGGCGCTGGTGACGTTGACGAAGACACCGCCGTTGTCGGTGCCGCCGACCGCGGAGACCACGTAGTAGAAGACGTCCTGACCGGAGAACCCGGCGTTGGGTGTGTAGGTGACCGTATTTCCGTTTTGCACGATGGTGCCGTTGGGCGGATCTGTGACCGACAGCAGCGTGAGCGCATCGCCTTCGGGGTCGGTGTCATTGAGCAGGACGGCGATGCCGATCGGGGTATCGCGCGGCGTCGACACAATGTCGTCCGTGGCGACCGGCGGCTGGTTGGGCCCGCGGACGTCGATGTAGACCGTCGCGGGCGGAGACACGGTCATGCCGTTCGATGCCGTGTAGGTGAAGGTCACGACACCCGGCACACCATTGGGGACGTAACTGAAGGCGCCGGATGGCTGAAAGCTGAGCAGACCGACGGCAGGTTGCGTCGCGACGGCGGCCGTCAGCGTCCCGCCCGCCGGA
>JBFIHF010000617.1:0-2828 GCA_041601915.1 Bradymonadaceae bacterium
GAGGTCGGCGCGGCCGATCGTCTGCAGGAACGCGAACCAGAACTTCGGCTCCAGCGAACCGACCGCCAGATCACGGCCGTCCTGGGTCTCGTAGACGTCGTACGACGCGACCCCGCCCGTGAGCAGGTTGTCGCCGCGCACCTGCGGCTCGCCAGCGCTCAGATTTGCGATGGCCGGCAGGGCGAAGGTCAGTGAGCCCTCCGTCATCGAGATGTCCAGGAACGCGCCCTCGCCGGTCCTCGCCTTGCCCACCAGCGCCGCACAGATGCCAAACGCCGCGTAAAGCGAGCCGCCCGCGATATCGGCCAGTTGGAAGGACGGCACGTGGGCGGACTCGCCGGCGCGCCCATTGAGCGCCAGCAGTCCGGCCTTGGCGAGGTAGTCGTTGTCGTGGCCGGCCCGGTCACGGTAGGGGCCCGTTTGCCCGTACCCGGTGATCGCACAGTAGATCAGCCCCGGATTGATTGCCCGCAGCGTCTGGTAGCCGACGCCCAGTCGGTCCATCACACCGGGCCGAAACGACTCGACCAGCACGTCGGCGTCGCCGACGAGCTCATGCAAGATCTCCACGCCGCGAGGGTCCTTCAAGTTCAGCGTCATGCCTCGCTTGTTGCGGTTGATCGACGCGAAGAACGCACCCGAATCGCCGACGAACGGGGGATAGTACCGCGTGTAGTCGCCGCCCTGCGCATCTTCGATTTTCAGTACGTCCGCGCCGATATCGGCCAGCATCAGCGTGCACATCGGCCCCGGCAGCAGCCGAGAGAGGTCGAGAACCTTGATTCCATCGAGATGAAGCATCGCGTCGCTCCGCGCAAAAAAAAGCGCACGTTGCCGCGCGCTGGGTTCGAGGGCACGAGTGCAGACGCTCAGCCGAGGAAGTTCTGAAGCTTCATCGCGAGGCCCATGTCGCCTTTGATCTTGAGCTTGCCCATCATGAACGCTTGCGGGCCCGGCAGGTTGCCTTCCCACAGGCTCACGAAGTCAGCTTCCTTCATCGTGATCGTGCACTGGGCACCCTCCGTCGCTCCTTCGGTCACGAAGTCCGCGTCCTTGGTGAGGTCCACCGTCCAGGTCCCTCCGCTGTCCCCGTCGATGTCGAAGACGTAGATGGCGTTCGCGGAGCGCGCGCCCTCGTTGCCCTCGAGCTTGGATGGAAGGATCTCGCCAAAAATCTTCTGTGCATTGAGGTCGGACATCGCGTTTCTCCTATGGAAGTGAGCGGACACTAACAACTGATGCGAGTGGCTTAGCACGCCCTAACACATCGCGGCAACACAGACTCGTGCACGGCCCAGAACTCCCGCCCCAACCCCCGGGGAGCCTCCGGGCCACCCGTGCCCGATCGAGTCGGCGTGCGCGGTCGGCGCGGTTTTGAATTTGACCGCCGGCGCTACGTTGAAGCGGCCACGGAGGTTGGATATGAACACACCTTGCACCACCTGCCACACACCGGTCCCCGCCGCGGCGTCTTTCTGCCCGTTCTGCGGTGACGCCGCAGCGGCCCCTTTCAACAATGACCTCGTGAGCCGCCTCCTGCGTGAACCCAACGTGAGTGAAACGATGATGATGGAACCCGTGGAAGACTTTCGTCCGGGCCGCAAGCACGGCCTGAAGCTGTTCGTCGGCGTGGCCGTGACCAGCGCGGTGATCGCCGGCATCTTCGTGGGCAATTGGCTCGCAGACATCGTCTTTCGGCCGGCGGAGTTGCTGCCCGCGGTCACGATGGTGGTCCCCGACGAGGAGCCCGCTGCTCCGGCGCTCGCCGCACTCGTGGTGTCGGCGAACGAGACCGGCGGCTTCGATCTGACGCGAGGCGCCGAAATCATTTACACCGTGAAGTCGGCGGACGGCAGCCGTTACAAGACGATCGACGAGCGCATGCGGTCGGTCGCGGTACGTTTCAACCACATCTCGAAGAAAGGGGAAGGGCGCTTCGCCGCGCGGCTCGTCGGCGATCACTACGAACTCGTGTGGGCGGATCGGACTGGCGATTTTCGGTTGATGGACGTCACCGATCAGGACGCGGGCTCATCGACCAATGCCGACTTCACCGCGAACTACCTCGCCGATCGGCTGAACGCCGACCTCCCGCTGCCGAACAACTCCTGACCGTCACTGGCGTCGGGGTGAACGACCGACCTCGACCACGGCCTCGGCGTACGCCTCCGCGGCCGCCTGACAGTCATTCAACGAACCCGACAGCCACGCCGCCGCATAGTTCGTCTCGGTGGGCGGCGTGAAGATCTTTGCCGCTCGCACATCGGCCGCCTTGAGGGCCGCATCCAGGGCGATGGTGGCCTCCATCGGGGGCGCCACGAGGTAGGCCATCGAATCGCCGGGCTCCAAGCCCGCTTCGGCCGACAGGTAGTATCCCAACGATGAGATGACGTGCGGGAACACCGCGATCGATGCCGCGTCGTCGGCGCTGTAGAAACACGCGTCGTGTTCCAGCGTGCGGAGCAGGGCGTTCAGACCCTCGTCGATCTCGTCGGGGTCCGACGCGGCGATCACGCCGAGAATCTCGCCCGACAGCCGGCCAGACGCATGGCCCGCGCCCGCATAGAACGAGCGCGCGAAGACGACGTCGACCGGTGACGCTTTGGTCGCCTCGTCGAGGGCGACGTACGTCGGGTCGTCCTGGTCGCATGTGATGAGCCCCAGCGAGTTGTGCCGCGTCGGGTCCGCCCCGTAGGCGCGCAGTAGGTCGTCGTGCGCGTTGTAGATCCGTCGCACCGAAAGCACGGTTGGGTAGATCGGTTCCAGAATCATGAGCCTACCTCGACGAGTCGATCGCGTTTCTGCGGTTCGCGGTAGCCGCTGCCGAC
>JBFIHF010000618.1:0-2826 GCA_041601915.1 Bradymonadaceae bacterium
GTCAGCTGTTCGGGAGACATGTAGCGCGGCGTGCCGACCAACTCGCCGGTCCGCGTAATCGACTGGGCGCCGGGTCGCTGGGCGCGTGCGATCCCGAAATCGAGCACTTTCACGAACGGCCGCCCGTCGGGCCCCGTCGAGATGCGCAGGTTTTCGGGTTTGATGTCCCGATGAATCAGCCCGGCGTTGTGGGCCTCGGCGAGGGACGTCAGCACCTGGCGCGTCATGTCGACCACTTCGCGTACGTCGAGTCGTCCGAGCCGCCGAAGCCGGTCCGCCAGGTCCTCGCCGTCGATGTACTCGAAGACCAGATAACTCACGCCGTCGCGCACGCCGTGACCGAGGAACGCGACGGTGTGCGGGCCCTTGAGCGACGAGATGATCCGCAGCTCACGCTCGAATCGCGCGCGTCCTCCGTTTTCCTCCCAGCCCGCTTTGAGGACTTTCAGCGCCACGTCGCATCTCACATGCCGATCGTGGGCGAGGTAGACGGTGGCCGAGCCGCCCTCGCCGAGGACCGCTCGCACCTCGTATCGATCATCGAAGATCGTGCCGGCGGAGAGCGAGGACATGCGGCGAGTCTAAGACGAGCCGAAGGCGGGGAGCAATGCTCAACCTCGCCGCTGCTGTCCACGAGAAAGGCCCCGAACGCGAGGTCCGGGGCCCAGTTCCCACGACGTATGCGCTTAGTTTGGCGCTACGGCCGTCGCGGCGTGCAGGTGAAACACCACCTCCAGATACGCGCCGGCGGCCTCTTCGCTGAGGCCGGCGGTGACGAGGGCATCCACGTTGGCATCCGCCACGATCGCCCCCTTCAGGGTGGCGAGGGCCGTGACCGATCCGGCCGCGGCTCCGCTCGTCTCGAGCGCCGCAAGGGCGGTCGCGTACGCGCTGGCTCCCGCTTCGAACGAGGTGTCCATCCCGGTGAGAACCGTTTGTTGTGCGATGTCGAGCTGTGCCTCGACCTCCACCCGCACCGTCGCCGAGTAGGATGCCCACGCCGCATCGATCTGGGTTTGGGCGTCGGCACCGGCGTCGGCAGCGGCCTCGATCGAGCTCTCGAGCTCGGCCCCCGCGGACTCGACCTCAGCGTTGGCTTCCCCCTGTGCCTCGAACGCGGCGTTGACCGCCGCCGTCACGTGCGCAGCGCGCGTCGACTCGATGTTCGCGACGATCTGAGCGGTCGTCTCAGGATCGGCGGTGATCGTCATGCTGGCCCGAGCTCCTGCCTCGGCCTGGGCGGCCTCCGCGAGCTGGATCGTCGTGATCCCGGCATCGAGGTACGCCTGCGCATACGCCTCGACGTAGGTCGCTTGCGCGGCGGTGAGTTCCGCATCCGACGTCGATGCCGACAGACTCGTCGTCAACGCTGCGTGCGCGGAGCTCGATGACGCTTGTGCCGCGTCGAGCTGCTCCTGCGTCGCACCGACCGAAGCGTGGAGCAACATCGCAGAACGCGCTTCGAGACCCGCGTACACCGATGTCGCGAACTGAGCGTATACGTCCGCGTCAGCCGACGCGTTGAGCGCTGCGGCGACGCGAGCGTCGATGCGCTGCGCGAGGTCCGCGGTCGTGCACGCCGCGCAGACGTTGCCGCTCGCGCTCGCCTCCAGCCATACGTTGGCTTCCGCGGTCGACTCGCCCGTGATCGGCGGGGCGCCGACGGAGCCTTCCGCGGTCGCCGACGCCTCGAACGCCACCCGGCCGAGCAGCTGCTCGCCGTCCCGCGCCTCGATCAGCAGTGTGGTGCCGGCCGTGAGCGCCGCGTCGAGCTCCAGCGAGTACTTGCCATCGGCGTCGGTCTCTCCCGTCGCCACTTCTTCCTGATCGCCGTTCTCATCCACGCGGCTCGCGGTAATCGCTTTCGATTCGACGCCCGCTTCGCCGCTGGCTTCAGCAGTCAGCCGTCCCTGCACGGTCCGCGAGGCGGCCGGCTCGTTGTTCTGCACCGTCCCGTTGTTTGGCGATGGGTCCGATGTTCCGTCTCCACAGCCGACCATGGGGGCGAGACTGGCGAGTAATCCTATAACGATCCATTTTCGCATGAGTAACTCCTGCGGTAGTTCATTGTTTGCCGGGCAACGAAAGCCGCGCCGCGGCGGACCCCGGTAGTGCACTGTCCATGCCAGACTTTTGACCTGCCGCCATCGCCGGTTGAGCCACCCCTTTGAAAGACCACGCGTTTGTCGACCGTTTGTCACCCCGCTGCGCGCGCGTCGTCACGGCCGCGTCATCGTCAACATGACAACGATGGCCGGCCTCCTGCATTTGTTGCAGGGCATTCAGTGAGTCTGCGCGGCAACGTGTGCTTTAGCCCAGGTCGCCCAGAGCGCTCATCGCCAGCCGATCTTCGGTCCACTCCCACCAGTCTCGGTATGGACGAAGGCCCCTCAAGAATTGATGAATCCGGCGCTGCGCGACCATGTAGCTGGTCGCCACGAGCGGGGCAGCGACAACGCCTGCTGCGTCGGCCCCGAGTGCTGCCAACACAAGCATCGCCAGGAGACCGCTTCCGACTGCGACCCACACGGAGTAGTGGCGGAGGAAGTCCGCTGCATCGGCGGCCCACGTGACGTCCCGCAGGTCGCCTCGGAGCACTCGAAGACCCACGAGTAACTCCGCGAGGGCCGCGACCATGAAGAGGGCCCAGATCGCCGCGAACGGGGTCAGCGCACAGGCACCAGCCAGAGCGGCGCCCGGTTGCTCGACGGCGAGGGCGGCCAGCAGCACGAGCAAGACCACCGCGGGCAGCAGAAGCGCGAGCGTCAGCGTCCCCAGCATGCCGAGCACGGCGCCGTACGCCCGCAGTTTCCAGATCGGGGGACA
>JBFIHF010000619.1:0-2812 GCA_041601915.1 Bradymonadaceae bacterium
CGACGACGGGTTGTTCTGCAACGGCGTCGAGACCTGCAGCGCGACGACCGGCTGCACCGCCGGCACCCCGCCCGGCAACGACAACAACCCCTGCACGAACGACGTCTGCAACGAGATGAACGACACGACCGCCAACCTGCCGGCCAGCAACGGCGCCGTGTGCTCGAGCTCGCCGCGCTCGATCTGCCTCAGCGGCAACTGCAGCACCAGCATCTGCGGCGACTTCTTCACCGACACGGGCCGCGGCGAGCAGTGCGACGACGGCAACGCGTCGAACACGCCATGCGACGCGAACTGCCAGAACGTCGTGTCGAGCTGCGATCCCGACGGCCCGTACATCATCTCGCAGATCTCCGGCACCTGCGCGGGCGGTCTTGCGAACTGGGAGGCGAGCACACTCACGTTCTCCGGCGACGGCGCGTTCGTGACGGGCCTCTTCACCGGGTTCATCGCCCCGAGCAGTCCCCGCACGATGACCGGCGCGGCGACGAGCTGTCCCTCGGGCTCGTTCAGCGTGAGCTTCACCGAGCCCGGCGGGCCCGGCGGCTGTGACGAAACGTTCGTGTTGGCCGGCTCATTTACAGGTGTGGATACGTGGAGCGGAACGTTCACCGCGTCGTTCAGCGGCTCGGCCTGCGGTCAGTGCCAGTCCGGCGGACCGTTCGTCACCAATGTGAACGCGATCCGCCAGTAGGACGCCCTGGCAAACGCCATGATCGGGCGCTTTTCAGCCTACGGATTTCTGAAGAACCAGCGGTACTTCGAGCCGTTTCTGGTGCTCCTGTTTCTGGAGCGTGGGCTCACGTTCTTCGAGATCGGGTTGTTGGTTGCGATCCGCGAGCTGACGATCAACCTGACCGAGATCATCTCGGGGGCCGTCGCAGACGTCTACGGTCGACGCGCATCCATGGTCGCGTCGATGTTCGCCTACATCGCGAGCTTCCTGCTCTTTGGCTTCTCGACCTCGTTCGTGATGCTCGCCGCCGCGATGGTCCTGTTCGGCTGTGGCGACGCGTTCCGAACGGGCACGCACAAGGCGATGATCTTCACGTGGCTGCGGCTCGAGGATCGCCTCGAGGAACGCACGGAGGTCTACGGCTACACCCGGTCCTGGAGCAAGCTCGGTTCGGCGCTGAGCGTGGTCATCGGGACGGCGTTGGTCCTCGCGCTGGACAGCTACACACCGGTCTTCTTTGTCGCGATCGTGCCGTACGTCCTCAACATCGCGAACCTCGCCACCTACCCCGCGAGGCTCGACGCGAAGTCCACCGAGCCGGCGTCGGTGGGTGCCGTCTTCCGGCGGCTCCGCGACGCGCTCCGCGACGGTTGGCGAGATCGGAGCTTGCGGCGGCTGATCCTCGAGTCGATGGGCTTCGAAGGCACGTTCTCGGTTGCCAAGGAGTATCTGCAACCGGTGCTCAAGACGATGGTGCTCGGGGCGGGTGCCATCGCGCTCCTACCCGCGATGGGCGAGTCACAGCGGGTCGCGGTGGCGGTCGGGCCGGTGTACTTCGTGCTGTTTTTGCTCAGCGCGTGGGCGAGCCGACGCGCGGCAAGCCTCCAGGACCGCGCCGGCGGCGAGGACCGCGCGGCGACGGTGCTCTGGATCGTCTTCGCGGTGGCATTCGCGGCGATGCTCGGTGGCGCGCTCGCGGGCTGGGAGTCCGTGGTCGTGCTGGTGTTTGTGGTGCTCTACGTGCTGCAGAACGTCTGGCGGCCGATCCTGATCGCGCGCATCGACACGCACGCCGAGGACTCGCGACAGGCGACGGTCCTGTCCGTCGAGAGCCAGGCCAAGAGCCTCGCGGCGATGATCACCGCGCCACTCGTGGGCCTCGCCGTCGACGCCACGGGATCGTTCTGGCCGGTCGCCGTCCTTGGCCTCGTCGCGGCTCTCGTCGTTTTCGCCGTTCGCCGGTAAGCTGACCCCATGATCCTGCCGGAGATTGGCGAGCGTTTTGATGGTCGGTACGACGTTGAGTCGGTCCTCGGAGAGGGCGGGTTCGCACGCGTGTACGGCGCCAGAGACCGGAGCAACGGGCAGGTCGTGGCGCTCAAGGTCCTCACACCCGAGGCTGACGGCTACGACCAGCAGACCCGCGCCCGGTTCGCCCGCGAGGTGCGCATCCTGGCCGGCCTCAACGACCGGCGCACCGTGCAACTACTCGCGAGCGGCGAATCGCCGACCGGCGTGCTGTACCTGGTCTTTGAGCACGTCCCTGGTGAGGATCTCCGCGCCGTCCTCCGGGCACGGCGCACGCTGCCGCCCGATGACGTCGCCCACATCCTGCGCCAGCTCATGCAGTCGCTCGCCGAGGCCCACGCTGCGGGGATGCTCCACCGCGACATCAAGCCCGACAACGTCCGGCTGTTCACCTCCGCCGAAGGGCCGCTGACGCTCAAGCTCTTGGACTTCGGGATCGCGCGGGCGACCGACGACGGTTCAGCGACGATCACCAAAGCCGGCGAACTGCTCGGGACCCCACGCTATATGTCGCCCGAACAGCTGCGCGGCGATCCGTTGACGGCCGCCTCCGACATCTACAGCGCCGGCATGATGGGACTCGAGGCGCTGTACGGCAGCGACGTGCTCGCCGGCAACCGCTGGACCGACCAGATCGACCGCATGCGAACCGGCCACGTGTTCGGGATCCCCGGCGCTGACAACCCGGACCACCCACTGCTGCGCGTCCTTCAGCGCATGACGGCGCGCGATCCCGCCGCTCGCTATCCCAGCGCGGAGTCCGTCACGATCGCACTCGACGGCAAACGGCCCGGCACCGCGGTCGTGCTAACAGCCGCGGAACCGCCG
>JBFIHF010000620.1:0-2809 GCA_041601915.1 Bradymonadaceae bacterium
CCTCAGACCTACCTGACCGACATGCTGATCCGAATTCAGGACCACCCGCAGTCGCAGATCGACGAGCTGCTGCCGTGGAACTGGCGCGCGCCGCCGCAGACGGACTAGCCCAAACACGAGATATCAGGGAGGATCGACGGGCGGAAGAACGGGGTCTGTCGGACGCTTACGTTTCGCCGTGTCGATGCCTGTGAGACGGCGTTTAGCTCAGGCGTTTCGTCGCGAGGAGCTCGGCGAGTTCTTCGCGGTGGATCTTGGCGTTGTGTCGACGATCGACCGGAAACGACTCGTGGAAGAACACGTGCTCGATCGCCGCCGTGAGTTCGGTCGTGCGCGCGATCTCCAGCATCGCGTCGCGGAATGCGGCTTCGGCCGCGGGGGTGCGCGGATACTTGCCCGGCTCCGGCTCGATGAAGATCGCGGGCACGACCGCACCGTTGGGCGCGAATCCGACAAGCGCTGACCGGTAGACGTCGGCGTGGTCGTTGAAGATCGCCTCGCAGGGCACGGTGAACATGGTCCCGGTGTCGGTCACGACGCGATGCGCCTTGCGCCCGCAGAACCACAGCCTTCCTTGCTCATCGAAGTACCCGAGGTCCCCCATGCGATGCCAGAACGTACCGTCGTCGACGCCAGCGATCTTCGAAAGAGCATCGTGTTCGGGGCGATTGTCGTAGCCGCGCGTGACCATCGGCCCCTGCACGCAGATCTCACCGATCTCGCCTGGCGGCAACACGTCGACGTCGGTCCAGGCCGCCAGCGGGCCGTCCGAAATCGCGATGATCTTCACGTCGACCTCAGCGACGGTCTCGCCGACGCAGATGCCCTTGCCCTGCCGGCTGAGAGCGGCGGTCTGGGCGAGGACCTCCTCGCTGGAGATCGACGCGACCGGCAGCGACTCCGTCGCACCGTAGGGCGTGTGCACGCGGCCGTTCGGCATGATGCGCTCCCAGCGCTCCATCAGGTTGGGCGGGATCGCGGCGCCGAACATCAGCATGCGCTGAAGCGAATCGAGCTCGATGTCGTTCGCCTCGCAGTAGCGCGCCACGATCGTCCAGATCGCCGGCGAGCCAAAGCCCATGGTCGCGCCGAAGTCCTGGATCGCCTCGACGAGGTGCGCGGGGTTGAGCTCGGCGGGTTTGGCGGGGTCCATGTCCGGGATCACGCAGGTGGTACCCATCGCGACGCTGAACAACGCGAACAGCGGGAATGCCGGCACCGCCACCTCACCCGGACGGATGTCGTAGATGCGCTGGATCGCCTGCACCTGCCCGTCGAAGATGCCGTGCGTGTACAGCACACCTTTGGGCGGCCCCGTCGATCCCGACGTGAAGAGGATCGCGGCGAGGTCGTCGCGGGTCGTGGCTCGCGGGGCGAAAGGCCCCGCGTCGGGCCGCGAGATCGCCTGCAACCACAGCGCGCCGGTCCACCAGTTTGGTCGCGTGCAGACCGAGGTCTCGACCGTCGCGAACTGCCTGCGGAACAGCCGTTTCGCGACGAACGCAGCGGGGATACCGATCATTCGCTTCGGACGGGAACTCGCGATACAGGCGAGGAAGGACGGGCGCCCCATGCCGGGATCGATGAGGATCGGGACCGCACCAATCTTGAACAGCGCGAACGTCAGCGCGATGAGCTCGAGCCCCTGACGCACCATCAGTAGCACGCGATCGCCCCGCTCGAATCCCGCGTCGACGAGCCCGTGGGCGTAGGCATCGCACAGCTCGTCGAGTTGGCGGAACGTCAAATGCGCGTACTTGCGCTGCCCGAGCCTCGTGTGGTCCTCCGGCATCACGACCGCGGCTCGGTGCGGCGCCACGGCGGCTTTCTCGGGGAGGTAACCAGCGATGTTGAACGTCATTTCGGTCATGCCGGATGCACTACCAGCGCACCGCACTACAGGCAACGCCCGGTCCAAGAGACGGTGCGTTTCCGTGCCCGCACTGGAACAAATCTCGCCGCGTGGTATCTAAGACTGACGTGATGAAACGACACCTGCCCATACTTCTCCTCTCGTTGGCCCTGTTCGGCTGTTCTGGCGCGCAGAAACGCAACGGCCAGAACCCGTCGGAGGTCGTGAACCTCGACCCGATGTTGGTGCGGCCCGGCGACGGCCCCAACGAGTCCATCGACGTCAACGACCTGTTCGACCGCGCGTACCGGGCGTTTTCGAACCGCATGTACGAGGACGCGACGCGGGACTACGAGACGATCCTGCGCTACTTCCCCGACAGCCGGTTCTACTTGCCGTCGCTGTACAACGCGGGCCTCGCCTACGAAAAACTGAAGCAGTGGAGCGACGCGACGCGGGTCTACCGCAAGATCGTCACGGAGTTCCCCCAGAACGAAGAGACGACCGACGCGTACTACCGCCTCGTCGTGGCGCTCGAGGCCCTCGAAGAGTACCAGGAGATCGTGGACCTCATGACGGAGGTCCTCCTGCGGCCGCACGTGAACACGTTCGACCGCATCGAGGCCCACGTGCGCCGCGGCAACGCGCTGCTCGCGCTGAATGACTACGAAGGCGCGGCGGATGGGTTTCGCAACGCGCTCGCGATCAACGAGCGCGCCGAGCCTGAGGAGCGGCTGGCCGAAGACGCGCACTTCATCGTGCAGTCGTACTTTGGGATCGGACGCGCCTACCACCAGATGGTCGATGCGATCCCCCTGGTCTTGCCTCCGGAGCGCATGGGCAAAGACCTTCAGCGCAAGGCCGAGCTCTTCATGACGTCCCAGGTGAACTACATCCGCGCCCTCGGACGCCACCACCCGACGTGGTCGATGGCCGCCGGCTACATGATCGGCCGAC
>JBFIHF010000621.1:0-2807 GCA_041601915.1 Bradymonadaceae bacterium
GAAGGACCCGGCATAACCGTGTCTTCCCCAAGTTCTATCGTGCCTTCGCAGGCCACCACGCCCACTGCGAACACGAGAACGATCAATTTCAGTACTTTCATGGCTTCCTCTCACCTGCACCCACACTGAACTACAACGCAAGCGCCGTACCAACTCGTCGGCGTTCCGCGATCTATCTGCGATCGCAATGGGGCAGCCCTCCGGGGCCATCGGTTGAATTGACCGGTCGGTTGCGGCATATTCCGCTGCATGCCAAGCCTCTTGAGAGTCATGCTGTTCGCGTTGCTCGCGACCCTCTGGGGTTGCAGCGGAAAGTCCAATGAGGATCACTGCGCGGGCGTGACGTGTGAACGCGGAGTCTGCGACGAGGCCGACGGCACCTGCCGCAACGCGGGGAGCTGTGTGGCCGAGGAGCAATGCCTGCAAGGCTGGTTGTGCTCGGACGCTGGATGCATCCCGGCGTTTCCGTGCGACGAAGACGGCTCCTGCGAGCGCGGCGTCTGCGAGGCCGGGGCGTGCGTGAACGGTTCGAGCTGCGCGTCCCAGCAACAATGCGTGATCGGGTACCGGTGCAATGCGGCGTCGCAGTGCGACGAGGACCCGTGCGCGAGCGTCGACTGCGTTCGCGGCGTCTGTAATCCGATGTCGCAGATGTGTGTCAGCAGCGGTATCTGCACGGCCGCCACTGAGGAGCGCGACTGCCTCAGCGGGCATTTCTGCTACGGCCAGAGCTGTCAGCCCGGCGAGGCGATCTGCGCCGAGCTCGACTGTCTGCGCGGGGTGTGTGATCCCGCGGTCGCCGAGTGTGTAGAGCCGGAAGTCTGCGCGTCGGATGCCGAGTGTCTCGACGGCAACTACTGCGGCGAAGGCGCATGTCTGCCCAACCAATGCGATGCCCAGATGCGCGTGTGTGCGCGCGGTGTGTGCGATCCAGTGGATGGGCGCTGCAAGAACGGCGACAGCTGCGAAGGCCGCGAGGGCTGCGTCGACGGCTTCTCCTGTGTGCGCGATGCGTGCGTGGCGCTGGGCGAGGAGTGTGGGGACGAGTGCCGCGGCACTCAACTCTGCGTCTACATCCCGGAGACCCTCGACTCGGTGTGCGAAGAGGGCTCGACCTGCTACGCCGCGACGGACTGCCTGGGCGGACGGGCGTGCATCGACGGGGTCTGCGGACCGGCGGGGCCCTGTGTGCCGGACGCGCTGGAGCCCAACGACGACACCGCCTCGGCGGTCGCGATGGCATCGCAGCCCGGCAACTACGCCACCGGGTCGATCTGCAGCGGCGACGTCGACGTCTTCTCGTTCAACACGGCCAACTCGCAGATCTTCCGCGGATTGCTGGTCGTCGACCTCGCGATCGAGGCCGTCGATGTCGGGTTGGGCAGCCTCGAGGTCGAGGTCCGGCGCCCCAACGGAACGGTGGTCGGCGCGACGACCGACAGCGACGGTATCGCGCGCGTGGTGCTCGATGTCGGCGTACTCGAACTCGGCACCTACGAGATTCGCGTGCTCGAAGACACGATCACGGCCGCCGGCGTGCGTTACGGCTTGTTCGCAGACCTGCTCGATCAGCCGACGGTCGACGCCTGCGCCGCCGCCCTGCCGCTGGGAACCGACACCGTGAGCGGCAATACCAACAGCGGGGCGAGCTACCTGCTCAGCACGAGCTGCAGCGTCGAGCGCAATCAGGCCGGCGAGGACGTCTACACGTTCGAGGTCACGACGCCGTCGTACGTGCGCATCGTCGTGAACCCCCAGGGGACCGCCGACGTCGCGGTGAGCTTGCAGCGTCGATGCGAGGCGCCACGCGCCCTCGCGTGCGCGAACAACACCGGCGGCAGTGGCACCGAGATCCTGACGGCCGCCGTGCCACCGGGGCGCTACTTCGTGATCGTCGAGGGCGGGACGGCGAACTCCGGCGGTCCCTACGAGCTGTCGTTGGTCACCCAGCCCGTGATCTGCGGCCGTGCCGACGCCAGCTGCGTCGACGCCACGACCTCGCAGTTCTGCAACGGACAGGGCACGGGGTTCGAGGAAGAGACCTGCGCCGCCGGCTGTACCGATGCCACGGGCCGCTGCGCTCGCCTGCAGGGTGATGTTTGCTTCACGGCGCTCGACGCCTCGAACGGTCTCGTCGACGTCGTCGACTGGGACACGCTCACCAACGACTACGACCCCGGCGACCCCAGCTGCGTGCCAAACACGTTCGGGACCCAGACGGCGGGTCCGGATTCGGCGTACATGGTCACACTGCCGCCCGCTCACGTGCTTCACGCCGTGCAGACGCTCAGCTCCGGTGACCGCGGATCGATGTACCTCGTGCAAGATTGCCAGGACCTCAGCACCTGTATCACGGGCGTCAACGCGAACACCGGCCTCATCGAGGAGCTCACGTACTTCAACACCGGCGCCACCACGCAGACGTTGTGGCTGATCGCCGACACCGAAGCCGATTCGTTCGGGTACGGCATCGGCAACATCACGATCTCGGTGCAACCGACGATCTGCACGCCCGGGGCGCTGCGCTGCGCCGGCGCCGACGTCGCGGAGACCTGCACGGCCCTCGGCACGGGGTGGGACTCCGCCATCTGTACGTTCGGTTGCGCCGCGGGCAGCTGCGCACCGGTGACCAACAACCTGTGCGCCGGCGCCATCGACCTCATCGCGAACGGCCCCTTTACCGGTCGCATCGGCGAGTACTTCGCCAGCTACAATC
Source organism: Bradymonadaceae bacterium (assembly GCA_041601915.1). Taxonomy (GTDB): domain Bacteria; phylum Myxococcota_A; class Bradymonadia; order Bradymonadales; family Bradymonadaceae; genus JBFIHF01. Next base: position 2,717 of record JBFIHF010000621.1, read on the forward strand.
CCGGCTTCTCGGGCTGCACGGCTCGCTCGTCGAGCGGGCCCGATGCTGTGTTTTCGGTGACGCCGGCGGCCGGTGAAGTCGCGCTCGTCGC
>JBFIHF010000622.1:0-2801 GCA_041601915.1 Bradymonadaceae bacterium
AGGAACTCGCGGGGCACGAAACGGCCCGCGGCAACGCTCATCCGCGCGTTTTCCAGATGCGTCTTCAGGCGCGCCAAAAGCTCGTTCTTGGAGATCGGCTTGGTGAGGTAGTCGTTGGCCCCGGACTTGAGTCCATCGATGAGGTCGGCAACCTGCGTGCGCGCGGTGACGAGGACGACCGGGACCTCGTGCGCTGGATAGAGCTCACGTAAGGCTCGGCAGACCTCGAAGCCGGACATCTTCGGCATCATCACGTCGAGAAGCACAAGGTCCGGCCGCAATCCGCCGGCGAGCAGGGCCAAAGCGTCGGGACCGTTCTCGGCGTCGTGGCAGGTGTACCCGCGTGGCGCAAGGTGATTGCGTAGCACGCGCAGGTTCACCGGATCGTCGTCGACCAGTAGAACGTCGACCCGCTCCCCGGAGGCGACCGAGTAGTCGATCAGATGCGCCTCCATTTCGACCGCGGGCTCCGGGCCATCGATGTCGTCGATACTGGCCGGCACGGTATACGACAGATGCTGAAGTCTTCCCTCTGAGCCGGGGTTCGCTGTTCCACGAAGCTCGCGATCCTCCGCCGTGGCGGTTGGGATGGTGAAGGTGAAGATGGCGCCTTGCACGCCGTCACTTTCGACGCTGATCTCTCCCCCGTGCAGCTCCACGAGCGCGCGTGTCACGCTCAAGCCGAGGCCCGTCCCACCATAATCTCGTGCAACGGTCCCGTCCCCCTGCTCGAAGGACTCGAAGATCTTCTCTTGCAGATCCGGCGGGACCCCAATGCCGTCGTCGCTGACCGTGACCGACGCCCACCGGCGTCCCGCCTCGTCATCGAATTCACGCGCAGAGACCTCCACGCTGCCACCTTCGGAGAACTTGATCGCGTTTCCGATGAGGTTGTGCAGGACTTGTTGCAGTCGATCCTCATCGGCGAGCACCGCCCCGAACTCGACGGGGATCGAGTTCACGGTTTGGATCGACTTGGGCTCAGCAAGGGGGCGACTGAGAAACAGGACCACATCGCACGCCGTCCTGAGGTCGACGGCACATCGGTTCAGATCGAGGCTGCGATTCTGGAGCTTGCTGAAGTCCAGAATATCGTTCACCAGTCTCGCCAATCGCCGACCACTCTTGACCACCAGACTGAGGTTTTCTCGGACGTGAGCGTTAAGCGGGCCCGCGGCTCCGTCCAAGAGGGATTCGGTGATTCCGACAATCCCGTTCAGCGGCGTGCGCAGCTCGTGAGACGTGTTCGCGAGAAACTCGTCCTTCAACTGGCCCGCTCGTTCGAGCACGACGTTCTTGAGTTCGAGCTCGTCGTTCTTCGCGGCCAGGATCAGGTTGGCCTCGACGAGCTCTTGCTCGGCTCGGCGTAGTCTCGTGACATCCCGGCCGTAGGCGTTTGCGTACCCGACGCCTGCGACCGGGGAGACCTGCAGCGCGTAGATGGTCGCACCGAAGCGGACCTCGAGATAGACGGACCGCTCCGCGCGAAATCCGCTGCGTACGCGCTCCCGAATCTCCTCGGGAATCTGCTCGCCGATCGAGATGCCCCACGCGGCCAAGATCGCGCGACTTGGATCATTGGCGTACAGCACGACGAGCTCGTCGCTGATCCGGAGGATTGGATTCGGGTTTTCATCGGGAAACCGCGAAAGATCTCGGATGCGGCGTTCGGTTTGTCGCTCCCAGGTCACGTCGCGACCGAAGACGTTCAGATAGTCGCGACCTCGGACCGGATACAGCGTCAACGCGTACTCCACGCCGCCCGACGAAATGATCAGATGCTGTGGGTCTCCGGACGAGGCGGCGTCCTCTACCGCGAATAGTACGTCGACCGGTACGCAGGCCCCCATCGCGACGTTCATTTGATCGAGCACGGGCCCAGCGGCGTCGTTGGCGTACAGGACGATCCCGTCGGTCCCGATTCGCATGACCGGGTGTGGGTTCTCGTCGGGGAAGCGGGCGAGACTCTCGGTGTCCGCATGCTTGTGTGGCACGGAGTCGCCTTCGTCTTGGGATTTCACGACTGTCTTATCCAATGATCGGCTCATTTGGGGCTCCATGCGGGATGCGTTCCAAGACCATTCGAAGCAAGGCGAGCCCCACATCCGGGTGCTGCAAACAGAGCTGGCGAACGGTCTCGGCTGGAATGGTGCGAAGCTCGACGTCCGTGGTCGCAATGGCCGTGCCGCTTCGTTTCTGTTGGTCGGCGAACACGCCGAGCTCTCCGAGCAGCTCGCCTGGATGCACGGTCTTCTGGAGTTCTTCGAGGAGGATTTCCCCAGACTCCACGATGTACATCTGGTCGGAATGGTCCCCGATGCGAAAGAGAACTTCACCGGCCGCGACATGCGTCGTGCGCAGGTGTGGGGCCAATGCCGCCAGCGAGTTGTTTCCGCTGTCCTTCAGCGAGCGTCCGATCTCCAGGAGCTGCGACAATCGGAAGACATTGATCGGTAGCAAGCACGTCTGCAACGCGAGCACCGGGTAGATCTGAAGCCCCCACGCGTACGTGATCATCGCGACGTTTGCGCACACGGCGACCACCCGGAGCGGCGTCATGCGCTTCATCGCAAACGTACTGACCATCAAGGCGGCGCCCACCCAGCCGATTACTTCGTATGCATCCATGAGCACTTCTTTGTTGGGATTGTGATGTTCGACTGCCCGGTACGGGCGGCGACTGAACCACGGAATCAGCGTTCTGCTGAAGGTCGGCGAATCTGGGACCGTAGAGACCCATGACCGGTTGTTCAAGGATCGATGCTGGCGACGGCGACTGCGAGGCAGCGGTAGTTATCGAC
>JBFIHF010000623.1:0-2799 GCA_041601915.1 Bradymonadaceae bacterium
TGTCAATGTGCACGACCATGGCTCAGGCATGTTCACGATCATGGCCCAGGGACCCCGAGACACCTGGGATGTGTAGCATGAGCGCGAGGCTCAGCGCTTCCTCCCGGTCATACGTGCACGGCGGCGCGAGCTGGGCTTGACGGACGCGTCGGTTTCGGCTCGACGATCGGGGCGTTGGCGATCGCGGTACGACGGGCCCTCCATGACGAGCTGGTGGGCGTTGTGTCCGAAGCGGTCGAGCGCGCTCTGAGCCAGCAGCGGATCGTCGAACAGCGGCACCCACTCGTCGACGCTGCGGTTGCTAGTCATGATCGTCGACGACTTGCGGTGACGCTCGATGATGAGCTCGTACACGTCACTCGACTGCTGGGGGTCGAGCCGGCGCAGACCGAAGTCGTCGATGATGAGCACGTCCGGCGCCAGCAGCCGACGCATCGCGCGCTCGGTCGAGAAGTCGGCGCGGCTCTGGTGGAGCTGGCGCAGCAGCACGTCGGCACGCACAAACAGGACATCGTGTCCCGCACGACACGCGGCGTGCCCGAGCGCGCACGCGAGGAACGTCTTGCCGACGCCGACCGGCCCCATGAAGATCACGTCCTCGGCGCGGTCGATGAAGCCGAGCCCGAACAAGTCGCGCACACGCTGGTGATCGAAGGCGACCTTGGTGTCCCAGTCGAAGGCCTCGAGCGTCTGCTCCTCCTCGAAGCCGGCATGCTCGAGGCGCGTCGCGAGCTGCTTGTGATCGCGACGATCGATCTCGTCTTGCAGCATGAGCTCGATGAGCTGCAACTCACTCAGCTTCTCCTTGCGGGCATACGCGACCCGGTCGGGGAGCGTCGGCAGCAGGCCCGACAGGCGTAGTCGTTTCAGCACCGTCTTGAGCGACGGTGGGATCTCGATGGTCTTCATGTTCTTGTCTTCTCGATGATGTGTTGGGTTGTTGGTGAGCGAAGCTGCCAGCCGGACGCTGGAAGCGGAGGGGAAGCTGGACGAGCTCGCCACCACGCGGGAGACCGCTCGGCGAGGGCGACGGCTGCGGAGCGAGCTTGATGATCCTCTCGACCTTCTTGACGTTGATGACGTCGAAGGCGAGCGCGCGTCGGCATGCCGCGTCGACACGCTCGTGACCGTACTTGCTGCACAGGCGCAGCAGCGCCTGCGCCTGCCGGAGCTTGGCCCACGGGAAGTCGCCCGCGAGCAAGCGCTCCATGAAGACGCCGACCTGCTCGCCGCGTTCTTGGGCCTCTCGAACCATCCGATCTGGATCTCGCATCGTGTAGCCAGCCTTGTGTTGGGGGTAGTCGTCGTGATCGATCGAACGCTGGCCGGGAGCCTTGCGTTCATGGGTCTTGACCAGTTCGCCCTTGACGTAGATCCGCACCAGCTTGCTGTCGCCACGCACATCGGCGACAGCCTTGGGGTTCACGTAGCGCGTGGGCACGGTGTAGAGAGACTTCTCGAACACCACGCAGTGATCGGGGTGGATCTTGGCGTCGGCGTACCACGTAGGAGGATCGAAGCGCGCCTGCACGAGCGGGAGCAGCGTGCTGCGCTCGTTCGCCTCGAACACCTCGAGCGGCCTGCGTTGCGTCGTGCCGTGCACGCGCTGTCCCGCCACCTCGAGCACCCAGCGGATCGCCTCGCGCTGCACGTGCCCGAGGTCGAGCCATTGCTCGCCACGGAAGAACGAGTCCCGCAGGTACGAGACGCCGCGCTCGACGTGGGGCTTGTGCGTCGGGCTGCGTGCCGCCGCCGCGTCGATCACGAAGCCGCGGTAGGCCGCGTACTCCTCGAAGGTTCGCTGGAAGATCGGCTCGTAGCGATCGGCCTTGGTGACCGCGGCACGCAGGTTGTCGAGGATGACGCGGGCCGTCACGCCGCCGAAGAACACCCACGCGTCCTCGAGACCCGCGATCAGATCGGGGAGCTTCTGCTCGAACGTGACGTGGACGTACTGGTGGCGGCTGTGTACGAGCGTCACGAGCAGCGCGTGCAGCATGCGTCGCTTGCCGGGCTCGACCTCGATGAGCCCGAGCCGACCGAAATCGACCTCGGCCACCTCGCCCGGTGGCACCTCGTCGAGGCGCACGGTCTTGCGCAGGCGACCGACGAACTCGCAGTGCTTGACCGCGAAGCGCCGCAGCGACGCGTAGCTGACCTCGACACCCTTGCGCTCGAGGAGGCGATGGACCTTGGTCAGCCGCAGCGTCTCGCTACCGGCCGTCGTGGTCTCGAGCCACGCGGTGATCGCCGCGCGATGCGGTACCAGATCCTTCTCGGCCGAACCGAGCTCCTCGGACTTCGAGCCCGGCCGAATCGCGCGATACACCTCGAGCGCGAGCGCCTCGTCGGGCTCGTGCACACCGGGCACCCAGCCAAGCTCTTGCGCCAGCACGACGTAGCGCCGAACCGTGCGCCGCGTGTGACCCGTTGCCCGCGCCACCGCGGCTCCCGACTCCCCGCGACCAATGCGGCGCAGGACGTTGAGGACTTCCCACATCTGAACCTCCCGGTAGGCCATCTCGCGCTCCTCCTGTCGGAGCATCGAGGGGGCCACAGGCGGTCTCGGGGAGGTGAGCCATGGTCGTGAGCAACCCCCGTCGGGGGCTGAGCCATGATCGTGAACAACCCCGCCGGGGGTGAGCCATGATCGTGAACAGAACCCCGCCGGGGGTGAGCCATGGTCGTGAACAAAGCCCCGCCGGGGTGGGCCATGACCGTGACCAACCGCCCGGCGGGGTGAGCCATGGTCGTGAACAGGCGCGCCCTACGGGTGAGTCATGATCGTGACCACTGACA
>JBFIHF010000624.1:0-2785 GCA_041601915.1 Bradymonadaceae bacterium
CGGCCTACGGCACGACGCGGAATTCGACGCGGCGGTTCTTGGCGCGGGAGGCGTCGTCGGTGTTTTCGACGAGGGGTTGGGTGGGGCCATAGCCCTCGTATTCGAGGCGGTCGGAGGGGACGCCCTTGCCGATGAGGTACTTCACGACGGAGAGTGAGCGACGCTGACTGAGGGCGAGGTTGGCGTTCGCGTTGCCGGAGTCGTCGGTGTGGCCTTCGACGCGGACGCGCACCTCGGACTGGACGGCGAGGGATTTCGCGACCTCGTCGAGGACTTCGAACGACTCGTCGAGCAACTCGTCGGAGCCCGGTTGGAACTTGATCGAGTACAGGATCACGGTCTCGCTGTCGTCGAAGACGTAGCGCGGACGCTCGTCCGGGCAGCCATCGGAGTCGCGGAAGCCGTTCGGCGTCTCCGCGACCATCGGACACTCGTCGAGGTCATCGTTGAGGCCGTCGCCGTCGTTGTCGAGCTCCGGGCAGCCGTCGTCGTCTTCAAAGCCATCCCGGTCTTCGGCCTGGTCCTTACACCAGTCGTCGGCATCGGCGAGGCCGTCGCCGTCGTTGTCGTACTCGGGACAGCCGTCGTTGTCTTGGAAGCCGTCCTTGTCCTCGGCTTCCAGCGGGCACTTGTCGATCGCGTCGGCGAGGCCGTCGCCATCGTTGTCCGGATCCGGACAGCCGTCACTGTCTTCGAAGCCGTCGAGGTCCTCGGGGATCGTGGGGCAGGCGTCGAAATTGTCCGGGATTCCGTCGCCATCGAGTTCGCCGCCACCGGGCGTAAACCCGAGATCGAGAAACGCGCGGAAATTGGCGGTGCCTAGATGGGAGCCGACGCCCGGCCCGCCGCCCAACGTGAGGCTGAACATGCGATACTCACTGTTCGCGGCGAGCAGGATCTCCGCACCGGCAGAGCCATCGAAGGGGCTGATCTCGCCGCGGGCCTCAATCATCGGTGTGAACCAGCCATCCCAGAAGCTGTACTTCGCCGCCACGCCGTAGCTGATGGCGTCGTCCTGGACGCTGCCCTCGAACTCGTTGCGCTTTCTAAAGATGTACCCGGCGTTGGCGATCGTCGCGAAGGCGCCGATCCGACCGTCGGCGATCATGTTGATGCCGCCGGCAAAACTACCGGTGCCCGTCAGCGCGCGTGCGGTGCCTGACGGCACGCTCAGCGCCCCCTCGACGGCGAAACCGATCGGCGCGACGTACCGATTCAGCACGGCGTAACGCAGTCGGAGATCGATGTCCCCGATGCCGTTGGCGGCCACGTCAAACGAATCACCGACCGTGCGCGTCAGCACGAACGGCACCTGCGCGTACACGGCGAGGTTGTCGATGATGCCGACGCCGCCGCGCAATGCCAGGGTGTGCTCGTTGCTCAACAGCGGCTGCAGCTCATCGCCGTTGATGTCGACATACCGGCCGGTCACGTGTCCGTACGAGTACGTCGTGCCGATCGTGTAGTTCAGCGGCGGCAATGTCGGCGAACCCGTGACGCCGATCCCGCCGTTCCCGATGCCGAAGGCATCGAGGCGCAGTGAGTCGTAGCCCTGGGAGAACGCGGTCGCGGGCAACAACACGATCAGGGCAGCAACCGCGCGCGTTCGGCGACGCGGCAGCGCGAGAGCAAGCAGTACGAACATCAGTGCGAGCCAGCTTCCCGACGACGAAGCACTGTCGCAGCCACCGCCGACGCTCCGACTACCGAAGGGCCGTTCATGTCCCGGATAGTCGTTCGGGTTCAGTGGATCGGTGCCCGCGTCCACCTCGTCGCCATCGTCGGCGCCATCGCCGTCGGTGTCCGCGAGCAGGGGATCGGTGCCGCGCTCGGCCTCGTCGGTGTCGCTGAGCCCGTCGTCGTCGTCGTCATCGTCGCAATCATCGCCGAGGTCGTCGCCATCGGTGTCGACCTGGTCGCCCGCGATGTCCGGACACACGTCCGAAGCGTTCGGCTCGCCGTCGCCGTCGCGATCGTCGTCGCAGACGTCTCCCAACCCGTCGCCGTCCTGATCGGCCTGGTCAGTGTTCGCGACGGCCGGACAGTTGTCGTCGACGTCGAGGATCCCGTCGGTGTCGGCGTCGGGGTCGAGGTCGCAGGCATCGCCATCGCCATCGCCATCGGTGTCCGTCTGGCGCGGATTGAAGTCCTCGGGACAGTTGTCCACGGCGTCGGGGATGCCGTCCCCTTCCACGTCGAGGTCGCAGGCGTCCCCAATGCCGTCTCCGTCACGATCGACCTGTTCGGGGTTCGACAGAAGGGGGCAGTTGTCCAGCGCATCGCTAATGCCGTCGCCGTCGTCGTCGGTATCGCACGCGTTGCCCGCCCCATCGTCGTCCATGTCGAGTTGTTCGGGGTTCGCAGCGTCCGGGCAGTTGTCCACCGCATCGTCGACACCGTCGTTGTCATCGTCGTCGTCGCACGCATTGCCGAGGCCGTCTCGGTCCGAGTCCGTCTGCGCGAGGTTCGAAATCAGCGGGCAGTTGTCGGTGAGATTCGGCACCGAATCGCCGTCGGCGTCGGTGTCGCACACGTCACCGAACGGATCACCGTCGACGTTCTCCTGGCCGGGATTCGCGATCCGCGGACAGTTGTCGACGTCGTCGTCGACTCCGTCATCGTCGTCGTCGGGGTCGCACGCATCGCCGGCGCCGTCCTCGTCGAGGTCCGATTGCGCGGGGTTCGTCGCCAGCGGGCAGTTGTCGGCGTCGTCCAGCACGCCGTCGTCGTCGTCGTCGCTGTCACAGGCGTCGCCGATGCCATCGTTGTCGAAGTCTTCCTGGCC
>JBFIHF010000625.1:0-2777 GCA_041601915.1 Bradymonadaceae bacterium
CGGTCAGGCTCGCGCGATCGACCGCCGTCGCCTCCATCGCTACGCGCGCGGCCGCGTGTACCTGGGTGAGCAAGCGCTGGCCCGCGACCTCGTCGACGACACCGGCGGCTTCGAGGCCGCGGTGCGGCAGCTCAAGACCCTCGTCGCCGGCGAAGGTCCGGCGCTGGGCGACGACGTCGACCTGAAGCACTTTCCTCATCAGACGCGAACGTTGAAAGACATGCTGAAGCACTCGGCATTGCAGGTGTCTGGGGCGAACGCGGTGCTCGAGCCGCTCGCCATCGCGCAGATGATGCGCAAAGATCCGCTCCTGGCCCTCATGCCCTGGCGTTTGACCTCCGGTACGAGTTAGTCGGACGGACGGACGCTAGAGCCCCAGCATCGTATCGAGTTCGCCGGCACGCTGCAGCGCCAGCAGGTCGGTGTATCCGCCGACGGAGACGCCATCGATGAACACCTGAGGAACAGTGCGCCGACCGCCCGTCATCTGAACGAGCTGGGTCCGCAACGCGGCGTCGGTGGTGACATCGATCTCGGTGAACTCGATGCCGAGGTCGTTGAACAGGCGTTTGGCCATGTCGCAGTAGCCGCAGTAGGTCGTACGATAAATGATCACTTCGGGCATGAATTCTGGCTCCTGCTGGATGAGCTTCCCGCGTTCAGATGCGGGCGCATCCCCAATGGATTCGGACCGCAAACGTAAAGAGCCGCCGAGCAATCGCTGGCGGCCCTTCGTTCATCGAATTCGATCGACCGTCTACTCTTCTTCGAGACCGGAGAAGACGAACGGGTAGTTGATGATGCAGATACCGCCTTTGGGCTTCTCGAAGCGCATGCGCTTGATGACGCGGGCGATACAGCCTTCGACGCTCTTGTTGTTCATCGTCGTTTCGGCGATCGACGCCGTCATGACCGCGCCATCGAGGCCGACCTTCCACTGAGCGACGATCTTGCCGCCGATCTTCGGGTTGGTCTGCAGCTCCTTCTCGAAGCAGTACTTGATCGCGTTGGACTTGCCGCCGACGACGCGCCGGATGTTGCCCTTGTCGCAGAAGTCGCCGATCTCAGGCGCGCCCTTCGACATCTTGGGGGTCACTTTGCGCTTGGCCTTCTTGCCGATCTTGCCACCGGTGCCTTTGCCGCCGCCGGTGTCGACTTTGCCGAGGCCCTGGATCCGACCGAAGCCTTCGCCACCACCACCGCCGCCGAGTCCACGGAAGCCCATGCCGCCGGCGCCCCGCCCGATCTGAAGGGCGTCGCCTTCACCCGACATCGCGACGTTCATCTTGGCGTCGAACCCGTCCTGATTGCCGAAGATGTTCTTCAGCGGACCAGCTCCGAGCACATCACTGGAGAGGGCTTTGTTGACGCCGATGTTCTTGACGTCGATCTCTTCGACCATCTCGCCGTCGACCTTGGGGACCTTGGACTCTTCGATCTCGACTTCTTCGTCGCCGAACTTGCCTTCTTCGCCGCCAGCCTTCTTGCCGGTCGTGTCTTCTTCGGGCTCTTCGAGCTCTTCTTCTTCGAGGGGATCCGGCGCTTCATCGACCATGATCTTCACGAAGCGATCGAGATTCTGCATATCCTGGAGGTCCGAATCGACCTCGAAGAACAGAAACGCGGAGATGAGGAACACGGCGTGCACGAGTCCGGCGGCGAGGATCGTCCCCAGCAGCGGACCTTCGACGCGACCGCCAAGGCCGCGTCCGGCGATGACCTCGCCTTTTTCCATGAGTTGGAAAAAGATGTCGACGTCGCCGAGATGCACGATGCCCCAGTCTTCGAACCCGATGGCCGTCTCGTACACGGTGGCCGATCCGTCCCCGGTTTCCGCGCTGGAGACCTTGGTCGTCGACTTTTCACCGATGAGCTCTTCGGCGTCGAACTCTTCGTCGTTGATCGTGACGGTGAGGTCGATCTTGTCCGTGAATCGGAACTTGTAGCCGGTGTCCGTGCGCTCGAACATCTCGAACACATCGGGGATACCCGTGGCAGGGACCGCAAAGTGGTTCGTCGTTTCTTCACCGACGAGGACTGTGGGATCGCCGGTCTGGGTGAACGTCTTTTCGTGAAAGACCGTTCCATTCCAGACGAGCGCGACGCGAAGGTTGTGGTTGCTCACCGGCTAGACTCCTTGGCGATCAGCCCCTGCATACAAAAACCTACATGCGCAGAGGTGCCGAACCATACTCATCGAGTGTTCCACCGTCAAGAGGGCCGCCCCATGCGGCCCTGAGCGCACGAAATTGCACGCCGACGTCGGTCCTCGTATGCTCTCCCACGTGAGGAGAGGTTTCCTTGTCGCAACCACAGACAACCGCCATCCACAGATGTTCCCGCGCGATCCTCATTTCGGTGGTGGTTTGGATCGGTGCGGGCAGCGTGAGCGCTCAGGAGACCCCGCAGCCGTCGTGGAAGCAGAACTTCGACGACGTGACGGTCGAAGTCATCCGTCCCGAGGACCTGCCGAAGGCCGAGGAATCGATTCTGCCGGCGGCTCTGAGCCGCAAAGGCGCGCTGCCGCGACCGACTTCGCTGGAGACGCTGCGCGAGTCCTCGGCCGCGATCAGCGATCGCGTAATCGAAGTCATCGTGGTGCCACGCAACAACTCCCCGGTACGGCAGTCGACGATCATCGTGCGCGGCGAGGCCGTCTGGCTCTCCGCGAAAGCGGGCGCGGTCGATCCGGTGCTCGTCACGAACGCCCATTACCTGCTCGACGCCGAGGCGGTGTTCGTCAAAGCAGCGCCGAAACGCAAATCGGGCGCGCTGCC
>JBFIHF010000626.1:0-2766 GCA_041601915.1 Bradymonadaceae bacterium
CGTCGTGCTCGCCTGCACGGCGGCCTACTCGTTCAGCCGCTTCCGGTTCCCGGGGCGCAAGGTCGGCCTGGCGAGCTTCCTCATCACGCAGATGTTTCCCGGGGTCGTGATGGCGATCCCGCTGTACATCCTGCTCGACGAACTGGGGCTGCTCAACTCGCTGACCGGCCTGGTACTCGTCTACTCGACCTCGGCGATCCCGTTCTGCGTCTGGACGCTGAAGGGCTACTTCGACACGATCCCGAAGGATCTCGAGGAAGCCGCGATCATGGACGGCGCCAACCAGTGGACGATCTTCACCAAGATCGTGCTGCCGCTCGCGCGGCCCGCGATCGTCGTCACGGCGCTGTTCAGTTTCATGACCGCGTGGAACGAGTTCATCCTCGCCGCGACGTTCCTCAACGACGAGTCGATGTTCACGCTGCCGGTGATGCTGCAGCGATTCGTCGGCGACTACTCGACCCAGTGGGGCAACTTCGCCGCCGGGGCGATCCTCGTCTCGCTCCCCGTGATGGCGCTGTTCTTCCGGCTGCAGAAGCACCTCATCGGCGGGCTCACGGCCGGTGGCGTCAAAGGCTGAGCCGTCCGCTCACGGCACGGTGAGCACCACGTCGGAGACGGGTCCGAGGTACGTGACGCACGATTGACGGGCCGTCGCACGATCGTACGGGTAGTCATCGCAGAGGTACACCGACGCAACGTCGGCGCCCGGCTCGCACCAGTTGGTCTGCGTGCGCACTTCGACCCGGCTGCCGCGGCTCAGCGGAGCCTGGCCGTCGATGAACACCGCCACGCCCCCGCAGCCGAGGCTCACCCAGTCGCTGCCACACTCCGCGGCGTCGAACGTCTGCACGTCGTTGACGCCGACATGCAGGTTGTCCGGCCCTTCGCCGAGGTCCACGAACGACGAGTAGGTCTCACCGACGTTGAAGATCTGAACACTCATCAGATCGGTGCCCGGTGCCTCGTCGCCCTCCAGGCACGCCTCGGGGGGGCTCTCGTCGACCACCGCCACGGCGGGATAGTACCGCGCACAGTCAGCGCCATCGCAATAGGCGTTCCACACCCCGAGCTTGGACTGGCACCACTGGTCCGGTGCCGGGGACTCGAAGCACGCCGTGATCGGCGGTGGTGGCACGTAGTCGGGGTCCGGGACGCACGTGCCGTAGTCGCCGCGGCGAAAGTCACAGATCGAGCCGAGCCCGCATTCGCCGACCCAGTCGCAGCGCGACAGGCATCCGCCGTTGACGCACAACCCCCAGTTGCAGTGGTCGTCCGTCCCGCACTGCGGCAGGTTCCGCAGCTCGCACGCGCTGCCGGGGCGCCCGTCCCCGATCGCCTCGCAGACTCCGATCGTGCAGTCGTCCTGCGCCTCACACGACTGCAGGCATCGCTCACCTTTGCACCGAAACCCGAGGTCACAATCACCCTCGAAGCGGCAATCCGCGACGCAATGAAAGCCGAGGCACTCGAACGCGCCCGCGCACGGCTCGTCGTACTCCGAGCAGATCTGCAGCGGATATGACGACGGAGCCGGACAGCCCGACAACACGACGAACGCGATGACGAGCGCGGCTCTCACGGCGCGACGCCCCCATCGCGTATCGCGTGGAGCCAACCGTCGCCGGTGGCGATGACCAGCGTGCCGTCCGCCGCGATGGCGGGCGACGCGTACACGGCCCGACCAAACGGGGGGTCCCATTCGCAGCGGTCGTTGCCGCGCTCGAGGTGTTCGGGCGGGAACGACTGCGAGATGTTGTTCGCCTCACCGAGGAACAGCGACCACCGCAGCGTTCCTTTCTCGATGTCGTAGGCGTAGACGCCGCCGTCGTGCCGCGGGACGTAGACGAGGTCTTGAGCCACGGCCGGCGACGGCCAGTGCGGGAACATGCAGAGCCCCGCGGACAAGCTCGTCGTCACGTCGCCCTCCGCGGCGTCGAGGCCCACGATGCGATTGGAGTACGCCTCGCCCCAGTACAGCCGCCCATCGTGCAGTGCCGGCGAACTGCGGATGTTGCCCCACCCGCCCGTGAGCCGCTGGGTGTTTCGCGCCGCCCACATGCGGTCCCCAGTGGCCGCGTTGTACATCTGGACCGCCGGGACGTCGTAGTAGGTGTCGCGCACAAACGACACGTACACCTTGCCGTTAGCGACCGTGGGCGCCGAGTACGCGGCCTGGACGCCGGCCGACTTGATCTCGGTCGACCACGCCGTCGTCCCGTCGCGCCGGGACAACGCGATCACGCGGGCGGCCTCGGTGGCGACGAACACGTGATCGGGGTCGGCGGACGCTCCGCCGCGCACCGTCGCACCGACGCTGGCCTGCCACACGACCTTGCCCGTCGCCGCGTTCACGGCCGCGACGAGATCCGGCGCGGCGGTGATGATGACCACGTCGTCGATCGGCAGCGGGTTCGAGTAGACCTTGCCCGCGAACTCACTCACCCAGAGCTGCTGGCCCGTCCGCGCGTCGAGCGCCGTCAACGTGCCCGCGTCACTGCCGACGAACACCCGGCAGCGGTCGTACGCCGCGCCGTTCGCATCGTCCGCCGTCGCCGCGAACCACAGCGGGTCCCCGGTCTTCAGGTCGAACGCGTACAGCCCGTCGCCGCCATCGGCGCGATTCCACACCTGGCCCGACGACGGCGCGAACACACGACCATCCGCGATCGTCGGATTGTCGAGCCAGCTCGCGATCCCGATCGACCGCGACCACGCCACGCGCGGCGCCGCGATCGACGGCGATTCGCTGGTCCCCAGACGTCC
>JBFIHF010000627.1:0-2757 GCA_041601915.1 Bradymonadaceae bacterium
CACCTGCACGTCGACCCGCGGTACTGGCTGCTCACAATCGCCGAGGTCCCGGCTGGCACCTTCGTCGATGAGCAGTTCGGCAGGCCTCGCATCAGCGCGTGGGACGCGGCACGTCGCGGATTCACCCTGTCGCTCGCGACGCCCGACACGTTGCGTCAGCGGATCCAGACCATCCAGTCAGAGGTGGTGCGACGCCAGGGCGAGCCCGCCGCCGCATTCGCCAGTGCGGCTCGGCAGCGGTACGGGATGAGCGCCGCGTGAGCCAGGACAGGGGGACGTCCCCCTCCACGACTCGTCTCCGCACCTCCTGGATTAGGCGTCATCTCCCTCCCGAGTTTTTCCACAGAGGGCCGCACATGCCCTCTCAGGGCCGATTTGGCCCCCCTGGAGCCCTCTGTGGGCTGCGAGCCGATGTGGTGGAAAGCGCTGTGTGTGAAAGCCGCCTAGACCGGTGGTGCGGAAGCCGATCGGCGGGCGGGGGAGCTCCCCACCCCTCTTGCTCGCTCAAGCTGAAGGCGGTTTCCCGTGGCTAATCGGGTCGTGAGTGTTGCACTGGTCGCCGACGTCGGCGGATATGTCAGCCCGGTCACCCGTGCCGCGGCCGCGACCAGGAGTCTCGGCGACACCGCGACGACCGCCGGCACGAAGGCGCAGCGCGGGTTCGATATGGCCGGTCGCGGAGCCACTCTGCTGGCCGGTGTTGTCGGCGGCGTGCTCGCGGTCAGCCTGAAGGGTGCGATCGACGCCGCGTCGGACGCCGAGCAGTCCATCGGCGGTGTTGAGGCCGTGTTCAAGGGCTATGCCCGGAGCGTCATCGCCTCGTCGCATGAGGCGGATCGGGCGCTAGGTCTGTCGGCGAACTCATACCGCGAGCTGGCGACGATCATCGGTTCGCAGATGAAGAACGCTGGGGTGCCGCTCGATGAGTTGGCGGACAAGACCGAGGGCATCATCGGCATCGGCGCTGACCTGGCCGCGCAGTTCGGTGGGTCGACGCAGACTGCGGTTGAGGCGCTGTCGTCGGCGTTCCGTGGTGAGCTGGACCCGATCGAGCGTTACGGCATCTCACTGACGGCTGCCGCTGTCGGCGCGAAGGCCGTCGAGATGGGCCTGTCGGAGAGCGCGACCGGGCTCAGTCAGAACGCGAAGGCGATGGCGACGTTGGCGCTCATCACCGAGCAGTCGGCGGATGCTCAGGGTGCGTTCGGTCGCGAGTCGGACACGGCTGCTGGTCGGGCTCAGCGTGCCGCCGCGCAGTGGGAGAACCTAAAGGTCGCGGTCGGGGATCGACTGCTGCCCGCGTGGTCGGCGCTGGCCGACGTGCTGGGCACCCACGTGATCCCTGCGCTCGGCGATGTCCTGGATGCGGGCGGCGACCTCGCCAAGTTCCTGATGGACAACAAGGAAGTCGCCCTGGCGCTGGCCGGGGTGCTGGCGGTGCAGCTGGCCGGCGGAGTCACGGCCGTCACCGTGGCGTTCAACCGGATGGTTCTCACGCCTGTGGTGTTGGGCCTCTCCGGGATCCTTGGGGTGGCAGGCAACTTGTCCGCAGCGTTCGCCGCCGCACGCACGGCGGTCGCGGGTTTCATCACTGCCGCTGCCCCGCTGTTCGCGGTTGCCGCAGTGACCTACGGCATTACCCGGATCATCGAATTCGCCAGCGCGGCCGAGGACGCCCGCGAAGAGGTCGCCGGCATGTGGGATGCGGTCAACAACTCCCGCGGCGGGGAGCAGTTCAGCGCCCTTGCCGGCATGGTCGACCAGCTGCAGGCGAAGGTCGGTGACCTCCGTGACGATCTCGCGTCGATGGATGATGTCGGCCTCTGGGACTCATTGCTGTTCGGCAGCACCCAGGCGACGGCAATGAACTTCATCGAGGACCGCCAGGCCCTGGACGAATACGAGGAAGCCCTCGAGCGGGCCTCCGCGGCGCAGGGCAAGGTCACGGCCAGCGTCGATGTGATGAGTCGTCGGTTCGGCCTGACCCGCGATCAGGTGCTCGACCTGGCGTCGAAGTACGACATCGACCTGACCGGCAGCATGAGCAACACGTTCCGGTTGATGCAGAACTTCTATGCCGCCGAGTTCGGGTCCGCGCCGACTGAGGCCGTGATCAACCTGGCCGAGTCGACCGAGGTGGCAAAGGACGCTTTCGACGACGCCAAGCAGGCGGTCGACGGCTTCAAGTTGTCGCTGGACATCCTGACCGGCACCCACGTTTCGCTGCTGCAGGTGGAGGCGTCCCTACACGCCGCGCTCGCCGACTCCAAGGATGCGATGGACGAGCTTGGCGGCGCGGTTCTGCAGACCAACGGGCAACTGAACCTGCAGTCGGCGAACGGTCGTGAGGCCGCCGACGTCCTGCTCGGTATCCGGGACTCCGGTAACCAGCTGATCGCGACCATGATCCAGCAGGGCGCGACGGCAGAGCAGGTGCAGACGAAGGACGCGCAGCTGCGTCAGAGCTTCATCAACTCGGCGATCCAGATGGGCATCAACCGGCAGGCCGCTGAGAACCTCGCCGACCAGATCCTGGGCATCCCCGATTCCCGCAACACGACGATCACGGCGGACACGGCTGCGGCGAACGCGGCGATCGCGGCAACTCAGCGCGGGATCGACAACATGCACGGGCGCGACATCCTGATCAACGTCAAGGCCGCGGGTCGGTTCATCGTCAACCCGCAGGGCGGGTTGCAGGAGTTCGCCGACGGTGGCTGGACCGGCCCCGGCAGCAAGTACACGCCGGCCGGGATC
>JBFIHF010000628.1:0-2756 GCA_041601915.1 Bradymonadaceae bacterium
CCGTCCAGCACGGCGAGGTCCCCGCCGCGCTTGTTCGGGTGGCCGCCGAGCTGCTTGAGGAAGAACGCCGTGCCCGACTGCTCGCAGGCGTCGCGGAGGTCGCGCGCCCAGTCGAGGTCGAACGGGCGGCACCGTGGGCCGGACTCCCCGCCGACGATTAGCCAGTCGATGCCCGAGAGCGACAGCGGCGGGCGGTTGTACCAGTCGGCCCACCGCAGGGGGATCGGGGCGCCGCAGTTGCACCCGGGGTAGCACCCGTCGTCGTAGACCAGTGGCCCGAGCAGGGGCTCGGCGCTGATGAACCTGACCGTGGCGGGCACCTCGCGCAGGAGGTCGGCGCGCTGTACGAAGCGGCGGTTCTCGATGGTGACACCGAGCCACACGTTCGGGTACGGGACGCCGTCGAGCTTCCAGTCCCACGGCAGGTGGTCCTTGATGCGCTCCGGGCGCTTCGTCAACACCTGGAAGATCAGGTCAGGGCGCTGCCGGATGATCTCCCACGCCTCGTCGCGCCACGCGTCAGCGTCCTCGTGGAACCAGTCCGACCAGGAGCACGTGAACACCATGCTGCCGGCGGGGAGGTCTCGCCACTTCTTCGCCCTGAGCGGGGCGTAGAACGTCGCGTCGGAGCAGCGGGTGACGCGGCTGGGGTCTCGGCCGTAGCGGCGCTGCTCGGTGAACATGTAGCAGTGCGCGCACCCGGGGCTGACCTTGTCGCAGCCACGCCACGGGTTCCAGGTGGCGGTCGTCCACTCGATGCCGGTAGACACACTCATCATCGTGTGGCCGTCCGTCGTGCGTACCCGTCCGGGCCACGCTCCCACGCTCCGAGGTTCGCCCCGGAGAGGTCCGCCCCGTAGAGGTCCGCCCCGTAGAGGTTCGCCCCGTAGAGGTTCGCCCCGGAGAGGTTCGCCCCGGAGAGGTCCGCCCCGTAGAGGTACGCCCCGTAGAGGTACGTTTTCATGTTCTCCACCCAGAACCGTCGCCTAACCGTGACCCTCGCGCACCGCAACTTCTCCCCCGCCGGGTCGCTCAACACATCCCTCGGGGCGACCGTGCAAAGCAGCAAGCCGGACGCGGCGCTCACACCACCAGACGCCATCCCAGCCCACGACCGAGCTACACACAACCCATCCCCGAACCCCGAAGGGCACGCGTCCTTGTTCCTGTGGTTGATTGGTCCGGGCGCGGTGTTCACACCATCCCGCCACACGTACTCGCGGCTGGTTCGCGCGGTGCGGCACGCGAGAACATGGCCGCGCGGCACCTTGACCTCCCACTTGTCGGCCCACTCCGCGAGAAGGTCCGGCAGGGTCTTATGGCTCATCGTGTGGCTCCCTCGTCGTTGACCCACCGCTCGAACTCAGCCCACCGCGCATCCCGCTCCCGCCGCTCCTGCAACCAGAACCAGACCGTCCAGGCGACCATGAGCAGGAAGGTCGCCACGGAGAGCGCGCCGACCGCCTGGAACACCCACAGCAGCACGTCGAGCACGCTCGCCTCACCGCTCATGCCGCCACCCACCGAACCTCCGAGAGCCACGCCTCACGCGCGAACACCGCGATACACCAAGCGTCAGCGACGTCCTGATCCGACCCGTCATACCCCTGCGCCCGCGCGTGCGCCATCACATGCTCCTTGCTCGCGTTACCGAAACCAACGGTGTCCCGCTTCCACACCCCCGTGTTCACGTCCAGCACGACCGCGCCGGGGACAGCGGCCTGCACCGCCTCCAACGTCACCGCCGCCACGCCCATGAGCGCGACGTTCTGGTGCGGCGTGAACGGCAACTCCACCGCGACACACGCCGCGTCCGGGAACATGGTGCGCGCGGTGCGCTCCGCAACCAGGCGCGCGTGATGCAACCGGCGCGCCCCGCGCAACGACCCGTCCAAGGGCCGGACCAGGCAGCGCACCTCGCCCGTGCTCATGTGCGCGACGAACGCGAGTTTGCGGGTGGACACATCCACCCCAACCCACACCGAGCTCATGCCGCCCGCCTCCCACCAACCACGCCCACCTGCGGCTCCGGGACCGGAGGGCTCAACGCCAACGCCTGCCGCATCGACCACTCCGTCAGCGCGTGCAACGACCGACGATCCGCCTGCAACCGGAACGCGCGCTGCTCCGCAGCATCCAGCACCCCGCGAGCCACATCCCGCCCAAACCGCAGATCCGCCACGTTCGGCTCCCCGCGAGCGAGGTCCGCGCACACCGTCCACGCCACCCCCGCACCATGCTTGTCGGTGATCGCGACCGCCAGCGCCTTGCGGTACTCGCGCTCCGCCTCCGCCAACGCCTCCGCAGCCCTGATCCGGTCCTGCTCCGCAAGCGCACCAACCGTAGACGCCGCCCGCGCCGCCGCCCGCGCATCCTCCTCACCCAGCGCGTCCTCCAACGTGAACAACTCCGGGGTGTTCGGGCCACGCATCACGCCACCCCCCGCCGCTGCCGCTCACGCAACAACTGCAACGTCCCCAAAATCTCGTCCGCCAACCCCCGGCCAGACGGGGAAGCGTCCATGATCGCCACGTAGCACGAGTCGCACAGCACCGTGTCCGAGGACTCCTGGTAGGTGCCGTCCTCCCGCCAGTCCACCGGGGCGACATGACCGTGATAGCACGGCACCGCCACCCGGCCACGACACCGATACCGCGGCACCGGACGCATCACACCACCTCCAGAACAAGACTCATCGGAACCCACCGCCTGAACTCGAAACCGGGCACCGTCACCTGCACCCACCACTGGCCGTC
>JBFIHF010000629.1:0-2744 GCA_041601915.1 Bradymonadaceae bacterium
AGTTGGGAGGCGGGATCGCGACCGGTTCAGTATACCCACTCGGCGACAGGCCAAACAAGGCGAACTTGCGATCCGCCTTGAATGGAGCGCCTGTCAACGTTTTGACACCGCGCCGACTCCGCTCGCTCCGAGGTCGCCGAATACCTCCAGATAGGCGTCGAATCGTGCGCGCGCCAGCAACTCGGCGTCGCGGACCAGATCCGCGAATCGAAACTCCGCCGCACCGGACTGCCGAGCGCCGAGGAACTCGCCCGGTCCGCGGACCACGAGATCTCGTTCCGCGAGCTCGAAGCCATCGTCGGTGGACTCGAAAAACTGCAGCCGGTCGCGAGCGCTCGCCGACGCGCCGTCACCACACACGAGCACGCAGCGCGAGAGCACGTGGCCGCGCCCCACCCGGCCGCGAAGCTGATGCAACTGGCTCAAACCGAACGCCTCCGCCGACTCGATCACCATCACCGTCGCATTCGAGACATCGACGCCGACTTCGACCACCGTCGTCGCGCAGAGGACGTCCAGCGCGCCCTCGGCAAAGCGCTTCATCACCGCCAGCTTGTCCTCACCGCCCATCTGACCGTGCAGCACGCCCACCCGGCAACCGCGCAGCCAGCCGTTGGCAAGCTCCTCGGACCCCGCCAACAGCGGGCGAAATCCGCGAGCATCGTCCTCGATCGCGGGAAACACGATGAACGCCTGTTGGCCCTTTGCCACCACCGTGTCCGCGATCCACTCGTACAGCGCGGGGCGGCTCCCGCGGTCACGAAGATAGGTCCGAACGGGCTCGCGCCCGGGCGGACGTTCGCGGAGCACCGCGAGGTCGAGGTCGCCAAACACCGCGTGCGCGAGCGAGCGCGGGATCGGCGTCGCCGTCATCGCCAGCAAGTGCGGATCGACGCCTTTCGCCAGCAGATCTTCGCGCTGATCGACTCCGAACTTGTGCTGCTCATCGATGATCACAAACCCGAGGTTCGCGAAGGTCACGTCGGTCGAGCACAGGGCATGGGTGCCGATGACCAGCATCGGCTCATCGGACGCCAGGGAGTCCGAGACCGACCGACGCTCCGCCGACGACAGCGAACCGCCCAGATACCTCACCGCCATCCCGCGGTCGCCATAGAGCTTGCGTGCGGTGTCGAAGTGCTGGCGGGCCAGCACTTCGGTCGGCGCCAGCAACGCCACCTGCACGCCACTCTCCAGTGCGATCGCGGCGAGCAGCAGCGCGACGATCGTCTTGCCCGACCCCACATCCCCTTGCAGCAAGCAGCGCATTGCGACGGGGCGCGAGAGGCCGTCCGCCAACATCGACAGCGTGTTGCGTTGGTCCGACGTCAGCGCGAACGGCAGGTCGCGCGCCAGCGAGCGGCCGACTGCGCGACGCGCACACTGCGGCGCGCGCGCCGTAGCCCGGGAGAGCATTCGCTGCGACGCGAACGTCCGCTGCAGCGTGTACAGCTCCTCGTACACGATCCGTGTGCGAGCGCGGGCACACGCCGGTTCGTGATCCGACGCGTCGCGCTCGCCGATCGCGTGTAGCGCAGCGAGCGCGTCCCGGATCGTACCCAACTGGAGGTCCGCCAGGGACGTGGGGGGCACGACGTCCACCAGGGCGTCTTCGACGAGGCCGAACGCCTCGACGATCGCGGCGCGCAGACGTTTCGCTGCAACCCCCTCGACCGCGGGGTAGATCGGCTCCCAACGCACGGACGTCGGGCCAGCGGGCTCCTCGCCGACCCACCGCGTCCGCGGATGCACGATGCGGCCGAGGCTGCGCGACCAATCGACGGCCCCCGCCACCTCTAGCGCGCGCCCTCTCTGAAAGCCGTCCGCAAACCTCGACCCCGGGATGTGAAACCACACGAGAACCACACGTTCACCGTCGCATGAGACGATGACCTCCAGCGGCTGTCGACTGCCGCGCTGCGGCTTGCGCACCGACGTCACGACCCCGCGAAACACGATGTGTTCGGGGCGCTCCGCCTCGAGGTGCGCCCCGCGGGGGTAAAACAGGGTTCGCTCGTAGCGGTTGGGGAAGAGCGTCAGCAAGTCGAGCAGCGAGGTCACGCCGCGGCTCTCGAGCTTCGCGACCGACTTCGGTCCGAACCCCGCGAGTTGCCCCAGGGTGAGGTCCAAATCGCCACGGACGACCAGCCCGAATCGGCCCCCGCTCGGCGGGGCGTTTTTGGACGCGCCCACCTCGATGTGTGACGATGTAGGCATGACGCTCGATTCAGCCATCGACGCCTATCTTGCCCATCTCAAGATTGAGCGCAACCTCGCAAAGAACACGATCCAGTCCTACGCCCGCGACCTCGGGCAGTTCGCCGAACACATGTGCCCGGACGGTGCTGGCATCCACGTCGATGCACCGCAGCCCGCGGACGTGACCGGCTGGCTCGTCTTCGACCTCGAACGCGGTCTGAAGCCACGCTCTCTGGCGCGAAAGATCACCGCCCTGCGCGGGCTCTACAAATACCTGACCGCGCACCGCATCGCGGCGGCCAACCCCACCGCCAACGTCGATCTGCCCCGCTACGGACGCCGAGTCCCCAAGATCGTCTCCCTCGACGAAGTCGAACGCCTGATCGCTGCCCCCGATCGAACGACCCCCGAAGGGCAGCGCGACCACGCGATGATCGAACTGCTCTACGCGACGGGGTTGCGGGTCTCCGAACTCTGCGCGCTGAATGTCCGCGAAGTCGACCTGCGCGCTGGCTGGGTGCGCGTCGACGCCGGGAAAGGCGGCA
>JBFIHF010000630.1:0-2735 GCA_041601915.1 Bradymonadaceae bacterium
CATCGTGGTGCCGGCGCTCGTCGTGCTCGGCTTGTTCTGGTTCGGGCGCAAGTCGCGCCCTGGGCGAGCGTTCTTCAGCCTGCCGGGCTTGTTGGGCACGAGTATCGGCGTCGCGACGGCCGTCGGGCTCGCGCGCATGTATACCGAGGCGAACCCGATCCTGCTGGACAGCGGTCAGGTCTTTGGCGACATCCGCGTGCTGGGCTACATGTTGGCCAATCACGTGTTTGAGGCTGGCTTGCTCGATTCGCACCTGACGTTCGATGTGACCGTACGTCAGGCCGG
Source organism: Bradymonadaceae bacterium (assembly GCA_041601915.1). Taxonomy (GTDB): domain Bacteria; phylum Myxococcota_A; class Bradymonadia; order Bradymonadales; family Bradymonadaceae; genus JBFIHF01. The sequence continues at coordinate 286 of JBFIHF010000630.1, forward strand.
GTTCTCGCTGTTCCCGTGGGTCGCTCTGCTGCCGCTCGGCTTCGTCTACGTTGGGCAAGCCACGGCGACGCAGGACAGCCAGACCGGCGAGACGGCGGCAGACTTCGGCTCGGACCGGCTGTTTGTGCGTCGATTGCTGCTCGTCTGGATCGTCGTGGGCGCCGTCGTGATGGGCGCTGCGGCGGCGTGGTCGCACTATTTCTACCCGGCGTATCTCCCCATCGCGGCCAGCATTGGGCTCGCGATGACGGACCGGGAGTACTGGGCACGGATGCGTCGTCATCCACTGGTCCCCGCGGTGACGGGTTTCGTGGCGATCACGATTGTGCTGATGATCGGCAAGGACCTCGAGCGCTTTCCCGCCCGCTTCATCGAGACGTATCTCAATCTGCAGCAAGGGTTCGAGTTTCCGGAGGACTTCAGCTGGGGCGCGCTCTACAAGCCGCTGAAATACGCGATCTGTGGCGTGCTCGCGGTCTACTTTTTCGGTCTTGTCAGCTGGTTCGTACTGTTGGTCCAAGGCGCGCGCAACCTGCCGAAGGCGCTGCTGGCGGTCCGCCAGAAGCGCTGGGGTGATGTCTGGGGGCCGCCGTCGACGGAGCCGGCGTTCATCGCACGCATGAACGAGAAGGACGCCGTGCATGCCGCCGGAGGGCCCATCGGCACGTTCGCGCGGCTCGCGGAGACGCCGTCGGGCTTTGCGCCCGCGCTCGCGGTGTTCATGGCCGGAGTCGCGGCGATGTTCCTGTTTATCTTCGTGCCCAACGTCACCAATCACCTCTCGCAGCGTGGCGTGTTCGAGACGTACACGAGCCTCGCCGGTCCCGGTGAGAGTCTGTGGCGCTATCAGGTGTCATCGCGCGACAACTCGGTGTATCTAACCGACGTCGAGATGATGAAAGGGGCGACGGAGTTCACGGAGCTGTTCGATTCACCGACCCGCTTCTTCGCTGTGATCCCGCGCGCCAAGCTCGCGTCGATCAACTACGACGTGCGCAACCGCTTCAAGCGCAACCTCTATGTGCTCGACGCGCGCTCGAGCCGACTGCTTCTGGTGTCGAACCAGCTCAAGCCGGGCGAAACCGACCAGAGCTTCGTGAACGACAAGATCGTCGAGGGTGAGCCCGAGATCGACTTCCCGGTCGCCTTCACGTCGAAGGGCGAGCAGAAGCACGCGACGTTCGATGGCCAGCTCGAGTTTCTCGGCTACTCCCTGGATCGCAAGGCGCCCGCTGGGCGTCTCGTGGAGTACGGCTGGGGGGACACGATGACGATCGTCTACTTCTTCCGCGTGCTCAAGCGTGTGCCGTCGTCGCAGAAGATCTTCCTGCACGTCGACTACCCTGGTGCACGCATCAACGGCGACCACACCCCGAACAACGGCGAGTTCGCGACCAACTACTGGTTGCCGGGCGACATCGTGAAGGACGTGCACCCGCTGAAGATCGAGTCGTACTCGACGCCCGGGGAGTACACGCTGAACATGGGGTTCTTCCTCGGCAGCCGCCGCATGAAAGTCGAGCCCCGCGAGGCCCACGACGGCAAAGATCGAATCACGATCGGCAAGATTCGCGTCAACGGATTGTAGCTATGGCACCATCGACCAAGCCGCCCAGTGGGTTTCGCGACTTCCTCCCTGGCGAGGTTCGCCTCCGGAACCACGTTTTCGGCGTGATCGAGGAGGTGTATCGGTCGTACGGCTTTGAGCAGCTCGATACACCCGCGATGGAGCGCCTCGACACGCTGCTCGGCAAGTACGGCGAGGAAGGGGATCAGCTGCTGTTCAAGGTGCTGATGCGCGGAGACAAGCTCACTCGGGCGCTGGAAGCCGATGAGGTGCGCGATACCGACCTGTGCGACATGGGGCTGCGCTACGACCTCACCGTGCCGTTGGCTCGCGTCTACGCGCAGAGCCGAAACGAGTTCCCGCGGATCTTCAAACGCTTCCAGATCGCGCCCGTATGGCGCGCCGATCGCCCGCAGAAGGGACGCTTTCGCGAGTTCTACCAGTGCGACGTGGACATCGTCGGCTCGACATCGATGACCGTCGAGGCTGAGGTTACGTCGGCGCTCGCCGAGATTCTGGAGCGGCTCAATTTCGAGGGGTTCCGCATCCACGTGAACCACCGCAAGGTGCTCTCGGCATTGATGGACGTCGCGGGGGTGGGCACCGACGATCATGCGGTCGTCCTTGGCACGCTGGACAAGATGGACAAGATCGGGCTCGACGGCGTGCGCGGCGAGCTGGATGCGATGGGCCTGGACGCCGCGGCGATCTCGCTGCTCACCGATCAACTGCCGCAGGTCGACGAGCGCGGAGACCGCACCGTGGCGGCGTTCAACGCGGAGATGCTCGACAAACTGGAAGCTCGTCTGGGGGCGAACGCCGATGGCGCGGCAGCGATCGCCGATCTCCGTCGTCTGTTGGAGCTTGCGTCGGTGTCGCGCGC
>JBFIHF010000631.1:0-2729 GCA_041601915.1 Bradymonadaceae bacterium
CGGGCTACTCTAGCGTGAGCGCGACGAGCTTCGTCGCGCTCATGGCACCGAATGTGTTGTAGACGACCGCCACGACGATCGCGGCGCCGTCCGTGGTCGCGGCGACCGCAAGGTCCGGGACCGACCCCGCGAGAGCCAGCTCGTATGACATCGCGCCGTTCACGGCGACCGGTTCGAACGCGTCATCGAAGAACCGCGCCTCGAGGCGCTGTGCGGCGCCTTGACTCGACGTCACGACCACGAAGCCGCCGCCCGGCATCGCGGCGAGGTCGATCCGGTCGGCGCCGCTCGCGAAGCTCGTCGGCAGCGCCGGCGTCGTCGCACAGCCGGTCGCGGTGCACTCCACCGGCGTCACCGAGAATCCGGAGTCCAGCGGTGCAGCGATGGCGTAGCAGTCGTCATAGATCGACTCGACCTCGACGGATCCGTTGGTCCCGAGGTCGACCACCATCGGCACATCCGCGAACGCTGGCCGCCACAACCCCCACTCCCCGGCGGCGCTGCTCGGGATCACAACGAGATCTCGTGTCGACGCAGAGATGTGTCCGAAGAACTGGTTGCCGGAGTACGAAACGCTCATCAGGTCGTCGTCCCACGGGTACGCGAGCACCAGCCCGGTGGGATCGGTGGTGTTGAGCAGGCGCATGTTTGGCGCGACCCCATCGGGTCCAAGCAGTCCCGGGATCGGTCTGAAACGACCGCACGCCTCGTTGATCGTCGCCAGATCAACCTGGTTGAACGCTCCGCCGCCCGCGAGGGTGAAGGCGACCGCCTGGATGTTGCTCACCATGCACCCGGGACTCTCCGCGACGGTGAGCACCCCGAAATCGCCGTTGGGACGACGCGCAACAGCGACGCCCCTGAACGGCGCCGCGGTGGCGTGTCCGAGCCGTCTGGAGTCGATCGCTTGCGGCGGCTTCCAACTCGCGACCTGGAGGGCCGCGGAACCCGCGTCGCTCCATTGGTAGCCGATGACGAACTGCGGCGTGGCGGCGCCATGCGCACTGGCGGCGATCGCGACGCCCGACAGCGGCAGGCGTGCGTCGAACGGCACGTCGGCCACGCTCACGCTGCCACTGCTCGCCCAAGATGGAACGCCCGGGCGCGCGCTGGGGCACGCCTGGGGACCCGAAAGGTCGGGACCGAGGTCCGGGGGCACGTCCGGGCCAATATCGTTCGGCGGCAGATCGGGGAGCACCGGTAGATCGGGAATGACAGCAGGAGGCATGTCCGGTGTCGGCGGCATGTCTGCATCGCGGTCGTCCGGCGCGTCCAGAGCCCCGTCACGTGAGGAATCCGAGCCCCCGGGCCGAGCGACCGAATCGAGCGCGCGAAACGTGTCGCACGCGGGCAGGGTCGTGAGCAGTGCGATGAGCAGGCTGTACTTCATCACCAGGTCACCGTGGCAGAGACGGACGTCGGGCCGGAGATTCCAAACTGAACCGCGACCGAGTCGTCGCTCTTGCGCGGCAAGACGAACAACGTGGCGCCCAGCGCGGTCACGCCGAGTCCGCTGAACAGCAGGATACGATTCGTGCGCTGACGATTGCGCGCCACTTCCCGCGTCGCGTCCCACTCGGCGGGCGTTTCGGCGGCCCGGTAGGCGTCGAATGCGGGCGCGACCCACGCGAGCTCGAGGGCGAGACTGGTCCCCAGTGCGGTGACGCCGGCCGCGGCCACGGCGAGGCCGACCAGGGGAACTGTGCCGCGCCGCCCTCGTTGGGCGTAGCGCGTATCCGAGGCTTCGAGGTCTGCGGGCTGCTTGGTGTCTTCGAGGACCGGCGGCTCGTCCAAGGAGCGCTGCAGGCTGAGCATCGCCGGTTCGGACTCCACCGCGACGTCGAAGGACTCGTCCCACGCCACCACCGTCACGGTGTGGATACCCGGCATCACGGGAATCGGCGAGGCGTGACACTGAAATGGGGTCCCATCGTCGAGCCGAATCATCGCGCCTTCGTCGGGGCACTCCAACGTCAGCTTCCCCGTGCAGGACGCGCTCCACTCCTGAGAGAAACGGTCGAGCACCGTCGCGAGTTCGGTCGGTGATGGCGCCTCGACGTACGGGGCATCCGGCACCCTGGCGAACGCCGCCTGCGCCTCGTGGCAACGCTTGAGCTTGAACAGCGCGCGCCCGTAGTTCAGCAGCGCGATGTTCGACTCGCCCAGCGCGAGCGAGGACCGGAAGTTCGACGCAGCCTGGTCGAACTCGCCGTCGAACATGTGCTGGACACCACGATCGTTGTACGCGCGTTGTGTGGACGTCGGACTCATCGGCTCTTGCGCCATCGCGGGCGCGGCGAACAGCAGCGACGACAACAGCGTCACGACGCGCCAAATATTGGGATTCGCCAGCATGAGGTGCACGGTAGCCGGTTGTTCGCTACGGAGAAAGTAGCAACGGGGCCGTCGGCTTGGGTTTCGGTTTCGGCTCCGGCTTGGGCTCCGGTTTCGGTTTCGTCTCCGGTCGCGGTCGCGGTCGCGGTTTCGACTCCGGCTCCGGCGGGTCGACGGGCTCTGCCGCGCTGTCGACGAAGACCACGGCATCGGCTTCATCCGCCGGCGCGTCTGCGGGATGGCCCGCATCGTCCGGCACCCGCGCCTCGAGCGCGGTCGGAATCTGCGCCAGCTCGGGCGGCGGGCGCGGGTCGACTTCGACGATGACGGGCTCGGCGTCGGCGGCGGGCTCGCCGGCGGGCCGCGCGATCGCGAGGAGAGCGACCACGCACACC
>JBFIHF010000632.1:0-2724 GCA_041601915.1 Bradymonadaceae bacterium
ACTAGTAACAGCGGACTCTACTCGGTCGTGCCGCCAGCGGTGGTGCCTTCGGGCGCCTTGGGCTGTTTCGCGACGGCCTCGAGCTTCTTGATCGCCGATCCGACCTCGCCGCGCAGGCACTTGTAGCAGTCTTGATTCTTGAACACGCCGCAGCCGTCCTTGGAGCGCCGCGAGGCTTTCTTGAGCGCAGGCAGCGCGCCTGGATCGCCAGCCTTGGCGATCGACTTCACGTAGTTCAGCCCGCGAGAACAGTCGTCTTTGCCCATCATGCCGAGCGAGATGGCATCGCGTTGCCACTCCTGCAGCCCGTCCCACTTGTTGGCGGACTTGAGGAGGTCGCGGGCCCGCTTTCGCGCGTTCCACGATCCCTCGATCCCGAGGTCGAACACCGCGCCCTGCACCTGCGCCCCTTCTGCACTCAGCAGCGCAAGCATCACGGGGGTCGCCGGCGCCGCGACGTCGTTGCTGGTGTCGCCAAACAGCCGCTGCACGTCCGAGATCAGTCGAGTGTCGCGCGTGTAACGCGGATCGGCGCCGACCGCCGCCAGGTAGTGCTCCATCGCATCTGCCGGGTGTCCGTCGTCGGCCGTCGCAACCCCGAGCAAGTACCGCAGGTGGGCGTTTGTGCCGTGCTCGGCAAGTAGTGGTTGAAGAGCAGCGACCGCCGCGGCGGGCGCCATCTTGGGCAGCGTCTCGTCGAGGTCTACGTTCTCGAGGAACTCGGCGCGCTCGTCCTCGAGATCTTCGGGCCGGACTTCTTCTTCGCTGAACGCCATCCCGCGTTCGCCAGTTCCTCCGCCGCCTGCGCGGTCGAACGTGACGAACATGATCGCGGCAGCCATCAGCGGGATCGCGAGGGTCAGCAACACGACAAACGCGATTCCGTAGCGGACCGCGGCCGGCGCAGCGCCCCACTGGGACGCGAGTCCCGGCTTCGTCGGTGGCGGCAGCACCACCGGTATCTCCGGACTGCTCGACGCGAACATGTCGGCTCCGGACACGTCGACGGCGGTCGCCGCGGTCGTCGGGTCCCCACTCTCCGGCGCACTCTCCGCGGCACTCTCCGGCGCACTCTCCGGGGCGCTCGCGGGTCGGCTTGGTATGGGCGGCGGCGGCCGCTGCGGCTCTGCTGGCGAACTCGGTGCAGGAAGCCCCTCGACGTAGGGCGTCAAATCGGCGGCGTCGAGCGCTTCGATCAGCTCGACCGCCGACTGAAAGCGGTCATCGGCGTCTTTCTCCAGCAACTTCGCGACGATATTGCCGAGATCGCGAGGGATCATCGCCTCGGGCGCTACATCGTGCATCAAAGGCGGAGCCTCGTTGGCGTGCATACTCAGGATGACGGCGAGCGACTGGCTGTAAAACGGCACCTCCCCCGCGAGCATCTCGAACATCATGATGCCGAGCGAGTACAGGTCCGAGCGCGCATCAGCGCGAGCCGCCACGGCCTGTTCCGGCGACATGTACACCGGGGTTCCCATCGTCGTGCCGGCGCGGGTGAGGTTCTGGGCGTCGACGACCTCGACGCGCGCGACGCCAAAGTCCGTGATCTTGACGAAGTCCGGATCTCCCTCTCGGTCCACGAGGATCACGTTGTCGGGCTTGAGGTCACGGTGAACGACCTCCAGTTCGTGCGCCCGTTGCAGGCCCGACGCGATCTGGCGGACGATCTTGACGGCCCGCGCCGGGTTGAGTCGATGTTCCTTGTCGAGCAGGTCTCCGAGGGTCGTGCCGTCCAGATACTCCATGACGAGGAAAAAGCGCTCGTCATCGAGGCGCCCGAAGTCGGTGGCAGCGCACACGTGAGGGTGCTCGATGTGGCCGGTCGCCTGCGCCTCTCGCTGAAATCGCTCCACGGCTTCAGGGTTGTCCAAGAACTCCGGCTTCATGACCTTGAGCGCGACCTTCTTCTTCATGTGCGTGTGTTCGGCGAGGAACACGACACCCATCGACCCGTCCCCAAGGACCGACCGCACGGCGTAGCGCTCGCTGATCGTGGTCCCGATCAAGGTTTTGGTATCAATAATGGTCGACGTGGGGTCGGTCATATTCGCCTCTCGATGAGAGACGCGACTATATCACTGCTTCACGCCGAGCCCCACCTGAGCGATGGGCAACCGCATCGCCTGCGACAGAAAGCGAGCCAGGCCGTACAGTTCGTCCTTGTCGGGGCTCGCTTCGATCAGCGGCAGCAACACGTCGGATTGGTGGCGCACGAGTAGCGAGAACGCCTCGACGCGCACGGCTCCCGCCGCGGACGACACCGGATAGGTCGTCATGCCGTACACAATCTCGGTGAGGTCCGCGATCGCGACTTCGGGCAACGCGATGTCGTTGCTCGACGTCAAGCGCAGGGTGCCCGCGGCGAGGTCGAGCTCGGCGCATGGTTCCTCGCGAAGCGACGTGAAGGCCGCAAAACGCGTCAACAGCAAGCCGAGCGTCATCGCCGCGATCGCGCCGGCGAGGTTCCAGATCTCCCACAACCCGGTGACGCCCTCGTACCCGATGACCAGAATGCCCACCGTGAGCGCGAGGATCCCGCCCCAGAACCCCCAGGGCACGATGCGCTCATCGTCGCGGTCGCCCACGATCCGAAAGAGGTGCTGCTCGGCCCGCATGACGCGCGGTTTGTAGATGAGGCCCGGTCGGTCCGCGCGTTCGACCAGCGATGTGTTCCCGAATCCGTCGGGGGCCCGCATCATTTCGCGGGCGGCGGGTCGAATG
>JBFIHF010000633.1:0-2719 GCA_041601915.1 Bradymonadaceae bacterium
GCGCCCGTCGGACTCGATGCGCAGGAACTGATGATCGGGATCGTCGCGCCATCGAGCCGCGCCGCGATCGACGGTGTGCGCCAGAAGCTCCAAAGCCTCGCGGGTGTTACGGGCGTCCAGGAGAGTTGGGCCGCCGAGGGAATCGTGGTGATGGAGATCAATCCGGGCACCGTCGATGCGCGCGAGTCGATTCAGCAATACGTCGCACTGCTCACGACGGAGGGAGCGGGGCGGTGGCGAGTGTCGCCGGTCGAGTCGAGTTGGAGCAATGTCGTGACGCTGCGCCTCGAGGAGATCGCGCGATGAAATCCGACGAACCCACGCAGCACCCCGAGCTCAGCCGCGCTCAGTTCTGGCACTACTACCAGCGCTACCCCTATCTGCTGGCGAAGGTCGCCTTGTGGGCTGGCGCGGTGGCGGTGTTGTACTGGCTCACGCGCAACGTCGAGGCGGTGCTCTTCCCCGTCGCGGTCAGCTTTCTCGTCGCGTACCTACTCGACCCGGCCGTCGATTGGCTCGAAGCGCTGTGCGACCGCATCCCGGCGCTCAAGCGCGCTCAAGCCAGCCGCACGATGGCGATCATCGTGTTCATGGGCCTCATCCTCACGGCGGTCGTCGGCTTCATCCTCGTGCTGTATCCGGCGCTGGCCAAGCAGATCAGCACTCTCGTCAAGCGCGCCCCCGAACTCGCGAATCTCGCCCAGAACAACCTGCTGCCATGGCTCGAGAAAACGACCGGCTACGCCGTCCCCGCCACCGTGTCCGAGGCGATCGCCGAGTACGGTGGGGCGATTCGCGAACAGGTTCCGGCCGCCGCGAAACGGCTGTCGTCGATGACCGGCGAGGTCTTGTCGAAGACCGGGTCCGTCGTCGCGAGCCTGCTGAACCTCGTGATGATTCCCATCTTCTCGTTCTACTTCCTGCGCGATTTCGACCTCTACAAGACGCGGTTGCGCGAACTCGTACCCCTGAACCGCCGCGACTTCTACCTGACCCGCATCTCGCTGATGGACGAAGTCGTCGGCGCATGGTTCCGCGGTCAGGTCACCGTCGCGTTGATCCTCGCCGTGCTCTACGCGGTGGGTCTGGCCATCGTGTTCGCGTTTGCGGGTGCGGGCATCGGGTCGGGGATCGCGATCGGGTTGCTGGCCGGGATTTTGAACATCGTCCCCTACTTTGGGTTCTTGATCGGCTTTGTCCTGTCCGTGTTGATGGTGGTGCTGAACTGGAGCGGCTTCGGGCCGCTCATCGGAGTCTGCGTCGTCTTTGCCATCGTCCAGGGTCTGGAAGGGTGGGTGATCACACCCAAGATCGTCGGCGACAAGGTCGGTCTGTCGCCGGTGACCGTGATCATTGTGTTGCTCTTGGGTGGTGAGCTTTTCGGTCTGCTGGGCGTGCTGTTGGCACTTCCAGTGGCTGGGATCGTCCGTGCGCTGCTCCCGGATATCATCGAGTCCTACCGCGGCACGCCGTTCTACTCCGGCGACTACGGCGCGGAGACGGCTGTGGCCGACGCCGCTCAACGAAGTTATCAAGTCATCCCGTTTGGTCTCTCCGAACAGACGGACGGCTCGATTGATGAGGACGACGAAGAGGTCGACGAAGAGCCGAAGCCACCCGTGGACACCAGCGCGCTGAAGCGGCCGATCACTCAAGAACACGCCAGCGTCGGCGAGCGGCCCAAGTCCGCGCCGGCCCCCCTGGATGCGGGGACGGACGGCGATGCCGCCGATCAGGAGGCGGCCGCAGACGCGGCGGACGACTCGCCGGCAGCCGATCCGGATGAGACTGGCGATTGACAGGTCCTAAGGCCACTGAAACGATGTCCGAAGCTCGGTCAGGCCCCCATGAATGACGACGCCAAAGTTCCAAAGTCCCTGCGCGACCGACTACGGTCGCTGCTGACTGCTGAGTTCCAGGGCCTCGATCCTGGCGACGTGGCGAACGTCCTGAGCGGCATGGCGTCCGAACTGATCCAGCTGTCCGAGGCCGGCATTCAGTCGATCTCCGAGATCGAGTCCGAAGCCGGGGCGTGGTCCGAGCAGATTCGCGCGGCCGGCGATAGCGCCTTCCCCGCCGAATCGGTGCGCCGTCCGGATTTCTACGAAGTCGAAGCGGTCGAAGTCGAGCGGGTCGAGAACCTGCTCGAGCAGGTCCTTGGCCTCGGTGCGGTGGTGTTCGTCGTGGACATCCCGCCAGCGCTCAATTCGATCGTCGATGTGCGCTTATCGATCCCCACGTTTCACATCGCGATCGAGTGCGCAGGTCGAGTCGTCCACCATTCGCCCAAAGGCACCGCGATCGATTTGGCCGGCCTGAGTCCCGAAGACCGCGCGGCGCTCGAGGCGATTCGGGCGGACCTGCTCGCCGGCGAGGACCGGTCGTCCGTTCCGGATGTCGGGCGCCCCGAACTCGACGTGCGCAATGCCGCCGATGAGAGCTCGGGCCCCTGGGACTCCTCGCCGATCCCCAGTGTCTCGCGTCGCCCCGAACGGTCTTTCCGTCGTCAGATCAGCCTCACGGCGCCTGACATTCAGGTGCTGTCCGCGACCGGGCGACACGTCGCCGTCCCATCGACCAAAGAGGACTACGGTCCCGAGCCGGAGTGGTTTTCGCCCAGCGGAGAGCCGGATCGCGTCGAGGCGGTCGTCGACGATCGGATCGTCGACATCATGTTGTCCGTTTCCCAGAGCGCGCTGACCGGCCTCGTGGAAATCGA
>JBFIHF010000634.1:0-2716 GCA_041601915.1 Bradymonadaceae bacterium
GACGGCGCGCAGCGCGGGATGTCCGTGCCACATCAGAAACTCGGCGGCCGTCCCGTCGTAGCTGATCCCGCGCGCACCGATGCGGCCGTTGGACCACGACTGCTCAGCGATCCAGTTCAGGATCTCGAGTCCGTCCGCGCGTTCGTCGGGTCCCCACGGCATCGGCCGCCGACCGGAGGAAGCCCCCGACCCGCGGACGCAGACGTCCACCCAGGCGTAGCCGCGCGAGACAAAGTAACGGCGGGCGTGGAACTGTTGGTCGAACAGGGGGCGCAGCGCGGGCTGATTGAACGGCGGCAGCAGCACCATCCGCCGATGGTACCGCGTCTGGCGCAAGATCGTCGGCACGGGCGCGGGCGCACCGACCGGCAACGTCAGGTCGATGGCGATCTGTGCCCCATCACGCATCACGAGGTACTTGCTCGTGGTGGTGGAGCGGAGGAAGGTCGGGGAACGCGGTGACCGCTCGGTCCAGGGAAGCATACGGCTCGTTCGCAAGTTGAAAGTCCGGTCGCGCGGCAGATCTACCACCGCGAACGCGTCCCGTCGACGGGCGGCGACACACCGACTACACAGCCTACTGCGAGCTCCCCATGTAGAGGCCCTTCGTCCTCGCAGCGTCCTCGAACTCGTCGAGGAAGTCGTCGGCGGGATCGACCCAGAGTTTGAGCGGCTCCACGATGTCTGCACTGCCGGGGTGGTACTCCAGCCTCAACTCGACCTGCCGCGTGGCCGATCGCCACCCGCCAAACGCGTACCGCTCGAACCCGAGGGGATCCTGCTTCCGCAGCCGGGCGATCGCGTCGTCGAGCGTCGTCGCGTCCCCGACCCACGCCGCCGCCGCCTTGTGTTTCCGCAGCGCGGCGAGGATCGACTCCGGCTTAATGACCGCGGTCATCGAAGCCGCCTTCCCGGTCCGCAGGTCGATGGTGTGCCAGCGCTCGGTGTTGACGGGGTCGCCACAGTCCCTCGCGGCGCTGATGTGCTCGGTGTAGCTGAAGATCGGTCCCACCTGGGACAGCGGAATCGCGCGTTGGGAGAAGTAGTCGGTCGCGCACTTCTGCACGTCCCGGCACTGGCCACGGGGGCTGTAGAGGATCTTCTTTCCAGCACGCGCAAAGCCCGCGCCGCGCTCCGTCTTCCAGGTGGTTCCCACGACGGACGTCGGCCACTTCGCGACCATCTTGTCGATGAACCGTTGGCACGCCTTCGGGGTCACCGGCCACACCACGAGCTCCTCGCCGAGCGCGAACACCCACGCGCCCTTCGTAACGACCTTCCCGGTGGGCCCGAGTTCGGGCGGAACGTAGCGCTCCACCGCGCCGAGACCCGCCTGAAGCGCCGCTTGCCGCTGGGCCTCCGTCGCGGTCTTCCAATCCACGTCCGCCGCTGGCTGGGGCGAAAACGACGCACGATTCGCGGCGCGGGCCTCGGGGGTCTCACTCGGCGAGTACTCGACCTCGACGACCACCGGTCGACCGTCCCGCCGCCCGGCGACGAGCCACGATGTCGGCGCGATCTGGACCACCGAGACCGGGACCACGTCGATCGCCTCACTCTTCGAGACGACGGTCTTCGAGCCTGCCGCGAGAGCCCATTGGGTCAGCTTTCCGGCTTGAATGCTCCACGCAATCACCGCGCCGTTACTCGCTATGAGGGCCGTGCGGGCGCCTACGGATGGAAAACTTGGCAAGTTGGCCCACTTGCCTTCCTCCACGACCACGCTGGGAGTCTTGGAGCCGACAATGTACGTGCGCGGTCCATCCGTCACGGCGAGGCCGCCGCTCGGCACCACTGCCTTCGGGGCCGGGAGGGCTTTCCACCGGGCCGTCGCGGGGTCGAGGGCCACGCTACAGGACTTCCCGTCCCCGTCGGCCCCCACCACGACGACCTCGGGGCCCCGAGCAAACGTCACGCCCGCACAACTCGGCACGGCACTGGGTCGAGCGATGCGGCTGAACGCGTTGGTCGTCGCGTCGAACACGAACCACGCCGGCGACCGCACCGCCTGCGGGAACACGACGAGGTTCGACACCACGGCGGCCCCGCGCGGAACAAACCCAATGGGTCTTTCGACGGCGACCCACTTTCCGGCCGCGGTGTAGCGCGCGATCTGCAAGCGCCGGCGGTCGTCGGTCAACAACGCGAGGGCACCGCCCTCGCCCAGCGAGATCGATTCCGCGGACTTGTGGTGGCTTTGCACGGGGTGCCCTTCCCGCTGTTTGAGACTCAGCCGCCCCTTCTTGATCGAGATCTCATCGGTCGCGGCATCACTGGCGAAGACCGCGACGCCCTTCATCGCGAAGCTCACCGTTCCGTTCACCACCGTCGACGCCGCATCGAGATCGTGCGCGGTGAACATCATGTCGGTGAGGGGCTCCGCGGCCGCCGCAGGCAGGGCGAGGACCGTCAGCAGCGAAACCGATAGCGGGAGCAGGACGCGCATCGCGCCACCATAGCGTATCGCCGCAGGAGGTTCCCTCAAGAAAGCGTGCGCCATTCAGTCGATCGTGATCGGCGCAGCCACGGTGCGGCCGAACACCTCCGGGGTGTACATCGCCTCGGCGCGGGTCGGCGGAAACGTGTAGGTCCCGGGCGTCGTGGCGCGGACGTAGACCGTATGACGATGGGGCCCCGGTTGCAGAACGTCGGCGAACACCAACACGCGGTCGTCGTGATACTCGGTGTGGGAGACCCACCAGCCCGAGGCGCCGCC
>JBFIHF010000635.1:0-2641 GCA_041601915.1 Bradymonadaceae bacterium
CCCCGGCTCGGAGACCTACTCTGAGTGGTCGGAGAACAAGTTCGTGGACGCCGGCGAGGAAAACACCTCGACGTTCTCGATCGACGTCGACACCGCGTCGTTCACGCTGGCGCGGCAGAGCTTGCGAAGCGGGACGATGCCAGCACCCGAGAGCGTGCGCACCGAGGAGTTCATCAACTACTTCGATTTCGACTACCCGGTGCCGGCCGCGGACGCGCCGTTTTCGATCAACGTCGAGGCCGGCCCGTCGCACTTCGGCGCCACCGCGGCCGCAGACGATGAGACCGTGCGCCAGCTCGTGAAGATCGGTCTGCGCGGGCGCCACATCGAGAAGGCCGACATGAAGCCGATCAACGTCGTGTTCCTCGTGGACACGTCGGGCTCGATGTCCGGCGAGAAGCTCAAGATCGTGATGGACGCGCTGCACACGCTCACGAACCACCTGCGCAGCAGCGATACCGTCGGCATCGTCACCTACGCCGGCAGCGAGCGGGTCCTGTTGGAGCCCACCCCCAAGCTGCAGGAGCAGAAGATTCATCGCGCGATCAACAGTCTCGACGATGGTTCGGGCGGGTCGACGAACGCCGAGGCGGGGATCGTGAAAGCGTTCGAGATGCTGGAGTCGGTGAAGATCGAGGGCGGCAACAACCGCGTCATCATCCTCACCGATGGCGACTTCAACGTGGGCCTGAGCGGGGAGGCGCTGGTCGACAAGACCACCGAGTATCGCGAACGCCACATGTCGCTCACCTGCATCGGCGTGGGCCGCGGGAACTACAAGGACGCGCAGATGGAGGCGTTGTCGCAGAACGTCAACGGCAACTACTTCTATCTGGACAGCAAAGAAGAGGGGTACCGCATCTTCGGCGACGAGCTGGCCTCAACGTTGGAGGTCGTGGCGGCGGACGTGAAGATCCAGATCGAGTTCAATGCCGAGGTCGTCGAGCGCTACCGGCTGCTCGGCTACGAGAACCGGCTGCTCGACAACGCCGACTTCGACAATGACGCCAAGGACGCCGGCGAGATCGGACCGGACCACCGCGTGACGGCGTTGTACGAGGTCGAGCTGGCCGCAGACGCCGCAGATACGTCGCTGCTCGCGCAGGTGCGGTTGCGCTACAAAGGTCAGTATGGCGAGGCGTCGCAGGAGCTGCTGCAGGATCTGAAGGTCGCGAATCTCGCGGAGTCCTTCGCGTCGACGACGGCGGACTTCCAGTTCGCGGCGGCCGTCGCCGAGTTCGCGGAGATTCTGCGGCGCAGCGAGTACTCGCGCGGCGAGTACGCCGATGTGCGCGGCGTCGCCGAAGCGATTAGCGACGACATCGTCGGTGCCGAGGAGTTGTTGTCCCTCGTGGCGCTGGCCGAAGCGCTCTGAGCCGCTTTCCACGCAGCCGCGGGGGCTGTATAAGGCGGCATGAAAATCGCTTTCACGCACAATCTCAAAGTCGCCGATACTGAAGAGCAGGCGGAGTTCGACTCCCCGGAGACGGTCGCCGCGCTCGCCGACACGCTCCGTGCCCTCGGGCACGAAGTCCACCTCGTCGAGGTCTCCGGGCGCGCATCGCGCCTCGTGGCGCGGCTGGAGGCGCTTCAGCCCGATCTCGTCTTCAACACCGCCGAGGGGGCTCACGGCCGGTACCGCGAAGCGTTTTACCCCGCGCTGTTCGAGCAGCTTCGTATCCCGTTCACGGGCAGCGGGGCGTACGTGTGCGCGCTGACGCTCGACAAGCAGGCCTCAAAGCTGCTCGTGTCGCAGCGCGGGATTCCGACACCGAAGTGGTTCTTCTACGACGGCTCGATGCCCTGGAGTCCGCCGGAGTTTCGCTATCCCGTGATCGTGAAGCCCAACTTCGAGGGCAGCTCCAAGGGCATCACCGAGCGCAGCGTCGTCACGACGCGCGACGAACTCGATGCGTTGGTCGAGGAAATGTTGCCGCGGTACTCCAGCGGCCTGTTGTGCGAAGAGTTCATCGTCGGTGTCGACGTGACGGTCCCGTACCTCGAGACGGCAGGTGTGCTCACGCCGGCGTCCTATGAGTTCGAGGCGTCGGCCGTCGCCGGGCGGCGCTGGGTTCTGTACGACTACACGCTCAAGAACCACCACTCCGACGCGGTCACGGTTCGCGTGCCGGCTGCAGTCCCCGAGGCCGTGTCGACCCGCGTCCGCGATCTCGCGGCGCAGACCGTCGCCGTGCTGGGCCTGCGCGATGTGGCCCGCGTCGACTTCCGGGTCACGGACGCAGGCGAGATCTTCTTCATCGAGGTCAACGCGCTGCCGAGCCTCGAACCGGGCGCGTCGCTGTACGAATCGGCGGCCGCCGAAGGGCTGTTGAGCGTCGAGCAAGTGCTCGCCGAGATCATCGCGAGCGCTGCGCGACGTCAGTCGATCGACGCCGCTCGCGAGCGACCGGACCGCATTCGCGTGGGGCTGACGTACAACCTCAAGCGCGTCGATCCGAAGTCGGGCTCCGACGTCGACGCCGAGTACGATTCGCCCAGCACAGTGGCCGCGATTCACGCCGCGCTCGAGGCCCTCGGCCACGACGTGGTGGACCTCGAGGCGACCCCCGAGCTGCTCTCGCTGTTGCCGCCGTCCGAGGTCGATGTCGTCTTCAACATTGCCGAGGGGCTGCGGGGCCGA
>JBFIHF010000636.1:0-2608 GCA_041601915.1 Bradymonadaceae bacterium
CTGTCGGACAAGGACCGCGCGATTCTCGACGCGGTCGGCGACGTGAACACGCGCGACGAATCGCTGATGCTGTACCTGCAGCAGAAGACCGCCGACGACGACAAGGAAGCGAAAGTCGTGGTGCCCGAGGACATCGATGGGTACTTCTGCCCCCCGGGCTACCACGACAAGCCGATCGTCTACGTCGACCCTGGACACTCGGCGGCCTCCGACGAGCTCGCCGGCGAAGACCCGGTCGGCAACAAGGACCGCCCGTTCTCCACGTTGAGCGGCGCGATCGCGATGGCGCGGAAGCTGTTGGAGGAAGGCGCAGACGGCGTGATGTTGCGCGTGATGCCCGGCGTGTATCACGCCTCGATCGACGTGCCCGAGAAGGTCGCGATCTGCAATCACCACCTCCCCGCGGGCGGCACGTCGCGCACGCGGCTGAAGTGGCTCACCGATCAAACGGCCGATGGCGCCGACAACGTGACGATTCTGGCGCCGGCGAATGCACAGTACGCGATTCAGTTCGAGTCTGGCGTGCGCCAGAGCATCTGCGGCTGTCACATCGTCGGCCGAGAGAGCGTCAAACAAGCCGGGATCGTGTCCGTGAACAGTCGCTCGATGGCGATCGTGAACTGTTCGATCGAGGGCTTCATCGGCGGCGGCATCCGCCTGCAGGACTCCGGAACGGAGCTGGCGGGCGGAAACGTGCTGATCCTCGGGTGTCGCCTGCACCGCAACGAGGCCCGGATCGGCGGCGCGCTGTACGCAGAGCGGTCCTCGGTGAGCATTGCGGACAGCATCATCGAGCACAACAAGGCGCTCACCGGTGGTGCGATCTACTGCATCGACGCGCGCGCGCCGCTCTATCTGACGAACACCCGCATCGCCCACAACCGCGCGCAACTCGATCAAGCGCCGGAGGTCGGCATCGAGGGCGCCACACTTCGGAGCTGGGAGCAGCTCGACGGACTGGGGGGCGGCGCGTACCTGCGCAACTCGAAACTCAAGGCCGCGGGGACCGAGTTCGTCGAGAACGGAGCCAGCGTCGCCGGCGGAGGCCTCGCCCTGCTGAACAGCAAAGCCGTGCTGGAGAGCGAAGCGGAGAATACGGTCCGCTTCGCGCGAAATCGCGCACGAGTCGGCGCCGGGCTCACGATCATCGGATGGGAAGGGTGCCGATCGACGCTCAAATGCACGGGCGGCATGTTCGAGCGGAACTCGGCGACCCTCGGGGCGGGCGGCATGCTCGCGCTGGGGCTCGTGACCGCGCAGGTGTTTGAGACGACCTTCCGCAAGAATGAAGTCACCACCAAAGAAGGCATTGGCGCTGGCGTCGCGGCCTGGATGGGCGGCGAGCTCCTCATCGCCGGTAGCGAGTTCAACGAGAACAAGTGCGCGGGCTATGGTGGCGCCCTCGGGGTGGTCAACGCCCGGTTGTCGATCAAGGGCGACTCGACATTGCGCGCGAACGTGGCGGGCATGTCCGGCGGCGGGATCTACGCGATCACCACGGCCAGCGCCGTCGCACGGGAGCTGGTCACCCAGAAACATCTCAAGGTCCCGTTCTCGGTCACGATCGAGGCGACCAAGATCGTGGACAACATCTCCGCGGACGTCGGCGGCGGCATGCGCGGCGGCAACGAGCTCGGCATCGCCACGCTACCGCTCGGCTTCAAGTTCGGTGAGAACGTGCGCTTCCAGCTCAATCGCACGAAGTCACAGAAGGAGAACGGCGACGACTTCTGGGTCGTCTGGGCCGGCGAGGTCAAAGGCACGGACCGCGAGCGCCCGGAAAAGCTCATCCTGCGCTAGCTTCCGCCCCGCAGACTGTGTGTGTACTCTGGGGCATGCGCCGAAGCACCCGAACCCGCCGTGACGGACCGAACATCGCGGCTCCGATCTTCATCGTCCTCGTCCTGATCGGCGTGTGGGGCTGGATGGGGAACGACGTCATGATCGGCAGTGAGACACCCGACGTCTCGGAGGCGCGCGGCACGCGGGTGAACGGCTTCCTGAAGCACGGCAAGCGGCTCCCGGTGCGCGGCCCGAACTTCGCGACGTACTCCCGACTACTGTCGTCGTTTGGCCGAACCTGCGTCCACCAGCAGGTCCGCGACACGATACTCGACGCCTACGGCGCGCTGTACGAGAGCGACCCCACGTACCTCTACGTCTTCGGCGAGACGGGCTGGTGCGGTGGCGGCGGCTTCTGGCCTCATCGAACGCACCAGAACGGCCTGTCCGTCGACTTCCTCGTCCCGGTCACCAGCGGCGGACGCATCGTCGCGACCCCCAGCACAGTGCTCGACGGATGGGGCTACGCCAGCGAGTTCGATGGTGACGGCAAGATGGGCGACTTCCAGATCGATTTCGAGTCGATGGCGGCGCACCTCGAGGCGCTGCGCAAGGCGGCCGCGAAGAACGGACTCGAGATCGAACGCGTGATCCTCGACCCCGACCTGCACGACGAGCTCTTCGCGACCAAGACCGGCAAGCGGCTCAAGAAGAAGCTCGAATGGGTCTCGAAGCCCGTGTGGGTTCGTCACGACGACCACTATCACGTCGACTTCCTGATCAAGGACGCAATCAAGCCCGAAGCGTCATCGAAGGCGGACAAGCC
>JBFIHF010000637.1:0-2596 GCA_041601915.1 Bradymonadaceae bacterium
AGCTTCTCGATCGAGCCGCCGACTTCGACTGCGCGGGATCCGGCGTGCTCGATTCGAGCAAGCCGGCTGGTCAAGAGTGGGATGGGGCGATCGCGTGGTGCGAGTTGCCCGGGCACTCAAAATGCGCCGTCTGAAACGAAGGGACTCAAAAAGCCCGGGATTTCTTCCTCAAGACATCAGGTCCGGACACCGGGCCCGTCTCGGTGCAGCGTTGCGTCGTCAACTGCCCCACGCCGGCGTCACCCGAACCGTCGCGATGGCGAACGCCTGCGCCCCGTACCGCCACCAGACAGATTGTAATCATTGATCAGTCGTTTCAGCGGGTACGCCTCGTCGTAGCCCGCCCAGACGCGCGGCGAGAAGCCACGCCGCAAAGTCCGACTTCTTCGCTGGCTAGTGGCACCCGCGCGTCACCGCGACCGGCTCATCGTCGACCCTCAGCTCGGTGCTCCGCTCCGTCCACACGTCCGATCGTTGTCGAAAGCATCCTCGGCGCTAGGATCGGAGGCGGTGCTCGATCGAACGCGAGGCGATCCCGTCAATCCCTAGCGCATGCACGGTCGAGTTCGGGCTCGAGGTTGTCGATGGATTCGACCAGACCAACCTGCACGATCCGGGAGGGAACATGAGATCGGAACGAGAGGAGTTTGAGGCACTGCGACTGGAACTTTTCGACTCGCTCGGCGCCTCGATGGAGCCGGTGCACTTGCAGGACAGCCGCAAGCGCACCATCTACGCCCTGGACCGCGGCACCGGCCGGCCGCTGATCTTCGTCCACGGCGGACTGTCTCAAGCGGGGGAGTGGGCGACGCTTGTTCCGTGGCTTCAGACGGGTCGACGCATCATCCTCGTCGACCGCCCCGGGTGTGGGCTCAGCTACCCGATCGACTACACCGGGCTGAACTTTCGACAGGAAGCGGTGAGCTTCATGGCATCGGTGGTCGATGCGCTCGGACTCGACCGCGCCGACCTCGTCGGGAACTCGATGGGCGGCTTCTTCTGCCTGGCGTTCGCGCTGGCATCTCCCGAACGAACGGCGTCGCTTGCCCTCGTCGGGGCACCGGCGGGGTTGAGCAAGTACCTCCCGCGCATGGTGCGGTTGCTGGCGATGCCGGGAGTCGGGCCGATGCTGCTGAGCGCTGACTTGACGATCGAGCAGCAGCGCCGCCGCCTCTATGGTCCGTTGCTCGTAGCTCAACCGGACCGGTGCCCAGCCGCGCTCATCGACGTCGGGCTACAGGCCGCCAAGTTGCCGGGCTGCGCGCAGACGTCCGCGACGATGTTGCGCAATGTGGTCGGCATCACCGGATGGAGGCGACTCATTCGCCACGAGGTCGCGAAACTGCCCGTTCGAACCCGCTTCGTGTGGGGGGACCGGGACGTCTTCGAGTCCGCAGCCAGTGGCGCGAAGCTCGCAGCGCAGATGCCCCACGCGGAGTTCGTGCCCATCACTGGCGCGGGACACATCCCCTGGCACGATGCGCCCGAGGCCTGCGCCACCGCATTGCTCGACTTCTGGGCCGAGTCCCCCGCCGTCTCGCCGCTCAGCCGTCCGGAGGCCACGCTGTGAGCGCGGCATGCGTGTCGCGCCGTCGCCCGATGCCGCGCGGGCGTCACCCGAACCGTCGCGCGATCGCGAACGCCTGCGCCCCGTAGCCGCCACCAAACAGATTGTAGTGGTTGATCACGTGGTAGAGTTCGTACAGCGGCAGCCGTTCCCGCCAGCCCGGCTGCAGCGGGTACGCCTCGTCGTAGGCCGCCCAGACGCGCGGCGAGAAGCCACCGAACAGCTGCATCATCCCGAGCTCGGCCTCGCGGTGGGCGTAGTAGGCGGCCGGATCGAGGATGCTGGGCAGACCGTTGCGCGTGACGTGCTGGTTGCCCGACCACAGGTCACCGTGGATCAGCGCGGGTGGCTCCGGATCCGTGGCGAGCAAGTCGTCGAGCCGCAGGAGCAGGCGGTCAAAGGCCGCGAAGTCGGCGTTGGCGACACCGCGGGTCTTGCTCGCGAGGTGCAGTTGGTGGCGCAACCGGTGCTCGGCGTAGAACGTCACCCAATCGTCGGTCCACGGGTTGGGTTGGGTCGTCGCACCGCAGTAGTTGTCGTTGGCAAAGCCGAACTGCGGCGCCGTAGCCTGATGCAGGAGCGCGAGCCCCCGACCGAGTCGTTCGTCGAAGTCCGCGACCGGCGTTCCGCGCTCCAAGTACTCGAGCACGAGAAAGCCCGGTTCGTGGCTGTCGCCCTGCTCCCATGCGATGGGACGCGGAATCCGTAGTGACGTGCCCGCGGTGCGCAGCGCGTCGAGCCCTTCCGCTTCGCGGTCGAACTGGTCGGGGATCGGGCGCGAGTTCCACTTCACGAAGTACGAACCTTCGCTGGTTCGCGCGACGGCGGCGTCGTTGATGCTCCCGGAGGTCGCGTTCTCGAGGTCGTAGACGACGACCGGAGTCCCGAGCGCAGCCGCGAGCGCGGTCTCCAGCCGAAACTTCACGGAGTCCCCGCAATCGCCTCACATGCGCCGGGATATTGCTGGTCACACGCGATCTTGAACGCCGTGAGCGCCCGCGGACCGTCGGTCTCGCGCACCATCACGCC
>JBFIHF010000638.1:0-2571 GCA_041601915.1 Bradymonadaceae bacterium
CGCGGCAGCAGATGGTAGGCACATGAAGATCCTTGGCACAGTCGTACTCGCATTGGTGATCGCCCTGAGTGGGTGTGAAGACCCACCGCCGGCGCCCCTGCCGCCGCCGCCGGCCGCAAAGCCCGATACGGGGCCCGCCGTAGACCCCAACCCGCCTCCGACCGAGGAGTCGCTGTTCAACAAGCCATTCTTGTACCGCGTGACGCGCAAGGCGAACCACCGCACCTCGTGGCTCTTCGGCACGGTGAACGCCAAGTATCCGGTCGATTTCGCGGGTTCTCCCGAGTCGGTGAGAAACGCGCTGATGAAGTCGACGCACACGATGTTCGAAGTCCCCACCGGATCGGCCGCGCACCGCGATCGCACCAATCTCATGGCGATGGCCAAGGGCTCCCTGCGCCGCGAAGTCGGCGCCGCGAAGTTCAAGAAACTGCTCGCGATCACCGGCCACGAAAGCCGAGTCCTCGACGTGATGAAGCCGTGGGTCGTGTACCTGGCCCTCGAAGAGAAGCTCGCCGGCGACCCGCCGATGGACGAGGCGTTCGAGAGCTTCGCGGCGTCGTATCGCAAGCGGATGGTCCATCTGGAGACCGTGCGCGAGCAGGTCACACAGCTCGACGCGATCCTGACCTTCGACTCGCTCGGCTCACTCATCGACAAACACGACGATCACGTGACGTCGGCCGAGGCCGCCGCCAACGCGTATCGGATCGGCGATGAAGCAGCCCTCAAGGCCGCGATCTTCCCGCCCGACGACGAGCGCGCCAAGATCCAGCAGCAGCTGATGGACGTGCGCTCGCCGATCTGGGCGGCAAAGATCGCCTCGCAGTTCGATGACGACGCCACATTCGTGGTCGTGAACGTGCGCTACCTCATCGGGCCCAACAACCTGCCTGCTGCGCTGACCGCGCTGGGCTGGACCGTCGAACGCGTCCCGCACTGATTGTCGCCACTGAACAGATGTGCCAGTATGCCGGGGCATGATTCGGCTCTGGTACTCCAATCACCTCGAAGAGCTCGTGGGCGCGCTCCTCGACAACGTGCGTGCGCTACGAGCCGCGGGCGCCACCGATCCGTTTGACGTCACGACCGTCATCGTTCCGAACCGGAACATCGCGACATTCCTGAAGTTCGAGATCGCGCGGCGCAGCGGGATCCTCGCCAACTTCCGTTTCGAATACCTGTATCGGTTCTTCCGCGACGCGATCGTCGACGACGATCTGCAGATCCTCGGCCGCGACGACCTGCACACGCTGTTGCTCGACGTGCTTCAGGATCAGGCGTTTCTCGCGCGATCGGAGGTCGACGCGGTGCGGAGCTACCTCGACGCGGCGTCGAACCCCGACGCGCGGCATCGGCGCATCTGGCAGCTCGGCTCCGAGCTCGCCAAAGTCTTCGAGGAGTACACGCTGTCGCGCCCGCGAATGCTCGAGCTGTGGCCCAAACGACAGGTCGTCACCGCCGAACCGTTCGCGTCGACCGAGCGCTGGCAGCGGCAAGTCTGGCTGGAGCTGTTTCGCCGTGGAGGTCGCGTCGACGCGGCGAGCGCGCGGGTCGGTCGGCGTCTGCTGCTGATGCCGGACCTGTTTGATGCAAGCAGCGCCGTCGTCGACATCCCCGCTCAGGTCCACGTGTTCGGCCTCTCCTACGTCGCGCGCTCGTTCTACAAGCTGTTCGGTAACCTCTCCGAACGCGCGCACGTGCTGATCTACACCCTCAATCCATGCATGGAATACTGGGAGGACGTGCCGTCGGGCTGGAACGTGGGCCACGCGCGCAAGTGGGGCCGGCGCGACGCCGAGCAGTCGATGCTGCGGTTTGCCATTGACGAAGACGTCGTCGCGGACGATTCGCCGCCGGCGCTGCGAGCCTGGGGCCGCCCGGGGCGCGACAACATCCACATGCTGAACATGCTCACGGAGTGCGACTTCGCCGGCGTGTTCGCGGACCCCGTCGCGGCGGGGGACACGCTGCTGCACCGCCTGCAGCGCGACATTCTGGTGCGTCAGCCCGTCGGGGCGCACCCCGACCGCCGCTACGAAGACGACTCGGTCACGGTGCTCGCCTGTCCCAACGTTCAGCGCGAGGTCGAGGTCGTCGCTAACGAGATCCTCGCCTTGAAACAGCGCTACGCCGATGCCGGCGAGCGCCTCGACTTTCACGACGTCGCGGTCATCGTCAACGACGCGGAGCGCGACGCGTACCAGGCGCGGATTCGGTCCGTGTTTCAGGCCACGCACGACATCCCGCACAACATCATCGACATCACGGCCTCGGCCCATCGCCGGTACGTCGAGGCGGTCGAACTCTTGATCGCGCTGCCGTTCGGGCGGTTCACGCGACGAGAACTGCTGCGACTGCTCACCCACGACAACGTGGTGGCGGGCTGCGAGGGCGTCGATCCGGCGACCTGGGAGCGTTGGTGCCAGGAACTCAACATCCTGCACGGGGCCGACGACGCTGACCACGAGGGCACCTACATCGACAAGAGCCTCTACCACTGGGATCAGGGGCTCAAGCGACTCGTGCTCGGCTCGTTCATGACCGGGGGCATCGCCGGCGACGAACGCG
>JBFIHF010000639.1:0-2560 GCA_041601915.1 Bradymonadaceae bacterium
CTGCCTGAGCGGCGAGTATCAGGTCGTTGGCATCGACGGCGACAACTTCCTCGGCGGCGACGACTTCGATCGGCGGCTCGCGGAGCACTTCCGCAAGCATCTCGTCGAGCAGGGCTACGCCTTGGACCTCGACCTGCAGGTACCCGAGGACCTGACGCGCTTCATCCTGCTGATGCGGGCCGCGCAAGAGACCAAAGAAGCGCTGAGTAGCGCCGACGTGCACTACGTGGGCCGGCGAGACATGTTTCAGGACCAGAACGGCGACTCCGTGACACTGGAACTGGAGTACTCGCGCATGGAGTTCGAGGCGCTGATCGCCGACCTCGTCGACCAGAGCATCGACTGCTGCCACGCCGCGATCGCGCAGTCCACGGAGATGGCGGGTGTCGCGCTGACCGACGTCGATCACGTGCTGTTGGTGGGCGGCTCTACGCACACCCCGATGGTGCAGCGCGCGATCGCCGACGCGCTGTGCTCCGGACAGTCGAAGTCGAAACGACCGCTGCAGGACGAGCCGGATACGTGCGTGGCGCTCGGCGCGGCCATCGCGGCCGCGAACCACGCCGGCTTGCGCCTCGTCGAGGAGTCCGGCGCGACCCTGACAGTCACGACGGCGCTCTACACGCACCGGTCGCGGCTCCGGCTCGTGGGGCGTTTCGTCGCCGCCGACACCGAGGCCCCCGGCGCGGACTCCGTGGCGCTCATCAACGCCGGCGGCGATGTCGAAGGCGTGGTGCGCACCGAGAGCGATGGCGATGCGCGGGTGTTCGAGTTCGAGGAGATCGATCTCCCCGACGAGGGCCGCTACCCGTTTCTCATCGAGCCCGTCGACAGCGATGGCGACCCCCTCGCGTCGTTCCCGGTCACTGTCGTCCGCGGGTCCGACGACGACTTTCGACCCACCGGCAGCGCGCTGTCCAACCCGTCGGTTCTGGCCAAGGACCTCTACCTCGAGGTGCTGCGGGACGGTCGCTCCGACCGAGAGGTTCTGCTGGAGCGCGGATCGAGCCTGCCGGCGCGCGGCGAGTTTCGCTTCTTCACGGCCGACCAATCCGGCGCCGTGATCCTACGCCTGTATCAGAACCGTTTTCCGATCCGCACGATCCACCTGTCGATCCCCGAGGACACCCCGGTGGGGTCACCGGTGGACCTCGATCTCGAGATCGACGAGTCGATGGCGCTCGTCGCGCAGGGCGAAGTCGCCGGGCAGAAGTTCTGGGCGCAGATCGAGCCACCGCCGGCGCGTGAAGAGCGCGACTGGCAAGCGATCGAGACGTTGCTCGAGAGCGTCGAAGTCGTGGGCCGCACGCTGTGGGGCCTCGAGTCGAAGTTCTTCAAGCGTGAGGCGGAACCGCTCGTCGCCGGGATTCGAGAAACCGCGCGCACCGACCCCGACAAGATGCACGAGCTCGCCAACCGACTCGAGGCACTGCTCGGCAGCTACCACAATCGCGACGCCAAGCTGACGCCCGGGTGGGGCCGCTTCGAGGCGATCCTCGACGCCGTCAAACGCGTCGTCTATCGCGGCGATGGCACTCGGCAGCTCGGCATGTCGCTCGACGAGTGGCGCGCCCGGATCGAGCAGATCGAGCGCACCGGTGAGGCGGCGTACAACGGCCGCGACCAGTCCGCATGGACCCAGTCGTTCAATCAGGCACAGGCGCTGTGGGAGAGCCTCGCACAAGACGAGGTCCGATTTCGCAGCATCGATGTCGAGGGGCAGCTCAAGCGAATTCACGCCAACCTCCTCGGTGAGGTCGACGAGATTCGCACGTCGTTGGATACGTTCAGTAAATCAGCGAATCCCGAGACGCGCGAACTGCAGGACCGCGAGCTGCGCCGCCTCGAAGCCGAGCTGCAAAAGCGGGTCGAGACGCCACTGCAGGCCCTGGACCTCGAACGACTCAGCGCGGCCCACGCCAAGACGGAGCTCGATCGCCTCTGGGAAGCTGCCGCTGCGGTGCGTCGCGGCTGTGAGAAGCTGCCGACGCTGGGTCTCGTGAGCCGCTGATGGCGCTGCAACCACTCGACGAAGTCCGACGGGCGCTCTCGGGCGCATGGGACCTGACGAGGGCAGGGTTCTGGTGGCGCACGGCGGAGGCCGCCGCCGACGCCGGGGACTGGCCGACGGCCGTCGCGCGCCTGCTGCACCTCGCCGATCCGCTCGACGCCGTCCCCACCGGTGACGCGGCCTGGCGGCAGCTCGCCATCGCGACGTTTGATGCCGCGCTGCGTGCGCGCGACCCGGACCTGATCACCGCCGCCTGCGCACAGGTGCTGGGGCGGGCGTGGGAGCCCGCCGACGACCTCGCCGATCTGGTCAGCGTGTTTCGTACCGCCGAGCAGATCGACGCGCTGCGCGAGGGCCGCACCCTCGCGCGCATCCTGCGCCAACGCTTCGCCAGCTCGGCGTGGGCACACTATGCCGCCGGACATTTCGACGAGCTCGTCGCGCGAGTCGACGGCGTGGAGTCCTCCTCGCGCCTCGTCGAGTACTTTGAGCGCGCCGCGGACCTCTTCGCGCGTGACGGTGCGACGGCCCAAGCGCACCACGCGCATC
>JBFIHF010000640.1:0-2552 GCA_041601915.1 Bradymonadaceae bacterium
GGAGTTGGCGACGCCAAAGCCGTGCGACAATCAGAACATCACGGCTTCAATGACCTCGGGGTTTGCACCCATCGTGAATTTGGGCTCAATCCGCTCCCGCGTGAGCGCATCGACAAGGCTGGCGAAGGGGTCGAAGTAGTCGCCGACGGGGTCGTTCGATAGAGCGACGAACGCGGCCTGGACGATGAGCGCTGCCGCGACGAGGCGACCGGCGCCGCGGCGCTGGTGCTCGAGCTGCTCGAGCGGGTCCCCATCATGGACGATGTGCCCGGAGAGGCTGACGAAGTGCACGCAGACCTTCTTGCCCTCGTGGAGCTTCAGCACCTTCTTCGCGTCTCGGCGCGTCATCCCGCTGAGATTGTAGACGGTGTGATCGCAGCGGTTGCAGTGGCGCAGCATGTTGCTTGCGCCCTCGAGATCCTGCCAGCGCAGGTCACATTCGAAGCTGAGTTTCATGGTGTATCCGGGGTCAGTGCCTCAACGTCGTGAAAGAGCTCGAGGTAGGTGGGCCCAAGCTTGATGAGGGCGCCATGGGC
The DNA here is from genome assembly GCA_041601915.1 of Bradymonadaceae bacterium. Classification (GTDB taxonomy): domain Bacteria; phylum Myxococcota_A; class Bradymonadia; order Bradymonadales; family Bradymonadaceae; genus JBFIHF01. Next base: position 537 of record JBFIHF010000640.1, read on the forward strand.
GCCGAGGAGGTAACGGTTGGGGTACTGCCTGAGGAGACTCGCGCCGGACTTGTTGGCCAAGTCCCAGTAGGCATGAATCCCGTCGGCGGTGAGGATCTGCTCGCCGTCGTCAGAGACGTCGACGACTTCGCGGTGGGGCTGGACGTCGACGGTAAGAATGGGCCGCAGCATGTCGTCATAGGTGACAGCCTCGAGGTCGCCGGGGACACCTTCGAGGCACCCGATGACGTTTGTGCGGCGAGCGAAGGCGCAGGAGTCGGCGGGCCAGACGCGGAGGACCTTGTGATCGCGGGTACTGAGAAGAGTCGCCTCGCCTTGCTCTACGAACAACGCGCGCGACCCATCCGGCGAGAGCAAGCCCTGCGTCGGGACAGCACGCGGCGGTCCGCCGCGGGTGGGCATGCCGTAGAATCGGGGGTAGAGGGTGCCCGGCGGCGGATCGGGCCGCCCCCATACCTCCTGTTTCGTTGTCCTGGTCCGCTTGCCGTGGACGTACGTGTGCAGGCCCACCTCATCGATGACCTGCAGCCGGCGTTCGGCATCGAGCGTCGCGACGAGCGGCTCGGCCTCGAGCTCGATGATCGCGTCACCGCTGGCGTCGCGAATCAGGACGGACTTGCGGCGCTCGGTTTCCTTCTCTCCCGGCATCGACCCCAGGGCGACGAGCGCGTCGCCAGCTCGCCGTACATCGATCAATCGGTAGTCGGCGGGCAGGCCCAACGGCGAGACCTCGCCGGTCTCGATATTGACCGAGGCAGCGCCGGTGGACATCCCGACAAGCAGCTCGCCCGGGCGCCCAGCGTTGAACCACAATACGTCGCCGCGTAGCGCATCGGGATCGCGAAGGCCGTCGGCGGACCAAGTCAGTAGACCGAACTCCGTGGCGAGCACGAGGTCACCGGCGCCGGACACGCCGAAGCCTTTCCCGAGGGTGCGTTTGAAATCAGACCCCGGGCGGAGGACCTGATAGGAGGTGTAGCCCGTGACTGGCTGGATCTGACGTTCGGGCCCATCCTCCGCTTTGACACGGGGCCCCTCCTCGGTCCTCGCCACCCAAACGATTTGGTGGCCGACGACATGAAGGGTCCACCCATCGCGACCATTGGACTCTGGCATCGGGACCTCGCGCAGGACTCGGCCATCGCTGAGGGAGACGACCTGCGGCGGCATCTCGTCGAATTCGAGGACGAACGTGGACCCGTCGATCCAGTGGAAACTACGTGGGCGCGTGGGAGGTTCGAACGTGCGGTCGTCCGGGGCACCGATCGGCCGAACGGTGCCGTAGTTTCCGTCGGCGGCGTGAAGTCCGTCGGGCGATAGGACGGTGGACGGCGAGGCATGCTCGGACACCACGAACACCTGCGCGATCGTAGCGTCGAGTAGGTCATAGCGTAACCACTCGCCGTCGCCCCCGCGAAGTAGAAGAAACCGCTCTCCGCCGAAGGAGTGCACGCCCTGCGGAACCAGCTCCGAAGTCTCGGACTGGAACCTGGCGCGCAAGAATCCAGTGCGGAGCTCGCGCAGGACTGTGTCTTCGTCGCAGAACTCGACAATCCAAGTCGCCCTCGGACTGATGACACTTGCGCACTTGGAATCCCACGAGCGGAGCACCCGCCCCGTCGCGTCGACGAGTTGCTTTCTGGGCCCGACGTCGTGTCCGTAGGGCGATTCGAGCGGAAAGAAGCCAATCAGGCGTAGATCATCGGGCGTCACGCCGTGAAGCCAGCGAACCCGTCGCGGCCCGATGCGATGGGCGATCGGGGCCGTCCCGTAGTATCCGCGATCCTCGGCAGGCGTCAGGTGCGTTGCGGCGAGCGCGACATTCTCGAGTTCGACGCACCGCTCGGCGCCCAGGCACGGAACGCAGAGGTCGTCGCATCCGCTGCTGCGCCCATCGATGCAGGCCTGGGTCTCGGTGACGCAGGTCACGCACTGCGCACCCGCTGCCTGCTCGACGCAGGCAGCGTCGGCGCACGCCATCGCTCCGGTCCAGTCCGCGTTGGCGCAGTGGCCGGA
>JBFIHF010000641.1:0-2544 GCA_041601915.1 Bradymonadaceae bacterium
CGGGTGTGGCAGTGCGCGGACGGGCGCCTGGAGAGTTGCCTGCTCGACGGCGGGCGACCGTGGCCGGGCACAGGCCCGCGCCCGGGTGAGGAGAAGTGTGACGGCCTTGCGCCTGAGGGCTTCGACGTCGGGCGAAAGATCGTGGATTTTCTGTTGCCCGATGAGCCGACGCCGCCGGCCAGTCGTGAGCCTCAGACCGCCGACGAATCGAGCGCTGAGCGGCCGGGCACCAAGTAGCTGATGAGTAGCAGGGCTGCGCCGAAACCCACGAACCGCCGGACACGCCATACGTCTCGGCGCCATGCATGTCCACGAAGAGCAGCTTGGCCGCGGCCGGCAGAAGACCCACCAGCCCCATCCACTGACGGCTGGCGCACTGGTGTCTCGGACTCAAGACCTTGACTCCGGTCCGGACCGACGATACCGACAGCGGACTCAGCGTGCCGCTGGGTGCTCGAGCGGGAAAGGTGGCATGTCGGATTGGAAATTCAGATCGACGTTCTACGACGTGGGCCGCGACCTGCAGCGCGATCCGGAGGCGTGGCACGCCGCGATCGCATCGCCCGACACCGACTTCAGCGAGGATCGCAGCGCGGTGTTGATCCTGCAGAACGAGCGCGCGGGCTGCTCGTTGCTCATCGAGCCCGTCGGCGCCCGATTCGCGCTGTCGTGGGAGATTCGCGAGGCCGCGGTGCATCGCGCCGTTGTGCCGTGCGTCCATGCGAGCCGGATGCAGGTGTTCGAATACACCCATCACGACGATCCGGTGCCCAGCGGAAGCCTCGTCGACCGCGCCACCGCGGGACACCTCGTGCGCCTGTTTCTCGAACAGCCCGACGAGCTGCCGGACGTCGTCCGGTGGGTGGACCGGTCCGACATCGCGTGGCCCGAGGGCCGCGTCGCCCTGCAACAACTCGACTTCGACGTCGAGGCCCACGAGCTCGCCCGCGGTCTGCTCGGCCACGTTCTCATCAGCGAGATCGATGGTGAGATCACGAGCGGGCGCATCGTGGAGTTGGAGGTCTACGGCGGCATCGACGACGCGGCGTGCCACGCCGACCGCGGAACGCCAACCCCTCGGACGCAGACGATGTTCGGCGAACCTGGCCACGCCTACGTGTATCGCATCTATGGAATGCACGACTGCCTCAACGTCGTCGCGCCGCGCGGCACGGCGGGCAAGCCGTCCGCGATCCTGATCCGCGCCCTGGAACCACTGAGCGGCGAAGCGACGATGGCGTCGCGACGCGGTCTCGATCTGGAGAAACAACGTCGACAGCTCCTGTCGGGCCCCGCGAAGATCTGTCAGGCGTTGGGTGTGGATCGAGGGCTCGACGGCCACCCGCTCTGGGCGTCTCCGCTGTGCATCGCGCCGGGGATCACCCTCGCTGACGACGAGATCGCCCGCACGCCGCGCGTCGGTCTCAACGCGACGACCTGCGGCGCGTCGGCCGAGTTTCTGTGGCGATATGTCGCGGTCGGCTCACCATGGCTATCGCGCCGCTAAGGTCGCCGACCACGGAATACGCCCTCTCGAGGCTTCGACGGAGATCTCGCTTGTCGTGACTCTGCACGTGCGGATCTTGGGGGTCCGAGTTGGAGGTCGATGATGAACGATTACCTCGTGCATCACATCGGACTCGCGAACCCCCGCACGGCGCAGGAGACCGTGCGATTCGTCCGGCGTCGACCCCCAACCCTCAGAGCGCATCCATCCACCCGCTCTGGCCCCGTGACGCGTCGACTGCAGACCTTGCAGCGCACGCCACACGACCTCGCACTAGCTGCAGAGGCCGAAATGATATCAAACCACCGATCTGCGTTGTGCGGTGCGCTTTTGGTGCGGCGCGTGGGCGCCGCAAACCCAAGGAGGTGATATGTTTCGTCTCGAAGCAATCCACAGGAGAACTTCTCTCCAGACACGTGTCGGACGGCGGGCTGCGGTCCTCGCGTCATCGGCCGTGCTGATCCTCGCGGCGTGTGGCGATGGGGGTGACAACCCCGCGCCGGACGCCCCACGCACAACCGGCGGCAGCGCGGAACTGCAGCCGGGCCTCGTGTTGCCCGGCGAGGTGAACCTCGCCGGTGCCGTCGCCCTCGCCGAGGACGAGACCTTCACGTTGATCCCGGAGTACATCGAGATCGACCGGCTCGCGAACGGGGCCTCGGCGGACTTCGGCGACGCGAACCTGTTTCGGTTCCTCGGCACGCCGGCCCAGCTCGCCGCATGCGTGACGCCCAACGGGGCCGATCCCGCGGACGGGAGCTGTGACGCGCGGCTTCCGGCGACCCAGCTGCTGCCGTGCGTCAACCCCGCGCAGCTAACGCAGTGCACGTGCACGGGGAACCCGGCCCTCGACAGCCCCGCGTGTATCAACGTCACCTACATCGACTGGAACACGTTGCTGACCGGCGGGACCCCGGGCGCCGATCCGGAGAAGCTCGCGATTCACCGCTTGCTGGACGCCGTCAAAGACGACCCCTCGTCGTTCAAGAACGACAGCTGCGTCACGACGACCAACGTGCTCGGCAAGATGGACCTCA
>JBFIHF010000642.1:0-2540 GCA_041601915.1 Bradymonadaceae bacterium
CGACCTCGAAGCCGCGGCGTTCGAGCAGCAATGCCGTGGCGCGTTGGACCCGCAGGTTGTCCTCCACCAGCAGCACGCGCAGCGAGACATCACTGCTCGTCTCCCCAAACGCAAGCGTCGACTCGGGACGTGGTCTGCGCTCCGGGGTCGACGCGTCAAGCGCGGTGAGTTCTACGACGAGTTCGGTGCCAGACCCTTCGGTCGACGTGATCGACACGGACCCACCGAGGCCGTCGACGATCATGTGGACCGCCGCGAGCCCAAGCCCCCAGCCGCGCTTGCCGCCCTTGGTCGTGAAGAACGGGTCGAACGCGCGATCGATGACCTCGGCAGACATCCCCACCCCATCATCCTGGACCGTGACTCGGACCAGGGGACCCGCGGTCTCGGCCGTGACGCGCACGGTGCCCCCCGCCTCGCGCGCCTCGATCGCCTCGACGGCGTTGCGCACGAGGTTGTTGATCACGCGGTCAATGCGAGCACTCGACGCCAACACGAGCGGCAGATTCGGTTCGATAGACGACTCGATCTGGATCGTTTTCGCCGACGACGTCCGCGCGAGGCGCGTCGCGCGTTCGATCGCTTCGGCGAGATCCACCGGCTCGGCTTCCTCGTGCTCCTCACGCGCGAATAACAGCAGCTCGCGGGTCAGCGCCTGGCCCTGCTCGACGGATTCGTAGACGAGATCGAACTTGCCGCGATCCTCCTCGCCGGCAGCGAGCTCCGTGGAGGCGAGGATCACCGCGAGCAGATTGTTGAAGTCATGCGCAATGCCGCCGGCGAGGCGACCGAGGCTCTCGAGGCGCAGTGCGCGTTGCAGTTGCTCGCGCAATTCCTCCTCCACGCGCTCGCGTTCGCTGATGCGCTCCGCGGTCTTGCGACGCTCCACCGCCAACCATCCCATGAACGCCGATGTCCCGAGCAGCTGAAGGTTGAGGACCAGAAGCCGCGACCAGACGGGGATCTCCTGGTGATAGCTGACCACGCCGAGCGACTCGGCGATCGCGGCCAACGTGATCAAGACCGCGCCCAGAAGGCCCGCCACCACCGCACCGCGCACTCCGTCCAGCGCCCCCGCGATCGCGGCCAGCAGCAAGAACGTCGCGGCGGCCGGCGACGCCAGGCCATCGATCGCGAGCGCGAACGCCAGCACTGCCGCGATCGGAGTCAGGACCATCCAGAGCGCCGCGGTCAGATCACCCCGGAACATCAGCCAACGTGCGAAGAACAAGAACGCGATGAGGCCCACGATCCCCAGATAGAGCGGGGCTTCCCGCGGCGCGAACAGGATCGACGGCACCGTCAGCAAGACACTGCTCGCGATCATGAACCAGATCGCACCATTGAGCAGCCGGCTCTTCTGAGTCAGTCGCTCATCTTCGAAATGTGGGGGCGAGAAGACTACGATCGTTCTCACTCGGTCCTGCGACAGAAATCGCGCTGCCTGGTCACTGTACGGAGACCCGTTGCCGTCTCCAAACAAACGCACGCGATTTCTGCGTGAGCTCGTGCTCCCCGCTCAACGCACGACCGGTTGCGTCTGTTCCACGGCTTCGTTACAGCGGCAACTCGACGGAGAGTCCGGCGCGCAGATCGCGGAACTGCTCGCGTCCGGTGTAGTCGACGGACGTCCACTCCAACACCGACCACGGGCTCAGGACGAGCGGGTAGTCGCCGACGTAGCCGACGGCGTGCTCGGTCGAAAGTCGGGCGCGATGCTCCCATTCGTACGACAGCGTCTCGAAGGCGAACCAGCTCCGCGTCCCCGCCTCGAGACGCAAAGAATTCGCGTACACCCCTCCGAGGTGGATCAACAGGCGTGCGAATCCGTCGCCTCCGGCGAGGACGCGACGTCCCTCGTCGCCAAACTGCACACGCGCATCGGCGTACAGCCCCACGGCGAGATGGTTCGCGGCCTGGTCCGACTGGATGAGTGGGAGGAGCAAGCCGCCGGTCATGCCGAGATCGACGCGCAACGCTCGGCGCCCGTCGTGCCCCCCGTAGACCTCGCCGCCCCAGCCAAAGCGGCTCAAGAAACTGCGCCGCGCCGGGCCGAGCTTCTGCTCGATCGACATGAACCGAAGCAGCGTCACGTCGAGGTTGACCTCGCGCCAGAAGGTCTCGCTGATCGGCACGGTCAGATCGAACCCCAGGGCCCGCGACTCGATGTCGGACCGAAACCCGCGACGCCGTTGCTCGCCCAGCCGCTCGTAGATGAACGCGTAGCTCCCCGCGAATGCACCTCCAATCGTTGACGCGTCGTCGGTCGTGAATGCGCCGCCACCCAGCGCGATCCGACCCTTGCCACTGGGTCCCGTCGCCAACGCATCACGCGTCGTCTGAGCCCGCAGGAAGTCCTGCTCCTTGGACTCCAGGTAGCCGACGCCGTCAAACTGGGGGGCGAATTCCTCGATCACGGCCGCCTGCGCATCGAGCGCGGCCAGATAGGCGGCCTCGGATTGGGAGGCGCGCTCCAACTGAAGCTTCTCGCGGGGCGTGAACTCGCGAAACGGGCCATCGATGATGCGCCGCTCCGACGC
>JBFIHF010000643.1:0-2537 GCA_041601915.1 Bradymonadaceae bacterium
CCGTTTGAACCGGTTCTGAAACGTGCGCGCGGCCGCGAACGGCGATTTCGTTTGAGCCGACGCGTCAGGCGATTACCCTCAGACCATGGCCAATCCACTCCATCTGCAACTTCTCCTGCTCGGTTGGCTGCTCGCGTTGGGTCTCCAGATGCTGTGGCTGCACCGCCAGGGGACGAGCGTGCACTACGAGCAAAACCTCGACGAGATGCGCGAGCACATCGTGTGGCGGGCGTTCTACGTCAATCCGGACGATCCACGGGCGTGGGTTCCGAAGACGTGGGGGCACGGCATGACGGTGAACTTCCGCAAGATGAGCCACGCGGTGCTGTTCGCGTTCCTGCTGGCGGGAGCGTTGGGCACCGCGATCGCGATGACCGTCGCGGTACTCTGAGAGCGCGTAGCTGCTCAGTCCTCGGCGAGTTCGCCGCAGCCGATCACGCGAACCTCTCCCCCGATCGTGCGGCCATCTTGGGTCCTGGAGAAGTCGCCGCATGTTGGCAGCGCCAGGCCGAGTACGATGTCACCATCGACGCGCATCTCGACAACGCCTGAGCGTATGTCGTCCCCAACCAGAACGAACTCTTCGAAGTCGACGTCGGGCGGAATCAGTCCGCATTGCTCACCGGTCTGCGCACTCGTCACGCAAATTTGAGGCTCCACGTCCTCCTCGAGGAAGTCGATAACTCGTACGACGACCAGATACTCGCGCTCGGGCTCCTGCGCGCAGCCGAGGGACAATGCTCCCGCAAAAACACACAACCATTTGTAGATCATTCGAACCTCCAATTCGCAGCAATGTAGCCAGCGTTGGAACGCGATTCCAGCGAGACGAGTGCCACGCGAGATCACTCGCCCGCGCCGAGCTGCTGCTCGAGCAGCGAGCGACGAAACTCGCTCGGAGGAACACCGAAGTCGGCTTTGAACGCTCGCGAAAAGGCGGGCAATCCGCTGTAGCCGAGCTCGCCGCTGATCTGCTCCAGCGTGCGCTGAGTATCGTTGAGCCAGCGCGCCGCGAGTGCCATTCGCCACTGGCGCAAGTAGGTCGCGGGAGGCTCTCCGAGAAGCTCGGTGAATCGACGGTAGAAGCTCGAACGCGACATTCCGGCCGTCTGCGCGAGCGAGTCGATGTTCAACGACTCGCCCGGGCTGGAGTGAATCCGCGCCAGCGCGCGTCCGACGTTCGCATCGCCCAAACCACGTATCCACCCGTGGTCGGCCTCGGCCGTCTCGACCCACGCGGCGATCGCCTGCACGAACAGTATCTCGGCGAGGCGGTTCACGACGGCGAACGAGCCGAGGGCGCCGGTGTTGATCTGGGCATCGAGTGCCGTCAACGTCGCCAGCAGCCAATCGGAGTCGTGACCGCGAACGACCATGACGTCGGGCAGCGCGCGCAGCAACGGGTGCGTCTGCATCTCCGACATGTCGAACGTTCCGCAGATGAGGGTCGCGGGCGCCCCGTCGCCGCCTGAGGTCAGGCGGGCGAAACCCGAATCCTCGGGTTCGACGGACCGCCAGAGTGGCATCGGCGGCGCGTCGCGACCGCTGCCGACCCAGTGCTGCCGCCCGCGCGTGAGTAGCATCAAGTCGCCGCGCCGTAGCGTGACCGCCTCGGCATCGTCGACCCAGCCGATCGCTTCGCCGTCCACCACGACGTGGAAGAGGCACGTACCTTCCGTTCCCCCGTACAGGCACCAGGGCGCCCGGACCTCGCCGTGACAAAACACTGAGCCACGAATCGTGACTCCCTCCATGACTTCGCTCAGTACGTCCATGCCTCGGAGTCTAGCGGCTGGTGGAGCTCGCCCCAAGCCCGTGACACGAAATGGTATGCAATCTGCTCGTTTTGTTAACCGTTCAGCCCATTCGACCGGCTACACTGACCTTCACTTCGGAGGTTCGTTATGAGCACCACTAAGAGCTTTGCACTGACCGCAGCGGCGATCTTCATGGTCACGTTCAACATGGGATACGTGTTCCACGACCTGCTCTTCGGGGCATGGTTTCACGAGATGCTCCCGTTTTCGCGCGAACACTACATCGTGCCGTTCATCGCGGCGGCGTTCGCGGTGTACTCGTTGATCCTGGCCCACCTGTTTCCGATCTACCGCGCGCACTACCGCGAGCGCTCGATCTGGGTGGTCGGGCTGCAGTTTGGCGTGCTGATGGGGATTCTGTTCGACGCGCTGCAAGGCGGCATCATCGAAGTCGCCACGTTCCCGATGCCGATCGAAGTGTTCCTGCTCGACAGCGGCTATCACGTCTTCGTGGAGGGCGTGCTGGCGGGACTGATCGCGGCGGGCGTGCAGTACCGCACCGAGAAAACACAGTAGCCGGCCGAAAGCGCGGGCTGCCGCTGCGACAGTCCAATTCGATCAGAACACCACGCCCATCGCGACGACGTCTGTTGACGGTTCGAACTTCTGCTCCACCGGCTCGTTGAGGGTCACGCCGATGGCTGCGAAGGGGTCGAAGTAGAAGTCGGAGGGTTCATCGGCCACGATGACGAACGCCGTCTGGACGAGTAATGCTGCGGC
>JBFIHF010000644.1:0-2514 GCA_041601915.1 Bradymonadaceae bacterium
CGTGACGGCTACGCCGCTGTTGCTCGCGATCTGGGGCGTCGCCACCGGGGTCGACAAGCCGGACCGCGGCCTCTGGATCGCGCTGTTGCTGGCGCTGTGCGGGGTGCTCACGATCGGCGGCGTCGACTTCGGCTCGTCGCCCTCGGCGCTCGTGGGTGACGCGCTGGCGTTCACCGGCGCGGCCGCGATGGCGGGATATATGCTGGTCGTCCGAAAGCTCGGCGCGATCGATGTGCTGGCGTTCACCGGCATCGCGACGGCGGTCGGATGCATCGTGCTCGTCGGCACGGGCCTTGTGGCGGGCGTCGACCTCAGCCCTGCCTCCCCTCGCGCGCTGGGGTTCCTAGCCCTGTCCGCGCTGATTCCGCAGCTCATCGGCCACTCTGCCCTGACGTGGAGCTTGCGGTGGGTGCGGCCCACGACCGTCGGCATCGCCACCCTCGGCGAAGCGGTCGGCGCCGCAGTGCTCGCCTACTTCATCCTCGCCGAGGTCCCCGCCTTCACGACGGTCGTGGGGTGCGTCATCACGTTGAGCGCAGTGGCGCTCGCCCTGCGCGCGGCGCGCAGGCGTTGAGTGCCGATCCGTTTCGGCTCGTGTAACCTGTCTGGATGCTTCGACTCTTCGTCCTCATCATCGCTGGCGCGGCCAGTTGTTCGGCGGAACGGCCAGCGAACGGCTCATCGAACAACTCGACGACGGCAAACACGAACCCGAACTCCGTGGACCGCCCCGTGAACTCGGTCACGCCGCCGCCGACCTCATGCGCCCCCGGCGACGGTGCGGTCGACATGGTCGCCGCGCCGGTGCACCGGCTCACCCTCGATGGATCGTGGGACGAGAACTGGTTTGGCTCGCCGGCTCTGGTCGACGTGAACGGCGACGGGGCGCTGGACATCGTCGCCACGCGGCACTCGGTCCTCTACGTCTGGTCCGGGGACGGTACGCCGCTTTGGCAGACCGCATGGTCGTTCAGCGCGTCGGACAGCCCCGAGCACGGCAGCTCCCGGATGTGGGCGAGCCCGGTGGTCGGCGACTTCGACGGCGACGGCGATGTCGAGATCGCGGTCGGCAGCGATGCGGACTCGGAGTCCGGCGTCAACGTCGCCGTCTACGACCACACCGGCGAGCTGCTTCCCGGTTGGCCGGTTCGCTTCGGGGGCAACGACGAGGTGCGCAGCATCGCCGCCGCCGACGTGGACGGCGACGGCGTCATCGAGATCCTGGTCAACAAGACGAGCCAGGGCCCGACGACGATGGTCTACGAGCTCAACGGTCAGCCGGCAGCCGGTTGGCCGCAGGTCGGCGCCGCGTGCAATCCGCCGGCGCCCGCCGAGGGATGTTGGGACTTCGGCGGATACAACCAGAACATCGGCGCCGCCGACTTCGATGGCGATGGTATCGCCGACGTGATCTCGACCTACGACGCGATCGGCTTCGACATCTTCCACGGCGACGGTTCGCCCTTCCCCACCGCAGCCGACTACGCGGATCGCGTCGTCACCTCCACCGAGGCCTATCACGACCCCGCGCTCGCCCAGCAAGGCTGGGGAACTGGCGACCGCAGCGAGTTCACCTACTCACCGCCGGTCCTTGCCGACATCACGGGGGACGGCAAACCGGAGGTCATCCTGGCCGGCGACCACGAACACTCCGACGACACGAGCCTGCAGGGCACGTCGGTGTGGGTCCTGCGCGCGGACCTCTCCCGTCCGCCCGGCTGGGAGTGGCCGCTGGAAACCGGTGCGCCGGTTCAACCCGACGGCGATCTCGGCAACAACATCGTGCCCACCCATCCCAGCCCGTCGGTGGGCAACCTCGACGGCCAGCCCGGTCCGGAAGTCCTCGTCCCCGCCTACGACGGCAAGCTGTACGCCTTCCGACCCGACGGCACCCAGTTCTGGTCGTACACCTACACCTCGGGCGCACCGTATCAGGGCGCCGGCGAGGCGCTCGTCGTCGATCTCAACCAGGACGGTCGACCGGAGGTCGTCTTCACGACCTACTCGACCGGTGAGCCGCGCATGCCGACCACCCCGGCGCACCTCATCGTGCTGAGCGCCGACGGCGCGCCGCTCCACAAGGTGGAGCTCTTCGGCCGCGGTGCGATGTCGGCCCCTTCGGTGGCCGACCTCGACGACGACGGCACGCTGGAACTCGTCATCTCGCTCAAGGACAGCGAGGGTGGCGCCAAAGGCGGCGTCCAGATCTGGGACCTGCCTGGCTCGGCCGCCAACTGTGTGCTGTGGGGCACCGGGCGCGGCGGCGTCCTGCGACAAGGCTGGGCGCGCTGATCCCGATGTAGCGCCCGCGACATCGTTGTCGCGCGCGAGCGACCGCGTACTCCACTTCCCCACCTCCCACAGCTCCTCGCGGCGAAAGTCGGCCTCCATCGCGTTGGCCTGCATCCTGCTATCTGCCCGGGTTTGTTCTGACAATGGATGGCTAAGGAGATTTGCGATGAAGGTCCTCAAAGCACTGGTTGTTGTCCTCGCTGTACTTGCACCGTCGCTCGC
>JBFIHF010000645.1:0-2500 GCA_041601915.1 Bradymonadaceae bacterium
AGCAGTGGAGAACGGGGACCTCCTGCAGCAACTCGCCGACGCGCTCGACGACTACGACCGCGAGGTCGGAGCCGAAGCAATCGCCAAAGAACCGGCGACACATTTCCTGGAGTACCGGCGACGCGTCGGAGGCCCATTCTTCGGCCTCCCGGAACCCGACGACGAGCTCGCCGAGGCGCTGGTAGAGTGGGCGATCGAACATGCGCATGACTTCGTTCGCGCCGATTGAGCGTTCGCCGACGCCCGAAGGACTGAACGCCGTCCGCTCAGACGCAGCCCGTCACTCCGAGTCGTTGCCGCGCGCTTCTTTGATCGCGTCCTTCTTGACCTTGTGGGAACTCGTGTTGCCGTTCTGGTGCCGAACGACGTATCGAATTTCACCGTCACCGCGGTCTTCGGCCGTCACCGAACTGTCTCTGTCCTGGAAGACAACGTCACCGTCCTTGTCTTCGGCGAAAGCTGGGATCGCCGTAAGCATGATGAGTGCGATGATACCAAGAATACGTTTCATGGGTGCTCCTCATGTCGGGGGCCGCGGATATGCTCGCCCCTGGGTAGATGTTGGTGTCAAGTGGTCAGAATAGCCACGGCATGTGGTTACGATCAAGTCTTAGCGTCGAACGGCTCGATGGTCGGTTCGAAATCAGTTGAAAAAGCGGCGAGCCAGACCCGCGGGCTGACCCAATGGGCCGGTCCGCGAGCTCGAGAGGCGACCGCGGGGCGGCGACTCACTGACCGGCCGGGTTGTGCTCGACGTGAAGCGTTTGCGCGAGTTCGGCATTCGCCTACACTCCTGATCTTCGAACTCAGAACCGACGTCCGCGAACACAGTCGACCTCGACGGGTACTCGGACGAACCCCGGCCCCTCCGATGACCCCTCGCACACTCACCTCGTGTATTCTCGCCGCCGCCATGCTGTGCGGAATCGCGTCGCCGGCAGCCGCTCAAGACGCAACCAAGGCGCCTCCGGGAGCAGCTCCCGCGCACATCCGGGTCGATGCCGAGGTCTACCGGACCGATGGACCGCCGCTGGCACCGGTTGCCGCAGCATCCGGCCAGGCGATGCTCACCCCGGACGGCAAACAGGTCGTCTACCTCGCCGAAACCGGGCTGTATGCCGTGTCGACGAACGGCGGAACCTCTCGAAAGTTGGCCGACAACGTCCGCTACTTCCGCCTCACCCCCGATGGGCGTTACGCGATCATCCCCGGCGGACCTTTCCGACGCGTCGCGGTGACCGGCGATCCCGCGCCCCGGCAGATCGCGACGTCCGAAACAGCGCACGGCAGTCCGCTGGTGTCCAACAAGCATGCCGCGTTCACGGCCGCCGATGGCACGATCGTGATCGCGACTCTGCTCAAGGGCACTTCTCGGCGCCTCGTCATGGACCCGCCCACCGACAAACGCTGCCACTTTGGAGCTGGTAACCCGATTCGCTTTTCGCCGGACTCCAAACTGCTCACGATCCAGAGCGGCTGCGACCAGGAATGGCTGGTCAAGACCAACGGCAAAGGCCTGCAGCTGCTCCCGTTCATCAGTGGGCACTTCAGCGGCCCATTCATCTTCGGCAGCCCCAAGGGCGAGAGCGGAATGAAGGCCCAGATCGTGGTGCTCGACCCGAAGACCAAAGAGACGTGGACCGTCGAGGGCGTTGACTATTCCCCGTTTCGCGTCGTGGTGCCCGGCCAGCTCGCGTTCATCCAGGCGAACGGGCAGAAACTCGAGTACGTCGATCTCAAGGCCCGCAAGGTCGTCACGCTGCATACGGGCGAGGGGAACGTCACGGGCTTCATCAGCACCACCCCGGACGGCGAGACGGCTCTGTATGCGGTGCAGTCGGCCGGTCACTGCTCGATCCACTCCGTCGCCATCGCGACGCAGAGCCGCCAACAGCTCGCGCGGGTCGAGAACACGACGCAGTGCTTCATCCATCCCCTGAGCAACGATGCGGCCGCCGCCCACTTCTGGGGCCATCCGTCCGGCGAGGCGATCGTGGCCCACGTGGACCTGAAGACCGGCGTCGTCGCGCGGATGGGGCCCCCGCTCAAAGCAATCGGCACGTTGTCCACCAGCGGCGGCGCCGTGCTGCTTACGGCGCGACCGGTCGTGTACGCCGCACCGCCGGCGAATCCACCGTCAAAGCGAACGGTCACGGACAAATAACCACCCTAACCGAACGATGATGCGACGCGACCTTCAGGCCACCGACCTGGAGGTGACGTCATGCCTGTATTCCGACCCAACGACCGTGGAGCACTCAGCCGACGCGGACGAAAAGCCCGCCGACCGATCCCACCGACCCGCGAAGACGACTGGGACCAGCTCACCCCCGACGAACAGGATCATCGGAGATGGCTAGAGCTTCAGAGCTACGGCGGCCCCCTCGAGGCGCGGCCGCTGGAAGCGGGTCCGCGCCTCTTCGCCGGCGCGTGGTCGATCACGCTGGTCTGCATCGCGTTCATCGTATTGCCCGCATTCGTCAGCTACAAAGCCAGCTTC
>JBFIHF010000646.1:0-2496 GCA_041601915.1 Bradymonadaceae bacterium
CTCGTTCGGTTCGAGACGAACGGGTTGTAGACGAACGAAAGCAGCGCGCGAGCGACGCGCGCTGCGGTGTGTTCCGCCGCGGTTAGTTGTCGGTGGAGGTCACGAGTGTGATCTTCTTGTACAGCTCGGTTTCGGACTTCTTCGCGTCACAGATCGCGGAGCCGTCATCGACCTCCACATAGACCGACGCGTCGGCACAGAAGTCGTCGTCGTCCGGATTGACGGTGCAGGTGCCGTTCGCGGCGGTGCAGCCACTCCACGAGTACGTGTAGTTGCCGTCGCCACCGGAGACCAACGCCGTGTACGTCAGCGCATCGGACGAGCCGAACGCCGGGCACATCAGCTTCTCGGCACTCGGCGAGATCGAGACTGCGATCGGGGCGAGCGGATTCGCATCCGCCTCGTTCGACGCGGTGCACTCGACGCCGTTCGGCAGGACGTCGGTGACGCTGAAGATGCCGGTGTAAAGGCCCGCCGCCGGAACCGCCTGGGTACCCGCGAGGACACCGGGACCTGGACTTCCCAGTCCGCCATCGAACGCCCAGCTGCCGACGGCGGCCGGGCTACCGCCCTGGATCGTACCGGTGTAGTCGAACGTCAGGTTGCAGGCCGCGACCATTTCGGCCGTCGCGCCGAGCGCCGCAAAGACGTTGATGTCTTTGCTGGCGTCCTTGTCGCAGTCGATGTCCGTCCGGTTGTCGGTGACGGTGAGCGCGGCCGTGTACGTCCCGGCCGCGTCGACGGCGACGGTCCCCGACGCGCTGGTCGAGCTCGCGGGATTCGTGGACGCGGGGCCCGAGAACTGCCAGTCGTAGGCCACCGAGCCGCTACCGCCGGACACCGAGGAGTCGTAATCGAAGGCGAGGGAACACGTCTCGTCGAGCTCGATCGCGACCGCCAACGGTTCGAAGGCGTCCACGGTCGTGGAGTCGGACGCCTCACAGAGGGTGTCGCCACGCAGCTCGGAGACCGTCACCATCCCGGTGTACGTGCCGGCGGCGTCGACATCGACGGAGCCGGACTGCATGTCCGAGGTCGCGGGCGTCGGGGTGCCGGGGCCGCTGAACTCCCACTCGATGTCTGGCGTGCCGAGGCCACCGTTGATCGTCGCGTTGTACCCGAAAGCCAGCTCACACGTCGGGGTCAGGATCGCCGTCACGGAGAGCTCTTCGCCGATCTCCACGCTGTCCTCCGCCGTCGCCGTGCAGTCGATGCCGTCGCGAATGTCCGTGATCGTCAGGACGCCGGTGTAGCTGCCCTGCGCATCCACGGTCGCGGTGCCGTCGAGGTCGTTCGACGTCATCGGATTCACGTTGCCCGCACCGCTGAACTCCCACGAGGGTGTCGCGGCGCCGCTGCCGCCCACGAACGACCCGCTGAAGTCGAAGTCGAGCCCACAGCCGGGCGACAAGTCCGCGGCGGCCTCGATCTCCTCGAAGACGCCCACGGCGCCGACGTTGATGGACGTGGTGCAGACGGTGCCCGGACCCACCGTGACGGTGAGATCCGCTTGCCAATCGCCCTCGGGGTCGCCCTCTTCGAAGGGCAGGTTCCCCGAGCAGTCCGTCGACGTCTTTTCGGCGTCCCCATTGGTGAATGTCCACTCACAGCTCACCAAGGGATCGTTGTCCGGGTCGTCGCTATCGACACCCGGTCCGGTGACGTGACTCACTTCGAACGACAGCGACTTGTCACAGGCCGGTGAGACCTCCGCTTCCACCGACAACGAGCCGAAGTTGAAGCGCTGGGGACCGAGGAGGTCCTTGAGGTCCGAGGTTTGGGAGCTCGAGGGCTGCGTGATGACGCTGCCGAAGAACTCGAGCTCGCACAGCGTGCCCCCGTCGATGAACGCATTGAGGTCCACCGCGGCCTCGGCGAAGATGTTCTTGGCGTAGTCGTAGGCTCCCGGGGAGCCGGACACCGCGCCTTTGTCCGTCCGGTTGCCCGCCTGGTCGATGCCGTCGATGACTTCGAGCACCCCGGCACGGGTCTTCGTGGTGTTGACCGCGGCGAGGTTCGTCAACCCCGCGATCGGTGCCCAGACCGCCATCCCGCCAGTCAGGAGGTCCTCCCGGACCGCATCGGCAGCGATGAACTCCTTGCCATCCGCCGCGGCCGTGGCCCGTCGCACGACGATCGTCGCGCCGGCAGACGGGTTGAACGCGCCCTTGATGTACACGTCACCCTGCGTCAGCGGATAGATGAGCGGCGAACCCTCGGAGCAGGAGTGGGGCGGGGCCTTGAGGTACGGCTCCTTGTCCGTGAACAGCCACACGTAGCCGGCGTCGCCGTTGTTGTCGAAGCGCTTCAACGCCAGATAGGCGTACTCGGTGTTGTTGGCCACGGCCCCCGCGGTGAGGTCCATCTTGCCGAGCACGTTGGTCGTCGTGACGCAGCTGTCGTTCTTGAACGACGAGGGGTCGTCTTTGACGGCGTCCAGCAAGCGGTGAATCGCGAGCTTCTCCGGATCGGCGCCCGGGGTCCCGCCGGTCAGCA
>JBFIHF010000647.1:0-2496 GCA_041601915.1 Bradymonadaceae bacterium
GATAGCACGGCACCGCCACCCGGCCACGACACCGATACCGCGGCACCGGACGCATCACACCACCTCCAGAACAAGACTCATCGGAACCCACCGCCTGAACTCGAAACCGGGCACCGTCACCTGCACCCACCACTGGCCGTCCCACGCGTCATGCAGCAGCGGGCCGCAGCACACGCCCGTCCCGACCACGAGCGCCTCGTGCGGCAACGCGCGCTCCATGAACGCCACCACGCTCCCCATCACCGGACGCGTCATGCCGCCGCCGCCCTGCGCGCATCCTTCTCGGCCTGATTTTGGGAGTTGCACGCCGCGTCGATCGGGGACAGCAGCCGGTACCAGGCGCACGCCGCCTCCACATGCGCGTCGCTCGCCAAGCAGTCCATCACCCGGAACGAGCCGTCCGCGGCGAGAGCCACCACGTGCGCTGACGCCACGTCCATGTCGTCGGTGTCCCGCAAAGCGCGCCGGTAGAGCGCCGCCTGCACATGGGCGCCCGCGTAGATCCCGGCGTTCTCCTGCGACTTGAGGTCGAACAGTCCTACCGTGCCGCCCGCGCGGGCCACGAGGTCCAGGCGGCCCGCGTACCCGTGCTCCGGGCACGCCACGATGTGCTCGATCAGGACCGGCTCCGGGTCGAACCGTGCGAGCCACCCCGACAGCGCCCGGATGTACCCGCGATGAGGCTCCGGGTGATCCCCCGGGGACGGCGCGCTCCCCGTCCGCATGTACTCCTCAAGCAGCGCGTGAACGTTCAGGCCGCGAGTCGCCGCCTTGCCCTTCTCCGCGTTCACCCCGAGGTCGTGGTGGCGCATCGTGTCCAGCGCCACCACCGGGTCGGACTTGGGGGTGATGTGGCCGGCGGCGACCGCGGCGAGCGTGTCGCGGACCGCGACCTTCTCAGCCCACGGCACCAGGCCGCCCTTCGCCGTGATCGCGTCCAGGAACGTCGTCACCGACGTCATCCGCTCACGCTTCGACACCCGTCCGGTCCCATCGCAGCCGCCGCACTTGCGGCCCTTCTCGGACTTGTCGAACAGGCGGCCGACCGCCCCGCAGAACACGCAGTCCACGGCGGGCGCGGTCAGATGGTAGGCGCGCCACTGCGCCCGCCGGGGCTCGCCGCGCTGCGTCAGCCAGCCAGCCGGTGCCTCCTCGAACTCCAGCAAGCCGACCCGCGTGTCCCGGGACACGTACTCCCGCATCGCCCCCGGCACCACCGAGCGCGGGTCGATGCCCATCGTCGGATCGATGCTCATGCCGGCACCTCCTCGGCGGCCCGCTCGTAGTCCGCGATCAAGCGCCCTACCGCGTCCCGGTCCGGGTGCGTGGTGATCGCCTGACTGACCGAGTTGGCATGCGTCGCGCCGCCGCTCACGAGCTGGTTGACGAGCACCTTCGACTTCACCGCGCCACCGTCCACGAGCGCCTTCGCGCGGTCGACCAGGTCGCTGCGGTCCTCGACGTCCGGGTGGGACTCGACCGGCTCGGCGTCCTCGTCGGTCTCGGATGCGTGCTCCTCGATCGCCGCGTGCGCTTCCGCGCTCCCGGTCGGGTCCACGCGCTTGACCGCCTCGTACTCCGCGTCGGTCGTCAGCCCCGACAGCAGTTGCGGCAGCGCCTTGCGCAGCGCGAGCGCCTCCGCGCACTTCGCGAGCTGGTTGGCGGGCATCGACTTCCACAGGCCCATCGGGGCCCCCTGTGAGGTCTGCGCGTACTCGCGGTACAGGGCGACCGCGTACGTCGGATGGACAGCGCCCTTGCGGTACACGCCCACGCGCGCCGCTGCCGGCGGCGTCGTGGGGAGCCACACGTCCACCCACTTGCCGTTCTCGTCGCACCACTCGGTCGGGGTCTGCCCGTCGTACTGACCGGAGGACGCGGCGATCGACCGGAACCCGTCGATGCCGACCTGGATCGTCATCACCTCGCGGCCCACGCGCTTGTCGTGACGGAAGATCGCGTAGATCTGTTTGAGCGCCGGGTCCAAGCCCGTGCGAACGCACTGCTCCGCGAACAGAGCAAGCTCCGCGTCGGTCGCGGCACGCTCGGCGGGACGCAGGAACGTCGCCTTCACGAGCGCGCGATACCCGTCGTCCCACTGCGCCAGCGCCTGCCCGCGCACCGTGGAGATCTCCGTGCCGCTCATCACGCGAGCCCTCGGCGGATCTTGTCCGCGTCCAACGCCAACCGATCCCGGATCGCGCGCATCACCGCGTCATCCACCTCACGACGACCCGGCACCATCCGCGCCTCCATCGCCAACTCCGCGCGCGACGGCCGATCATCCTCAGCGAAGTCGCGCTCATCGCACCAGTCGTGCATCGCCTCGCGATGCACATCGTCCTGGAAGCTCACGCCGCCACCTCCCCGAACGTCGACACGCGCCCCAGCGCGTCCACCCGCCCGCTCACCGGCGCACCCCGCAACGGGAACACCGAGAACACCACGACCTCACACCAGCCCGCGGTCCCCGGCACATCCAGGTGCAGGTCCACC
>JBFIHF010000648.1:0-2484 GCA_041601915.1 Bradymonadaceae bacterium
GAACTCGGTGTGGTATGCGCTGCCGAAGCCGAAGCGCGGCACGATGCGCGCGCAGTCGGCGCCGATCCCCTCTTCGGTGCAGATCACGCTGCCGTCGGCGCTGAAGATCTGCAGCCGGCCCAGCGGGGTGTACTCGATCGTGGTGTCCATCTGCCGCAGGGACGCGTTCCACCACCCCACGATCGAATGGCGGTGGTCGGTGACCGGGATCATGCGCTCGAGGTTCTCCCTCTGGTACTCCAGCAGCTGGTTCGTGAACGCGCCCGGCACCGACTCCCAGATCGGCAGCCCCTGGTCGTCGATCGCCGCGATCAGCTCCTCGCCGTCGTGCACGATGGTGCGGGATTTGCCGTTGAGCACGTGCGCGAGCCGCCCATCGGCGTCGTACAGGTACTCCTCGCGGACGATCGGCGCGATCGTGCCCGTGGCGCGCATCAAGCGGCCGCGTGGCCCGTAGACGTAGGTGCTGCCCGCGCCCTCGGTGACGCGACCCACCGCGTCGTGCTCGATCGTGTACAGCGTGCTGTCGGTCGTCACTTCGTCGAGCTCGTGGCCCGTGTTCCGCGTCCCCTGCCAGCGTGTAGACCCGCCGCGCTCCTGGATGGCGAGCAGCCCGCCGACGTCGGCCTCACGCTCGTAGTCGACGGCCAGGATCGGCTCGACGGTGGCGGGGTTGGAGTTGTACCGCCCGACGAGCGCGTCGATCCATCTCGCTGTGTGGTGATCGGCGTATCGAAGTCGGCCACCAGATGAACCGCGCTCATGACCCGGCTCGGCCGCGGCTCCGGCCGCACGTGCGGTTATCGCGGTAGCATCGCGCGCTGCGGTACCGTCGCTCGTCCTCGGCTCGCACACCGTTACTCTCTCGACGTGTCGCGGGATGAGCTGTCACGCGTGGGCGCCGTTTCCGGAGGGCGGGCTGGGGTCGGCACGAAACATCCGCAGCCACCTCCGCCAACAGCGCTGAGGACCTGCCCGCGTAACCTCGGCCTCCAATACTGCATCCAAGGCTCCTTCACGTCGTGAGGTGCTTTGTGCAAGACCCACATTGCGTACCAACGGGCGGATTCGGAATCTACAACAGGAACGCTCCCGCCAACGACTGCTTGGATGGCTGGCACCGAAAGCGCGCTCGTCGGATTGCGAAGAAACCAGTCAAAAACGGCCGTGCTTGCCTCCACACTTGTGAGCCCGCGCTCCGCGAGCTCGATTCCTGATTGTACGCCGTCAAGGTTGCGGGAGAACACGACTGTCTTGGTCAACGTGAAACTCTCGCCTAGTGGTAGTGCGGCGCAACACAGCTGACAGGCATCGCGACTCGTGTGGGTCGCACAACTCGCGCGATCGGCTGGAAATCGATCGCCACATGAGACCAGCGCGGTCGCGACAAGGATCATCCGACCTGGTTTCATATCGAATCGCGGTGGTCGGTGACCGGGATCTTCTGCTCGAAGAGCGGCGATCCGCACACGGTGGAGTCAAAGCTGTCCTCAGGGTACTCGTTCGTCCCGGCGGTCGACTCAGCCATGGCGCACACCACCCAGATAGCGGCCGATGGCCACGGGGCGCGCGGACATCGCGGCGAGTACTCCGCCGAACATCGCGCCGATGACGCCCGGCGTCGCGACGTCGCACCCGGCGAGGTAGAGGTTTCCGATCGGGGTGCTGGGGCGCAGGGTGCGGGCGGCGAAGCGTTCGGGAAGTGCGGCGAGCCCGTAGATCGAGCCGCCCACGGCGCGGTCGAAGTGGGCCGTGGATGCGGGGGTCGAGAACTCGACGAAGTCCACCAGCGGCTCCAGCTCGGGCATCTTCGAGAAGAACTGGGCGAGCAACGCCTCTTGCAGGCGCGCCTTGAAGGCGTCGTAGGTCTCGCCGCGCCGCTTCCAGCGGCTGTCCGTGAACTGCGTAAACGAATCCCACGGCACGAACGTCACGACTTCGCCGGTGTGGCGCTGGTCGGGGCCCGCATCGTGAGTGGGGTCCTTGAGCGACGGAAAGCTGCAGTACAGGATCGGGTTGTCCGGCAACGTGTCCTGCCCCGGCACCACGTTCCACGCGTCGACGGACTGATCGTAGGTGTCGTAGAACCAGCGATTGGCCGACCCGGCGCCGGCGGCCCGGATGTCGCCCTTGAACGCAATGTACGCGCAGACGTGGGCCGCCGCAGGGGCGAGTGGCATCAGCTCATCGGACCAACGCTTGGGCGCGACACCCGGAGCCAGCAGGCGACTGATCGTCGCCTGGGCGCCCACTCCGCTGATGATGCGCCTGGCGAAGATGACCTCCTCGCCCAGCCGAACGCCGATCGCGGCGCCGTCGCGGACGAGGATCTCGTCGACGGGCGAGGCGACGCGCGTCCAACCGCCGTGGTGCGCCACGGTCCCGAGCAACGTCTCCGCGATGCGCTGCGAGCCGCCCACCGGGTAGTGCGCGCCCCACATGAAGTGCCGCGCGACCAGCGCCTGGATCGCGAACGACGCGCGC
>JBFIHF010000649.1:0-2482 GCA_041601915.1 Bradymonadaceae bacterium
CACCTCCTGATTCGCTCCGCGGGACCCCGGCACCGCCGGCTCCCGCTCGTGCTGCGGCGCGCGGCGCCGTTGGCGCCGGCGCGCCTGGCACGCCGCCATAGTGGACGCGACGTCAGCGTGTGCAGCGAGTCCGTCACGCTTCGCAGACGGGCGGACGCGGTCGCGCGGCGGGGCCGGGACCCGCTGCGCTCATTACTCGGCAACGAAACGCGGCCATGGCCGCGTCTCGTCACCTCCTGATTCGCTCCGCGGGACCCCGGCACCGCCGGCTCCCGCTCGTGCTGCGGCGCACGGCGCCGTTGGCGCCGGCGCGCCTGGCACGCCGCCATGGTGGACGCGAAACGAGTTGTGACGGCGTCTGACACCCGTCTGCGGTGCCTGCTCGACACGACACCCGTCTGCGTGCCTTCTCGAGTGACTGCGCCGCGCAGCGGTAGGCGTCCCACTGTGGTTTACGAACCCGGAATGCGACGCTATCCTTCATAGTTCCAACGACATCGCTCGCTAGCGCGGGACAAACTTCCGGGGGACAATTGTTGAACCGCGTCGGCATGTTCATCCTATTGGTGATTTCGCTGCACGCAGCGCCCGTCTCCGGGCAGACGGACGTTCAAGCCGCATCGCTTCCGATACGGTCGCTGTATCAGGAAACCGAGGTTTGGTGCTGGGCAGCCGTCTCAGAGATGGTGTTCCGGTACTATGGCGTTCCGGCGGTCAATCCGGACTATCAGTGTGGGATCGTCGGTGGCCTCGGCGGTCAGTGCGCAACCAATTGCTATAGCTGCGTATTTAGCGCCGGCCAGATGAGCAATCTCGTCGCGGTGATGGAAGGTTATCCGCGCTTTGTCAGTCAGTACAACGGCCGGCCTTCCACCGAGATCGACGTCACCCCGCTCTTCCGTCCACTGTCCTTCAACGAGCTGCGTGCAGAGATCGATGCGAGTCGCCCGGTCGTCGCCGCGATTTCGCCCAGCGGAATGTCGACGAGCACGCCCGAGCACGTCTCGCTGGTCGTCGGGCATCAGGACGATGGCGGCGGTGATCCGATCATCTACGTCAACGACCCGTTCCCGTTCGCGATCCTCGGCCACGATCCCTACGTCGCGGCGGGCGGCACACAGCTCCAAACCGGCGGCTACGCAATTCGCTACGGGGCGTTCGTCACGCTGCTCCAGTGGACAGAGTCGGTGTGGCAAATCCAGGCCCTGCCTGCGACGAGCTCGTCCGAAACGTTTCCGCCCTACTGCTGTACGCCTTCAGGGCGCTATGGCCCCTATCCAAACGACAGCATTCGCGAGGGCGAGAACTGCTTCGTCTACGACGCGTGGGGCAACATCGGCGCCTACGGTGTCGCGTGTAACTACACCCCGCAGCCAGCGAACCCCCGCCCAACCTACGAAGATACGACGTCGGACGACCCTGGATGTTGCGCGGTCGTGGGCGGCCAAGCGTCGAACTCGGGGCTCGCGGGGTTGCTCTTGCTTCTGGGTCTCGCGACCAGGCGGAGCAGGCGCTGAGATCCGAGCAAGGCACCGGGCCGGGAGCTGCCGCCGAAGTCGCCCTGGCTCTGTCAGAACACGAAGTACTCTGGGACTAGAGCGTCGTGTCCCGGTCTGGTTCTGTCGCCACCTCAGCGGTCCTCACGAGGTAGCAGCGATGTCCAAGTCCCTCGGTCGGACAATACGCGAGGTTGGCACCGCCTGCGTAAGCCGCCTTCTGCAAGGCAGGTATGGCTTGTTCCGGGCTCGGGACCTTCAGGGAGGCGATGACGTGAACCTGGCCGACGAGCTCGGCGTCAACGCCTTCCTTCACGCCGATGGTGTCGCCATCGACCGTGAGTTCGCCCGGCACAGAATCGACGTAGATCCGAACGCCGGAAATCATGGCGGCATCTTCGCCGGCCTTCGAGCCCTCCAAGCTTTCGTACCGAGCCTGTGACCGTTTCGACCAATCGAGCGCCTCCGATGCCGCTCCGGTTCCCTTGTACGTCGTGGCGAACGTGTTGGCGCACGCGGATGCTCCGAAAACGAGCGTTAATAAGACAAGCTTCTTCATCTCTACTCTCCTGTCTTGAGGACAATGGATGTCCCATCGCCAATCCAAAATCTCCGTCCGGCCCAGCGAAACACGCCTCTGTGCCAGAGGCATCGGACCACAGAGTTAGCGCAGGCGACGACGACTCTCCACTACCTGTCACTTATCTACGATGTGGGGACGGTATATCGTTCGCTTGAGACGAACGTTTCGCCACCAATTTGACAGCTAACCTTAAGGTTGCACGCCCTACCTTCGAGGAGTCTCCTGCCTGAGAGGTCACGTTGAGCATCCTGAAGTCGCTGGGCCGCATCCTCGTCCTGACCCTCAAACGCCTCTACGACATCTTCGCCACCTACCTCCTATTCTGGGTGGGATACCTCGCCGCGGTGGCCGTGGGCCTGCACTTCGCGTTCGAAGCGCTGTGGACACATCTGGGCGTCGTGAA
>JBFIHF010000650.1:0-2469 GCA_041601915.1 Bradymonadaceae bacterium
GACCGCCGTACAGGCCGACTGGGCGCACTGGGGCGACCAGTACGCGCTCGGGCCGCCTGAGTTCTTTGGCGTCCTGCGCGACGCTGGCGAGTACCGCGGCGACGGCGTTTGGCGGATCCAATGTTTTGGGCCTGAGTCGCTCCTGCGGCGCCGCATGGGGACGTTTGACGCGCAGTGGATGGGCGTCGCGAGTGCAACGGTTGCGCTAACGAGCGTGCAACGCCAAGTCGGTCTAGCGTTCTATGATCGCGAACCGTACAGCGGCGCCGCCGTGTTCCTCCTGACGGATTGGGGATCGATCGGGTTTGGCGTCGAAACGCTATCCGCGGCGGGCTCCCGGGCTACGTTTGCGACCGAGATCGACGACATCGTAACCCGCGTCGGCACAGGCGTGACGGGGGCGTCGTGGGGCGGCTCCCCAATGTTCAATGTCGATTTCGGCAGTGGCGCCCCGACGTCGATGGTCGTCACAACATCCGGTGTCAGGATGCAACGCGGGCCTAACGGCACGTCGGACTCGATGGTGATCGCCAAGTTGTGCCTGCACGAGCGCGTGTGGCGAATACTTGGATACGAACCCGCGTTACAGGATGTCGAATGGTCCGACTCGAACGCGACCGAACAACAGATCACGTTCGCAGCGCCCGGCCCCGGTGAACCGTTCGCAGCGGACCAAAACGGCGTCGCCGACCCATCCGCGGAAACCCCAGGGGAAGGGTTCTATACTGGCATATTCCACACCGTCGCCTTGGGCACTGCACCACTGGGCGCGGGCGCGCCTGAGACTTCAAACTCAGGAGGCCCGCGGTGGTTTCGCCCGATCTTCAGTCAGCAGCCTGTCATCCTTGGCAGTCCCGCGAACGATCAGGCTATCTCGCTGGCCGACGGGTTCCCGTACATCGAAGCGGATTTCACCGTCGACTCAGGAGCGTTTGACGCGGCGCGCTATTTCGTTTTTCGTGGCAAGCGCGTCGTTGGAACGGTCGCGTCGGATGGCCAAGTTTTCGACGAAGGCGGTCAACCAGTCGACGATGTTGAGTCTGAGCCGTTTGCTGCGGTTGGACTTGTCCAATGGAACGACGAGGGCGGCGTCTACGGCTCGATCGAGACCAACCCCGGGCCGGTCGTCACCATTCACCGCTGGGTCAAGTCGCGCAAGTTCGGCGTTGACCATCCGACGCTCGCCGGCGAGTGGTCGGCCCTGTCCGCGGGCGAGTACTCGATCGAGTGTGCGCCGCTGCATGCCTACGCGTATCGCGAGGCGGCAGAGGGCGAGGCGGCGCTGGATCGGTCCTGGGCGGTTTTCGGGCAGTTGCTGATGTCGACCGGGACCGCGACGGGCTGGAGCGGCGGGGTGTACAGCGCGGGCGCCAATCAGCCGACCGTCGGTCCGTCGACGTTCTGGTGTGGGGACATCGTGACGAGCGAGCTTGGGCTCGCGATCCCGTATCAGCTCGTCCAGTCGCCCGCGTCGATCCTGGCAGCGTTCGACGACGTCCCCGGCGGCGCACACGGCGAGCTCAACCGAGTCCGGTACGCGTACGCCGAGCCGTTCCAATCGGCGGATCTGTTCGACTCCCTGTTGCGTTCGCGCGGGTTGGCGTTCTCGCTCGCCGGCGGCCAGTTCGGCGCGGTCAAGCTCGGCCTGTTCGAGCCCGGCCAGGTCGGCGTCGTGTCGATCGTTGAAACCGACGTAGCGCTCGGCAGCCCCAACGATCCGTCGTCCGAGCCGACGACGCAGCAGCTCCGCGCGACGGGCGGGGTGGATGCCGTGATCCTGTCCGCGCGGCTCGATCCGTCGACCGGCGAGCACGTGATCGAGGAGACGTTTCCAAGCCGGGATCCTGGCGCCCGGTACCGCCGCGGCGACATCGAGGAACCGATCACGGACGACGGCCTGCACCCCGGGCACTGGGCGGTCGGCTCGTCGGGTTGGATCGGCCTGTTCCGGCAACTTCACAGCATCGACCGGGCGACCTGGCTCAACCAGCGGCACTTTCTCGTGCGGACGACGCTGCACCGCGTCTCCGGTCAAAACCTGTGGGTCGGGGCGCCGGTCTCGTTCTCGTCCGAGCGCGTCTATACGGCTGCGGGCGTGCTCGGCATGAACAACTCACTGGGCCACATCATCAGCGTCACGGCGCGCCCGAAGGCCCAGGAGTATGACGTCGAGTTGCTGATCTACGCGGGGCAGTTGCGGCTGTCGCTGTTCTCGCCGATCGGCAAAGTCGCATCGATCTCCGGGACCGCGGTCACGCTGACGACGGATGCGCAGTTCCTGGTCCACGAGTCCGGGATCGACGCGAACAAGTTCGTTCGGCCGTCGTGGCTGAGCACCGGCGGGGTCGCGACCGTTCAGCTCCTCGAGTACGACCGCGAGGGCTGGACCCTGCGGGCCGAGGTCGATCGCGTCGCGTCGGTCTCCGGCAATACCGTCACGACCCTGTCCGGGTTCACGAACGTGCACGC
>JBFIHF010000651.1:0-2445 GCA_041601915.1 Bradymonadaceae bacterium
GACTACTTCGACCCCTTCGCCAGCCTTGTCGATGCGCTCACGCGGGAGCGGATTGAGCCCAAATTCACGATGGGTGCAAACCCCGAGGTCATTGAAGCCGTGATGTTCTGATTGTCGCACGGCTTTGGCGTCGCCAACTCCTGATCTAAGCTACCGATTCTGTCCGAGGTGAACCGTGAAACACCGACTCGTCGCGCTTGCACTCATCGCGTGTCCGATAGCCTGCAAGTCTGCGCCTCCCGCGGCCGCCGTGCCGACGGAGGCACTCGTCGAGCAGGTGGTTCTCGACGCCGTCACCCTCGCCCCGTCGGGCCTCTGCGGCGGCGCGGACTGGACGGGCGCGATGGCGTGCGCCGACGCGTCGTGTGTGGCCCAGGCCGCAGGCGCCGAGTGCGTCTCCTGCGTCGCCCAGGCCCAGGCGTGCATCGACGGGCGTAGCAGCGGCTGCGCCGAGTTGTGCGTCGACTGCCTCGGGGCCGATCGATGCGCCGAACTCGATAACGTCGCGCTCGCGGCGTCGCACCTCGAGCCCGTCGCCGACCGCGGATACTTCGGGCAGGCCGCGATCGCCCATCGCATCGGACCGCGGGCGACGTTCTCACTATACGGCGTCACACCGGATGACCTGCGTCTCATCGGAGTCATACCCCTCGGTTCGCGCTCTGGGCTCAACGTCACCGAGCCCGACACGCTGCTGGTCGACGCGACGGGCCGCGTGCTCCGCGCCTGGGATGCGCAGTGCAACGTCGCCACGAGCCCCAAGGGGACCTGGATTCTCGAGACGTGCGCGGGCAGGGCGCTCGTCCGCGAGCTCCGCACCGGCTTTCTGCGTGCGGAGTTCGAGTTCGGCGAAGGCTCGCCCCCGGGCCGTTACTCGTTCGGCGGCGAGCGCTTTCTGCTCGTTCGCGGGATCGACCAGCACTGGACACGGCATGATTTGCTCGACGGTACGACCGCTCCGGTGTTGGGGGTCTACCAGCTCGCTTCGGCAGACGACGTCTCGCTATCACCCGACGGCCTCCACGTCGCCGAGGCAATGAGTGGCAAGGTCTGGCCGATCGGCGCGCCCGAAGACGTCACATACCAGCCCACCTCCCGCGCGGGCGGTCTCCTCTGGATCGACGCGTCCGCGATTCTGCTCGGATTCGCCGACCAGCCGCCACAGGTTGTTTCCATCGCCGCTGGCCGCGTGCTCCGCGAGGTCTCCGTACCTGATGCGAATGAACACTTGTACTGGGAACTCCACCTCGTCCGCGACGAGATCGTGTGGTTGGCCAGAAATGATGTCTGGCCGCGCCTGAAGTTCGAGGACGGCCCCGAGCATCACATCGAGCTCGTGAAGGGCTACACCCCCTATCAGGTCCTCGCGCCCACGAACGTGATCTCACTGGCGCGGGAGAGCGGCTTCGGGGCATCAGCCGCCGGCGACGTGGTGTTCGCCACCAAGTTCGGCGACTTCACATGGTCCCCCACCGGGCTCCGGGACCCCGAGGCGCTCCGCGGCGACATCCTGTGGTTCAACGCCGGGCGGCCAGGCGAGCTCCTCGTCGGGATGTCGACCGGTGCTGCCGCCATCGACATCGAGACCGGCAAGGTTTCCCTACTCGATCTGCCCGCCGACTACCGGCTCATCGATGTCCGCCGCGCCGGCGACACCCTCGTTGCCCTTGGCTCCAAGCCCGGCGAGGAGGAGACCGAGCGCCGAAAGTCGGTCCTCATCCGCGACGGCAGCGGCGACGCCATCATCGAGCTCGAGGCCGAGCCGCTCGTCGCGACCCTCGATGCCGACCGCCGCCTCCACGTCATCGATGACATCGGTCTCCGCACCTACGTCGACGGCAAGCTCACCAAGACGACCAAACGCGAGCCGTGGGACAAGCGCATCAAAACGCCGGACCACGCCAAGTTCCAGCCCGGCAGCCTCATCACCCAGGGTGGTCCGCCGCGCGCGCTGCCCTCCCAAGGCTTGCTCTCACGTGACGGCTCCCGCGCGCTCTTCGTCCAGCAGGAGAAGGCGATTCTCATCCGCACCCAGGATCACAAGGTCCTCCGTACCTGGGCCGCCCGTTCCTGCGTTTTCGCTCGCCGCACCAACGTCGTCGGCTGTCTCGAGACCCGTGGCGAGCGCGGGGCGGTCGAGATCATCACCTACGACGCGACCTCCAGTCCGATCTCCGCCATGGACGCGCAGATTACAGGCAGCGAGATCGTCGAGGTTTCCGACGACGGCGAGCGCGTCATGACGGGCAACCCGGTGTTCCAAACCACCCGCGCCCACTGGGACCTCACCCGCGTCTCCCTCGTCGACCTCCCCATCGCCGACCCCGCCCGCCACTTCTTCCACCCCGACGGCCGCCTCATCCAGCTCAGCCCCACCTACCTCGAGATCTTCGACAATCTGCCCGCCCCCTGACCACACCTGTTGACAACCCACCCCCAGCCGAC
>JBFIHF010000652.1:0-2439 GCA_041601915.1 Bradymonadaceae bacterium
GTGCCGTTCGAAGTCGTTCAGCGAATCGCAGGGCAGGGCGCCATCGCCCGCCCGCATCTGGCGAAAGCGCTCGTCGAAGTCGGCGCGGTGGCGTCGGTCCAGGAGGCGTTCGACAACTGGATCTCAAATGATGGCGCCGCCTACATCGAGACGCCGTGGCCCAAAGTCCCCGACGCGATCGCACTGATTGAGGAGGCCGGGGGAGTCGCGGTACTCGCCCACCCCGGCATCTACGACCGCGACGACTTGATCGCGGGCTGGGTCGAGGCCGGACTCACCGGAATCGAGGTCCGTCATCCCAAGCACCCTCCGGCGACCGAGGCACGCTACACCGCGATGGCTCGCGACCTCGGCGTCCTCACGACCGGCAGCAGCGACTATCACGGTCCGGATCACCTGTCGGCGGAGTTTTTTGGGCACGTGATGCTCGATGCGGACTGGGTCGACGCGCTGCGCCAGCGCATTGCCGCCTAGCCGCGCCTCATAGGTAGGATCTTAAGGCGTACTCAACACAAGTGGGCCGTTCCGCTGGTCCGCTGGTCTGCTGGTCTGCTGGTCAATTTCAAACTAAGACCCACACACCAACTGGAGAACCACCACGCGAAGCGCCCGAGGCACTCACGCTTCACGGGGGAGGCCGCGGTTCA
The DNA here is from genome assembly GCA_041601915.1 of Bradymonadaceae bacterium. GTDB lineage: Bacteria > Myxococcota_A > Bradymonadia > Bradymonadales > Bradymonadaceae > JBFIHF01. The sequence continues at coordinate 648 of JBFIHF010000652.1, forward strand.
CCAGCAGGCGCGAGGTTGCTCGACGCTTCGCGTGGTCGCTCCATGAACCGAGTATGGGTCTTCGTTTGAATTTGACCGGCGACCACCAGACCAGCGGACCAGCGGACCAGCGAGCAGACCAGCGGACCAGCGGATTCGTTGGCACCTTAGTGATCACCTCTGAGCCGCGCCTAGCCGGTCGAGTTGATCGAGATCCCGCACCGAGGCACGATGGCGGCTCCTGTCTTTCGAGGTCGCCATGAAGTCCATCCTCGCCGCCGTCGCCACGCTCCTCGTTGCTGTTGCCGCTCCAGCCTCCGCGCACCTCGGCCTCGACGCCCCGACGAGTCGCTACGGCCAGAACATCCTCAAGACGGCGCCCTGTGGCATGCTCAACGGCGCGCGCAGCGAGAACGTCAGCACATTCGAGGCGGGACAGACGATTACCGTGCGGTGGAACGAGTACGTCAACCACCCCGGGCACTACCGCATCGCGTTTGATGATGACGGCCACGACGACTTCGTCGAGCCGCGCTGCCTCGCAGAGTGCGACAACCGCGACATGGACATCGAACTGTACTCCAATGACGCCGTGCTGATGGACGGCATCCCCGACGCCAACGGCGGGGACTACAGCGTCGAGATCACGCTGCCCGATGTGGTCTGCGACAACTGCACGCTGCAGGTCGTGCAAGTGATGACCGACAAGCCGCCGTACACCGCCGGCGGCAACGACCTCTACTACCAGTGTGCGGACCTCGTGCTCGTGCCGGCGGGAACCCTCGGCACGGATATGGGCGGTGGCGAGGTCGACATGGGCGGCACTAACAACCCCGATCTCGGCGCGGCGAACAACGCGTCGCCCGATACCGGCAACACCCATCCGAACAACCAGACGCCGACACCGGATATGGGCACCCCCGGGGCGGACACCGGCGATACGACCATGAGCGGCGATGAAGGCGGGTGCGCGACGGGCGGCTCGGGTGGCCCAAGCGGCGGATGGACGCTCGTCCTGGCGTCAGTCTGTCTGGTCGGGCTTCGCCGGCGGCGCTGATTCGGGCTGCGCGGCGGTACTGTTTTGCTCTTCGGGCAACTGCACATCCTGCGAGTCGAAAGCACCCAGAAACGCGCCAGCCGTCGCGCCGATCTTGTCGCGAAACATCAAGATCATCACGAGCACCAGCACCAGGGCGGCGATCTGCGCCAACTGAACGCCGGGGCCCCCACGCGGCGTGCTGCGTCGTCGGCGAACCATCAGTCGCTCATGTGAACGCGGTCCGGCGCGGCGCGGCGCGCCTCGCGGACATCACGGAGTTGGATTTCGAGTCGTGGCCGTCCGTGTCCGCGAAACTGACGCGGCACGAAGGCGACGGCGACCGGCTTCTTCATCATCGTCAGGTGCTCGCCCATCGCGAACCCAAAGCCTTCGATCGTCCCGCTGTTGTCGCGGAATCGGGCGCGCAGGTGCTTCTCGCTCACCACGCGTACGTTCGACGCGACGGTGTGCGATGACAGTAAGACCGGCTCCGGGTTTCCGGCGCCGAACGGCCCCAGCAGTTCGAGTTCCCGCACCAGCTTCCCGTTGATGTCCGCGAAATCGACGACGCCGTCGAGCGTCAGCTTGGGCTGAGGGATGGGGTTCGAACCGAGGACGTGAAGCACCGCTTCTTGCACGTGTTCGGTGAACTCGGCGAGGTTTTCGGCCTTCAAGGACAAGCCGGCCGCGAGGCTGTGGCCCCCGTAGGTCGCCAGCAGATGGTCGACGCGTCGAAACGTGTCCACGAGATTGATCCCTTCCACGGACCGGGCA
>JBFIHF010000653.1:0-2433 GCA_041601915.1 Bradymonadaceae bacterium
CCGCCGGCAGGTGCACGGCCTCGATGACGTCGTCTTCGGCGGCACGCGCCAGAACCTCGAGTCCCGGCGCGAGGTCCTTGATCGCCTGATGGTGTACGGAGTTCACGGTGGCGCGCGTGACGCCGAACAGTTGGTGCAGCAGCAAGCTCGGCGCGAACGCGACGGTGTGGTGATTGCTCGCATACAGCTCCGCGTTGCGGTGCTGCAGGGCGTTCGGCAGGTCCGTGGCGATATCCTGATATAGCGTCCCGCCGAGCGCGACGTTGATGACCTGATGCCCACGACAGACGCCGAGCACCGGCTTGTTCATTTGCAGTGCGGCGCGGAACAGGCCGATCTCGTAGTCGTCCCGCAGCCGATCGCCGCCCCACGCGGGGTCGCGGGGTTGTTCGCCGTACGACGTTGGCGACACGTCGACGCCGCCGTGCAGCACGAGAGCATCGAACGGCTCGAGCAGGCTCACATACAGCTCGTCGGAGCCCGGACCGGCGAACGGCGGGACGATCACGGGGAGCGCGCCACCCACGAACAGCCAATCCAGCATCCCGCGGTCGGCGTAGATGAGCGGGCGGCCGCCGAACGTCACACGCTCGCGATCCGCTGCCATGGTACACGCCGACACCGCGATTCGTGGTTTAGTCGCCATACGAGTCGTGTATCACGCCGCGTCGGGGGCCGTCATCACGTTCGCAAATCGACAGGCGTCGGTGATGAGGTCATCGAGGGCTGCTGCGGTCGACAGCCGCCCGACCACGATCAGCGTCACGGCGCCGTTCGCGCCTCCCGCCGCGACCGGGAGTCCGTCGATCTCCGAACCGTAGGCGATGAAACGTGGGTACTTCTCGGCGAACTCGTCGACGATCGCCAGCCGCTCCAGGACCCACGCCCGCGTCGCCACAGCGTCGGAACCCTCGACCATGAACCGTGCGTCGACGTCGGGGTCCCCGACCTCGACCTCGCGCAAGCCGGACAGCTGATGCATCCATTCGAGTGCGTCCCGGCGGTAGACGCGCAGGCCGTCGGGCACGTCACCCTCAATCGGCGCGGTGACGACCGTGCGTGCGTAGTATCCGCCGCTGCCGCCGAGCAACGACGTCGACTGGGCGACGATGAACCGCACGCCATCGAGATCACCGATCATGCGTGGCTCGCCGTGCTTTCCGATCACCGCCTTATGGCCGTGGTCGGCCGCGTATCGCAGCCACCGGCGTGTCACGAGGAACGGCTTGATGAGGCTCGACCGGATCAACGCCAGCGCGAAGAGGCCGGCCGTGACGAAGGCGACGTTGCCGGCCCGCGGGTCGGCGAACTGCTGTGAAATGAAAAAGCCTGCACCGAGGATGCAGGCCACGACGAGCATGGTGAGTACGTAGCGCCTGGCGGCCATCGAGGGCCTAGCCGCGACGACGTCGTGGGCGCCAGAAGAGCCCCAGCACCATCAACAGTCCGGCGAGGGTCGACGGCGCGCCGCCGGCGGTCGCACAGCCCTTGTCGTCGGCGGCGACGATGATCAGGTCGTCGCCCGTGATCGAGCAGTCCGCTCCGAAGTCGGTGAACTTGGGGTTCGTCGGACACGCGTCGGCGTCGTCGATCACGCCGTCATCGTCGTCGTCGTCGTCACACGCATCGCCGGCCCCGTCGCCATCGAAGTCGGCCTGGTCGTCGTTTGCAACGGTCGGGCAGTTGTCGTCGACGTCGAGCACGCTATCGGTGTCCGAGTTCTCGTCGCAGGCATCGCCGAGACCGTCTTCGTCAGAGTCGATCTGGTCCTCGTTGAAGACGTCGGGGCAGTTGTCGCTCTGGGTGAGAACGCCATCGAGATCGGCGTCGTTTTCCGGAATCTCGGAGACGCCGAACTCAGCCCAAAACGGCGGCTCGTAGCCCCCGCGTTCGGCGGCGAGCATGCCCTGCTCCATCATCCACTCCGCCCAGCCTTCGACGGAGCTGTAGGTCGAGGACTCGCAGTTGCCGACGCCGCGCGACAGCGCGCCGAGGACCCGACCTTTCCGATCGAGCGCCGGTCCGCCCGAGTCGCCCTGGCAGGTGCCGGACGAACCGAGAAACTCTGCAAACTCGACCTGTACGTAGTTCGGGCACGCGACGCCTTCGCACTGAATGCGTCGGCCCTCGAGGATGCGCCGTACGCCACTGTCTTGGCCGTTCCCGGTGTGTCCGTAGCCGATCGCGGTGTAGTCCTCACCGGGGTACACGGCGACATCGATGCGCGGAACGATCGGGGTCGCGACATCCTCGTCGACGTTCTCCTCCAGCAGCATCAGAGCGATGTCGTTGCCGCAGACGTCGTCTTTGTTGCCGGTGAAAATCTCGGCGACATCGAACGTCGGCCGCGCCATCGCGTAGCCGTTGGTGAGGTAGGTGTTCGTCGTGATCTTCATGCGGCTCGCGGGCATCGTGGAACCGAAGTTCGAGTAG
>JBFIHF010000654.1:0-2426 GCA_041601915.1 Bradymonadaceae bacterium
GATGTCGATCGTGTGCATCCCGGCGGACAGCTTCGTCGCATCGAACGTATGCGCGGCCTGGTCTGCGCACGCGCCGCCGACGAGCTCGTCGTCGATCGCGATCTCGATCTTGCGCACCCCGGAGCCCTCGTTGTCCGTCGCGGTCGCGCGGAGCACGGTCTTGCCGTCGATGTGCTGGCCGTTCTTGATGCCCGCGACGTTGACGGACAGGATGTCCGTGGACACGAGGCCGAGCACCGCCCACATTGCCTCCGCCTTCTCGCTGCCCGAGTCCGACCAGCCACCATCGCTCTGCTGCGCTTCGATGAGGAACATCGTCGCTTTGGAGACGGCCTTGTCGCCGTCGTTCAAGCCGAGTCGGCGCAGGGTGTACAGCGTCTGGCCCGTGGACAGCGCGTTGGAGGCGCCACCGATCATCAGCGGGAATCCGCCATCGCTCTGCTGACTCTCCAGGAGCTGGTCGCGCAGGTGGGTCGCGACCTTCTCCGTGGAACCGACGCCCGCGGCGAGCAAGCCGAGCAGGGCGTAGTTGATGTGCTGCACGTCGGTTGTCGGTGCGCCGTACCAGGTGTCGATCGTGCGCTGAATGTACGCTTCGCCCTTGCCGATCGCGGTGAGCCAGCGATCGTCGGCCGTGCGAGCGTACGCCCGCTGCCAGGTCTGCATCGCCTGATACGTCCCCTGCAGCGGGCCCTTCGCGATGCCGTGGTTGTACGCCTGCGTGATTTCGCCGCCCTCGCCCTGATGCTTGAGCAGGTCCGTCGCGGCGTTGATCAGGTCGTCCCCGTACTTCTCGCTGACCCACTGATCGTAGCGCGCCAGCGACGCGCCGCCGAATGCACGGGTCGATGCGCGCAAGGAGCCGACCGCGTGGCCCTCCTCGCTGCGGATGCCGCCCGACAGGTCGAGAATGCCGGTGAAGATCGTGTCCATATCGCTGTCGGCGACTTCGTACTGGTGATGCCTGCCCACGGACAGCGCCTCGGCCGCGACACCCTGCACGTGGCATCCCATGCACTGGTTCTGAGTTTGCCAACCGATGGTCGCCGTGGTGAGGAAGTTCAGGCCCTTCTGCGCCGACGCCCGAATGCTGTCCTCGTGCTCACGGGCCTGCTTCCGATTCTTCGCCGCTGGCATCACGTCGCCACACGGCAACGACACCGCGGCGGCCGCCTTCGCCGGCGGATTCGTCTTCGCAGATGTCGTGGTGGCCCACAGCGCTCCGCCCACAAACGCCACAGTGATCAATGCTCCTCGCGTACTCGATTTCATGCTCGTCTCTCCGTCGTGATTCGTTGGCTTCTGACTCCCCACCAAACGACATCCATCTCGAATGGATCTACAGTTCGAAGTCGATCGCTTGTTCGGCCGCGGCTTCGGCAGGGGCGAGCTCGGCTTCGCGGTCCGCGCGGCCGTTCTTCTTCACGCGGACTTTGTACTTCTTCTTCGCCGTCACGTTGCGGAAGCGGTAGCTGCCCGAGCCGGTCGACTGGGTGGACTGCACGACGTTGCCGGCTTCGTCGATCAGCTCCACCGTCGCGTTCTGCACGTCCTTGTCGCCGTCGGCGAATTGGATGCGCCCCGTGACCTGCGCGTAGTCTCTGGCCTGGACGTCGGGCGTATCGTGAACGAACGGCATGTCGTGCGTCTGCCGCGTCTTTCCGGTCGCGTCGATGATGCGCAGGCGAGCCGTGTATTCGCCGCGCTTCGCGGTGCCATCACCGGTCTGCCCCGTCCAGTGGAAGGCCAGAGCGCCCTGCTGGCCGGCTTGTTTGATCGAATGCAGACGCTTGCCCTTGTCGAGGATCTGTAGCTCGACCGTGTGCTTCATGGTCGTTGGCGCGATGTCGCGCAGTGAGAGCAGCGTGCCGCCATCGACATACTTGGTGCCGACGTTGCTGATGTAGTGGTCGCCGGCGTAGACGATGAGCCGCCGCGTAGCCGTGTTGCCCGACTTGCTGAACGCGGTGACATCAATCGTGTGCATGCCGGCAGTCAGCTTGTTGGCATCGAACGTGTGCGCGCCTTCATCTGAACAGGCGCCGCCCACCAGTTCATCGTCGAGCGCGATCTCGATCTTGCGAACACCACCGCCTTCATTGTCTGTCGCCGTCGCGCGCAGGACCGCGAGCCCGTCGATGTGTTGGCCGTTCTTGAGGCCCGCGACATTCACGGACAGGATATCGGTCGAGACGAGTCCGAGGACCGCCCACATCGCTTCGGCTTTCTCGGCGCCGGTGTCCGACCAGCCGCCGTTCGGCTTCTGCGCCTCGATGAGATACATGGCCGCCGCCGACACCGGCGCGTCCGAGTCATTCATGCCCAGCTGACGCAGCGTGTAGAGCGTCTGGCCCGTTGCCAGCGGAGAGGAGGTGCCCCCCGTCGTGGCCTCCGGGAATCCCCCGTCTTTCTGCTGCGCCGCGAGC
>JBFIHF010000655.1:0-2388 GCA_041601915.1 Bradymonadaceae bacterium
GCGTCGACATCGCCCTTGGCGTGGCCCTTGCGCAGGTTGCTCACCGCGCGGTTGAGCTTCGAGTACGCTTCGCGCATCCCGGCGCCCGTCTTCGGCACGTAGGACGAACTCCCCTGCGACATCGCGAGGCCCGATGCCGTCCCGAACGCATCGATGTCCGCGCCGAGGAACACGTACTCCCAGCCCTCGGCCTGCGTGTCGGCGACGAGCTTCTTGACCTGGGCTCCGCTGTACTCGCGGCTCGCGTTCTCTTCGCCGTCGGTGATGACGAGCACCACGACGCGCGAGGGCCGCTCGTTGACGTGCTGGGCGTTGATCCACCCACGCGCCGTATTGACGGACTTGCCAACCGCGTCGTGCAGCGCCGTCGAACCGCGCACCGAGTAGAGCTTGGCGTCGAGCTTGGGCACGTTCTGGATGTCGACGTTCTGCCACGGCACTTCGTACTGGTCGTCGAACAGCGCCAACGTCAGCCGGGCGCGCCCGACCTCGGCACGCTGCCGGTCCACGAAGGCGTTGAAGCCGCCGATCGTGTCGTTTTCGAGTCCACCCATCGAGCCGCTTCGGTCGAGGATGCAGATGATTTCGGTCCAGTCGCTCATGGGGGCCTCCGGTGTTCCGTGAACCCAGACACAACAATGTGTCGCATTGACACTATTCCCCGGCCCATCACTTTGATCGCGCACCGGCGTCGCAGAAGCGTGCCTTGCATGTGGAACCTTGGTATCGTTGGTGCACCAAACACACGTTGGACATCATGAAGCGATTACTGCTCGCGGCCTGCCTGGCCCTCGCCGGGTGTGGAGACGACTCCGCTGGTTCAGGTACGCCCGATTCCGGAGGCGGCGCGGACGCTCGGATCGAGCGCGACATGGGACCGGTCAACGACGCGAACAACGGCGGCGGTGGGGACACCACGACGTCGCCCGATGCGGCGACCGACGTTCGGACCGACACCGGCGGCGGCGGCGGCGACGAGTGCGAGAGCGACTTCGACTGCGCAGACGGTGTATTCTGCAACGGCGTCGAGCGCTGCTTTCGCGGGCTCTGTTTCCCGAGCCCCACGATCCAGTGCGCCGACGAGAGCGCGTGCACCCTGGACCAGTGCGACGAGCTGAACCAACGCTGTGACTTCGTCCCGGACGACTCGATGTGCGCACCGGGTCAGGTCTGCAAGTCGAAGGGCGGCTGCTTCACGCCCGCCGGGTGCGCGCTCGACGCGGACTGCGACGATACCCTGCTGTGCAACGGCGCCGAGCGCTGCCTCGGCGGCCAATGTGAGCCCGGCGAGCCCGTCGCGTGTGGCGACGGCTTGAACTGCACCAACGACACGTGCGTCGAAGGCACCGGCCAGTGCCAGTCCGTCGCCGATCACAACCGTTGCCTCGCCACCGAGCTGTGTGTGCTGGCGATCGGCTGCTCGCCGCGCCCTCCGTGCATGACCAACGACGACTGCGACGACGGGCTGTTCTGCAACGGGACCGAGACCTGCGGCGCCGACGCGGTCTGCATCCCCGGCACCCCGCCGATGGCGCCCGACAACGTCGCCTGCACGATCGACCAGTGTAATGAGACGCTGAACCTCGTCGTCAATACGCCCGACCACGCGCGCTGCTCGGACGGACTGTTCTGCAACGGCGCCGAGCGCTGCCACCCCGTGAACGGCTGCGGACCCGGCGCACCGCCGGTGCTCGCCGACGGCGTCAGCTGCACCGTCGACACCTGCAACGAGTCGCTGAAGCTCGTCGAGCACGCGCCCAACGATGCGGCCTGCGACGACAACCTGTTCTGCAACGGGCTCGAGGTCTGCCACCCGATCGACGACTGCTCGCCGGGCGAGCCGCCGATCCTCAACGACGGCGTCGGCTGCACCGTCGACACCTGCAGCGAGGTGATGGACATGGTCGTGCACGTCGGCAACGACTCACTGTGCAACGACGGGCTGTTCTGCAACGGCGAAGAGGAGTGCGACCCGATCAACGACTGCCAGACCGTGTCGGTGCCGATCGTCGACGACGGCATCCCCTGCACCGCCGACGCCTGCGACGAGAACGCGGACACCGTCGTGCACGTGCCGAACCACTCGTTGTGCGGTGGTGGCGACGTCTGCACCGGGGCCGAGCAATGCGACGCGAACCTCGGATGTGTCATGGGCCAGCCCGCCGACACCGACGACGGCATCGCCTGTACGATCGACGCGTGCGACGCCTCGGGCGGCGTCACCCACACCCCCGACGACAGCCTGTGCGACGACGGGTTGTTCTGCAACGGCGTCGAGACCTGCAGCGCGACGACCGGCTGCACCGCCGGCACCCCGCCCGGCAACGACAACAACCCCTGCACGAACGACGTCTGCAACGAGATGAACGACACGACCGCCAACCTGCC
>JBFIHF010000656.1:0-2371 GCA_041601915.1 Bradymonadaceae bacterium
CTGCTCAGCGAGGCGGCTCAGCTGCCCGAGATGGTATCGGTTGTAGAGGTCGTGAACTTCGACGAGCTTGCGTTCCCACACAAATCGGCCGGTGTGAGCGAGTTCGCGCTCGACGTCTGCGAAACACAAGTGTGAGGCCGACACGTCTCCGCTCATCGACGCCGCCATCCCTCGACAGAACTCCACCATCAGGCTGAGGCTCGCCGGATCGCCGGCGCGCGCGATGAGCGACTCCGCTTGGTCGAGTAGGCCCGCGGCGCGGGGTCGTGTCGACGCCCGCGACGCCAGGTGCACCGCCAGCAATGCGAGCGTGCGACCGACGCGATGGAGGTCGCCGAACTCGAGACTTCGGCGAGCGTTGAGCATCGTGTAGTACGCCCCCCGCTTCACATCGAGGGTACCCATCAGATTGGCGGCGGCCCACAAAGTGTCCTGCCGCTCCGCCTCCAACGCATCGAGCGGCGCGTCGCGCTCCTCGAACCGCAGCCCGCGCCACCAGTGACGGACGGCACTCGTCGCGAGGCCGGCGTTGAGCTTCGCGGCCGACGGCGGCACGGCGACGCCCACGTCCGCGAGAACTTCATTGAGCAGCGACAGCCCCTGCTCGAACTGTCCGGCGCGAAGCAGTTGCTCAGCGGCTCGGCGACGCAGTGCGATCGACTCGATCTCGCTGCCGCTGCGGGCGGCTTCGACAAACGCGTTCGCGGACTGGCGGCCGCGCCCGAGGTACGACAACACCGTGCCCAGCTCGGTGTTCAGCTCGCGACGCTGCAGGTCGCTCCACTCGCCGTCTCTCAACGCGTTCGCGTAGCTCGAGGCGGCGCGGTCGTAGGCGAGCAGGTCCAGGGCGGCATCGCCGGCGTTGCGCGCGTGAATCGCGGACGTCGGCCGGTCGCCACCCTCGCGAAAGTGGAACGCCAAGAGCTCCGGGTCCCGTGCGCCGCGGTCGTGGAGCGTTTCGGCCAGCCGCAGGTGCAACGCCTGGCGATCCGGCGCCGCGATCTGGCCACGAACCGCTTGCCGCACGCGATCGTGGTAACACTCGACCTCGGTGCCACCGGCACGTTGCCTCAACAGCCGCTGGTTCGTGAGGCGCGCCAGGATGTGCCCGAGATCGGTCTGAGCGTCGCATACGGCGTGGATCAGCGACCCATCGGTGGGGCGACTGGCGATCGTGAGCGCCGAAATGAACGCCCGATCATCGTCGGTCAATCCCGCGATGCGCTGCAGAATCGCGTCGGCCACGGAGCCCAGGCCCGCAGACCGTGGATCCGACAGATGCTGGACCAGGTAGGGGTCTCCCCCCGATTCGACGGCGATGGCGGCGGCACGCTCGGCGTTCACGCCACAGGCTTCGGCGAGCGCTTTCGCCCAGACGGGCTCGAGTCGCGGCACTTCGACCCGATCCGTCGCGACATCGAGCGCGTCGTGGAGGGCGACCAGAAACGGGCTGCCCGCGATCTCGTCCTGCCGATACGTCAGCACGATCAGGGCCGCCGGACCATCGCGCCCGCCAAACACCTCCACCAAAGCGTCCGCCGAGTCGCGATCGCCCCAATGCGCGTCGTCGATCAGCAGCACGATGCGTTCGGTCGTCGAGATGCGATGCAGCAGCGTGCGCAAGGATCGAAACGCCGCGCGTCGCATCGCCGTGGCGTCAAACGTGGAACGCCGCGCGGCGAAGTCGCGCACGATCGGCAGGTACTCGAAGGCCGGAAACACGCGGGCGAGCGCCGCGATGTGACCGGTGAGCAACCCTTCGACCGCCGCCTCGGAGAGTTTTGCCAGGTAGAGCACCAGCGCGTCGATGATCCCGTCCATCGCGTTGTAGGGAACCGACTCGTTCTCCCAACATCGACTGCACCAGACGAGCGCCCCACTCTCACGCTGCCGGTTCAGAAAGTGACCGGCCAGCGCGGACTTACCGATTCCGGACGGACCGACAAGTTCGACGACGTGGGGCTCGCGGTCCGCCGCGACGCGGGCGGCGCCGGCCTCCAGGCGCCCCAGCTCTGCATCACGACCGACCAACGGCGTATCGAAGACGACCTCGCGAACGACCACATCGGGGGCGGTGCGGCTGATCTCACCCAGCATCGCGAGAAGATCCCCGCCGGTCGGGCGGCGAGTCGGCTCCCGCTGCAGCAGCGCCTGACACGCCAGACGCAAGTCGACCGGCGTCCCGGATGGAAACGCATCGTCGAGCGGTGCTTCCGCGAGCTGCTTTCGCAGCAGGATCTGAAGCACGTTGCCGCCCTCGATCGGGTACTTCCCGACGAGGGCTTCAAAGAGCATGACCCCGACGCTGTACCAATCCGCTGCCGTCGTCACGCAGCCGCTGCCGGCCAGTTCCGGGGCCATGTATTGCGGC
>JBFIHF010000657.1:0-2360 GCA_041601915.1 Bradymonadaceae bacterium
CACTTGGTCTCTGTTCATGTCTACGTCCTTGCTTGTGAATTTCACAAGTCTTGAGCCCTCCGAGGAGGGCATAGGACGCCCCGAATGTGATTGCTCACACGGGGCGTAACCAACGATTTGGGCGGAGGTCGCGCGGAAGATGGGTGCGGAAGTGGGATCGACGAACAGTAAGGTTCGTGTATCTGACACCTCGCCTAGAACGAGAGCTTGATCGTCTGCGTGAAGTTGATGTCCGTCGACTGGACTTCCTCGGGCGGCCGCGAATCGTGGGCGACACGGAACACCGAACCCAGCGAGAGGTGGTCCGTCAGCGCGAAGTCCAGCGTGAGGTCTTCGAGCACTCGCACGTCGGAGAAGTCATCGAACCGCGGTTGGACGTAGACGGTGTTGAACAGGGTTAGGGCGTCGGCGAGCGCGATCTGGACCGTGAGGAAGTTCGTCCAGCGGTGCGCGATCGTCGAGTCGGGCCGGGACTCCCCGTCGAGCGCCGTAAGCCGCTCGTACTCCAGCATGTAGCCCGATCCCAGTGAGACCTTCACCGCGGCGAGGTTCAGCGGGACCACGCGCAGTCCGACACCACCGAGGACCCGCGCACTGAGGCGCTCGAACTCGCTGAACTGGTGCTGCGCGAAGACCTCGCTGCCCAGCCGTCGCCACCACATCACCGTCCATCGCGCGTGCGCGAAGGACCGACTCACGACGCGAGCATCGTTGGTGGACTGATACGCCGCCTTGCCGGCGAGAAACCACCGCTGGCGCAGGAACTGCGGGGCGTCCTCGTCCGCACCGGCTTCGTTGTCGTACAGAAGCTGGTATTGCGTGTGGAGCCCGGCGCCCGCCACTGTCTGATTGGTGTTCCCGCTGGATAACGACAGGGAACCAGCCAGTGAGAGCCCAAACCCCTCCTCTTGTTTCGCCATCGCCTCGGCGTTGACGGTCTGCGCGCCAGCCTCATTCGCAACGACCATCAGCAGCCCGACCAACAACAACGACGCAGCACTCCGACCCATCCCAGCCTCCGGTTCCTTGTCGCTGTTCTGGTACAGATCTCCGGGTTCGACAACTTTTCGCGGGTCCGCTCGAGCCTCGAACGGACGGCGAGCGTCCGACGCGCGCACCACTGGACGTTCGGATTGCCGTCATCTACGACAAGGTAGAACTGGAGCGCAGGAGGCAGCATGATCGATCATACGGGGATTGCAGTTAGCGACATCGCGAAGAGCCGCCGGTTCTACGAAGCAGCGCTGGGCCCGCTCGGCTACACGGTGCTCATGGAGATTCCGACGGAGCACACCGGCGGGATGGTCGTCCTCGGGCTGGGCGTCGCGCCCAAGCCGGACTTCTGGTTGCACGAGGGCACGCCGCAGAAGCCGGCACTGCACTTCGCGTTTGGCGCCCGGACGCGGGACGAAGTCGACGCGTTCTACGCCGCCGCGATCGAAGCTGGCGCCGAGGACAACGGCCCGCCCGGCCTGCGACCGCAGTATCATCCGAACTACTACGGCGCGTTCGTCTTGGACCCCGACGGCCACAACATCGAAGCCGTGTGCCACCGCCCAGCGTAGGCTCGTTTCCTGCAGCGATCAGCCATTTCATGCGTGGCTCGCGTGCCTAGTACTTGACCACAGTGATTTTGATCAGTTGACGGCGATGGCTGGGTGACGAGGTCGAAGCCGTCTGACGCAGACGATGCCACCGTATCGTCGAGGAGGACGGCGAAGAGATCGTCGGCCAGAACCGACGTCAACTAATCAAAATCACTGTGGCCAAGTACTAGGTGACGGGTGTTTTTTGCATGATGCGTCTCGCCAAATAGGCGGCACGAGCCCTTTGTCGCTCTCACCCCAAGGGTACTTCTTCGCAGGTAAGCCTGCTCAGGGCGCGTTCGACGATACTACAGCTAGAAGGACACGTCGGCTTCCTCGCGGCCCTTCGTATCGCCCCAACTGAACAAGACGCCGGCGATCGCAGAAAGGACGAACGCGGGCGGCAGTTCGCCAAGTGCGCCGAGGTAGATCCCGATTCCAGGCACCTCCGGACCGCCGAACTTGAACAGCGGAACGCAGAGAAAGCCGGTGATCATCGCCGCGATCGCGCCGCGACCGGTGAAGCCACGCCAGCTCAACGACAGGATCATCGTGGGGCAGAACGTCGCCGCGATACCGGACCAACCGAACACGACGAACCAGAACACCGTCTGACCCGGGCCCGTCGCCACGAGCGCGATCCCGACGGCGATGAGGGCCAACACGAACGTCGCAACGCGACCGCGCGAGACGAGGCTCTCATCGGTCAGCTCGGGGTGGAGGACCTTCTGGTAGACATCGCGCACCACCGCGCTCGACGCGAGCACGAGCAGC
>JBFIHF010000658.1:0-2346 GCA_041601915.1 Bradymonadaceae bacterium
CACGACGCGATCCCGCAGAACGCCGCGCTGTTGTCCGCATCGGGCGTGCGCGCGATCATCCACTCGGACTCGTCGATCGGGATCCAGCGCCTCAATCAGGAGGCCGCGAAGGCGTTCGAGGCCGGCAAGCAAGGCGGCCTCGAAGTAAGCGAGCTCGACGCGCTGCGGTGGATCACCGCCAACCCGGCGTGGGCGCTCGGCATCGATGACGAGACCGGCACCCTCGAGGTCGGCAAGCGCGCCGATCTCGTCGTGTGGGACAAACATCCGTTCAGCATCTACGCCAAGGCGCAGATGGTGTTCGTCGAAGGGGTGCGCGAGTTTGACGCGGCCCGTCCCGACGAGCCCTGGAGCGATTTCGAGATTGGTCAGACGCCGCGACGAGGTGCGCAATGAATCGGTGGATCGCGATCGGGATGGTCCTGCTGTGCTGGCCGTCCGCGGCCTCGGCGCAGCTCGTGTTGACGGGCGGCACCGTTCACGTCGGCAATGGCGAGGTCATCGAAGGCGGCGTCGTCGTGATCGGCGCGGATGGCAAGGTCGGGGCGGTCGGCAAGAACGCGGCGACCCCCGCCAACGCCAAAGTCGTCGATGTCACGGGGAAGATCGTCACGCCCGGTTTCATCGATGCCGCCAGCTACCTCGGGCTCGTCGAGATCTGGGCCGTGGAGCGCTCGCGCGATGGAGATGGTGGCCCACTCGACAACCCACAAGACGCGATCCGCGCCGCATTCCGGGCCGCGGACGCCTTCAATCCGATGGCGGTCGCGATTCCGGTCGCGCGGGCCGGCGGTGTGACGTCCGCCGTCGCTCTCCCCTGGGGCGGGTTGATCAGCGGGCAGCCGACCTACATCGAGCTGCTCTCCGACTTTGGCCATGGGCGTGTCGTCGAGGATTCGCTCGGGGTGGTCGCCTCGCTTGGCTCCGATGGCGGCGCCGTGGTCGGTGGGTCGCGCGCGGGCGCGATGTTGATCTTGCGCGAAGCGCTGGATGACGCGCGTTTCTGGCAGGCGAACCGCAGCAAATACGACGAGAACCGCGCCCGCGTGTTGGTGCAGAGTCGCCTCGACTCCGCGGCGCTCGCCGCAGTGCTCGACGGCAAGCCGCTCATGATTCGCGTGAACCGCGCCTCGGACATCTTGGCTGCGCTCGCGCTGGCCCGTGAGTACAAGATTCGGATCGTGCTGCTCGGCGCGGCGGAGGGCTGGCTCGTGGCGAGCGAGATCGCGTCGGCCAAGGTTCCGGTCATCGTGCATCCGACGGACAATCTTCCCGAGAACTTCGACGCGCTGGGGACGCGAGCAGACAACGCGGCGTTGCTCGACGCCGCGGGTGTGATCGTGGCTCTGTCGACGTTCGACGCCCACTACGTTGGCCAGCTTCGCTACCTCGCCGGCAACGCCGTCCGACAGGGGCTCGACCATGAGCGCGCGATCACCGCGGTCACGCTCAACGCTGCCAAGGCTGCGGGCGTCGATGCTTCCGTCGGTACACTTCAGGCCGGCAAAGCCGGCAATGTCGTCGTGTGGTCCGGCGACCCCTTCGAGATCTCGACCCGCGTCGAGTCGGTCTGGATCGGCGGGAAGCCCGTGCCGACGAAGACCCGACAGGACGAGCTGTTCGAGCGCTATCGCACCTTGCAACGTCGCGGCCCCGCGGCGATGAAAATCGAGCCGGTAGCTCCCCCGGAACCCACGAATCAGACAGGAGAAGGCGATGTCGAATCGGACGATTAACCTCGACGACCGCACGTACGCGTATCTGCTCGACAGCTCCCTGCGGGAGCCGCCCGTGATGACCGAGCTGCGGGAGCGCACGAGCCATCTCGAGATGGCGATGATGCAGATCGCTCCCGAGCAGGGGCAGTTCATGGGATTGCTCGCGCAGCTCGTCGCCGCGTCGCGCCCCGCTGCCCTTGGCGCGCCGCGCTTCATCGAGGTGGGGACGTTCACGGGCTACAGCGCGCTCGCGGTCGCGCTGGCGGTGCCGAATGCGCGCGTCACGGCCTGCGACATCAGTGAGGAGTGGACGTCGATGGCACGCGAGGCGTGGCAGGCGGCGGGCGTCGCCGACCGGATCGAGCTGCACTTGCGGCCCGCCGGCGAGACGATCGCCGCGCTGCTCGCGGACGGTGCGGCCGGCACGTTCGACTTCGCGTTCATCGACGCCGACAAGACCGGGTACCAGGCATACTACGAGGGCTGTCTCGAGCTGCTGCGACCGGGCGGCGTGATCACGATCGATAACGTACTGTGGTCCGGTAGCGTGGCAGACCCCGACGTCGACACCGACGACACGAACGCCCTGCGCGCGATCAGTCAACACGTGCTCGCGGACGAGCGCGTC
>JBFIHF010000659.1:0-2339 GCA_041601915.1 Bradymonadaceae bacterium
CGGCGCGGATGGCGCCGGGGCGGTGGCTCGTGGCGACCGGCTGGGACGAGCACACGATGCGTGAGCGTCGCGCGCCGACCGCGGCCGAGCTGCAGGAAGCCGTGCCGGATCGACCGGTGTTCGCGATGCATTACACCTGTCACCGCGCCATCGCGAATGTGACCGCGCTGCGCGCGGCGGGCATCGACGCCGCGACGCCGAGCCCGCCGGGCGGAGTGATCGAGCGCGATGGGCTGCTGATCGAGCGCGGCATGAGTCGCGTGGAAGCCCTCGCGCGCGCAGGCCTCGTTGAGCACGATGCCGAAGGCTTCTTTGCGCGGATCGCTTCGCACTACCGTGCGCTTCTCGCCGTGGGGATCACGCGCGTCGCCGACATGACCGTGCCGCTCGATCTCGTGCCGATGTACCGCGAGTCGGCGCGGCGTGGAGACGTCCTCGTTCCGACGCACATCGCCCCGGTGTCTACGGGCGGATGGCTCGAAGAGCCGCACGACGTGCTGACGAACGAGCTCGCGCCCTTCGATGAAGAGATGCTCGAATGGGGCCCCGTGAAGCTCGTGTTCGATGGGGCTCCGGGCTGTGCGATGTGCTTTGGGTGGTGGACGTTTCTAGGTGTCGCCGCACGAACCGCCGCGCTCACGTTCCGCACCGGCAGTCTCGACCCGATACGCACCGCGATGTCGGTGTCACCGCGCGTCGGAGCGAAGCTGCGGTCCGGCATCTCGATCTACGACACGGCGTCCGCTCAGCGCGTGATCGCGGCAGTCACCGAGCGCGGCTTGCCGGTGGCGACGCACGCGATCGGCAACGCCGCGGTCGACCTCGCGGTCGCTGCGTACCAGGCGACGAATGGGTTGCACCGATCCGGGCGCGCGCGCCTCGAGCACGCGTCGTTCGCCGACGCCGCCGTCGTGCAGCGCATCGCCGATCTCGGCATTGCCGTCGTCGTTCAACCTCACATGATCTCGTTGCCGGCGTTCGGCGACGCCGCCAGCATCCCCGGCCTACCGTTCTCGCCACTGCGGCGGCTTCTGGACGCTGGCGTCCTCGTTGCCGGGAGCTCCGACTACCCCGTGGTGGGCTTCGATCCGCTCGACGGCGTGCGATCGGCCGTGTCGCGCCTCACGGCGCGCGGCTGGGTGAAAGAGGCAGATCAGTGCATCTCACCGATGGAAGCGCTGCGATTGTATACCCGTGACGCCGCCGACGTGTTGGGTTGTCTGGATCGGGTGGGAACGATCGAAGTCGGCAAACGCGCGGACCTCGTCGTGTTGGACGGAGATCCGCAGGCCCCCGACAGTCTGTCGCTGCGCCAGACCATCCTCGGCGGCAACACCGTCTGGCGGCGGCCCGCCTGATCCAAACCCGGTCCGGGGCGCGACTGATCCGACGCAGGTAGCGATGACGAAGTGCCCAATCTCACTGCGCCCAGTCCCCACCGTCGTTTCCGCCGACGGCTGGCAATAGGGACAGTTGCGAGATCAGGAACTCGACCATCACGTCGAACTCCTGGGGCCCCGGCCGGTTTTCCTCCACGACCCGGATTCGTCCGGCGTCGACCCAGAGGCCACCGAACCCCTCGCGCAACTCGGCGAGCACGTGTCGGACCGCGGCGTCCGCGACGAGGCGCTCTGCACGGGCGGACGGTGGGACGCTCCATCCGAACAGCCCGTCGAACACGTCATCCTCGGTATCGATCCGCGCGACCTCGCCGATGACCGAGCTCGGGACAAGCAGGTCGCGCTGCTCGCGCGCCTCACTGTCGGCGAGGCTGAGGTCGCCGAACGCCGGCACGATGACGGAGCACTCGACGTAATCGGCCGCGTAGGTGTCGGACTGGGGGTGTCTCAACCTCGCGAACTCGAACCGGTAGCCGCCACGCTCGATCGGCGCCGATGGGTGTGCGTGCCTGTTCTGATTCTCGCGCGACCAGCGCATCAGCGCACGCGCGCCGACGAACACGCCGCCCCAAAAGAGGAGCCCCGTCACGATCACTGCGATCACGATGCCGATGTTCACGGCCCTCTCCAGTCTTGGGACCCGCCATCGTGGCCCGAACATGGCCGAGTTCGCAAGCCGGCCACGCTGCCGCTGTCCTTGACCAGAGACACATTGTTTCATAGCCTCCGCGCCTGCTTCTCCAGCCGCAGTGCATCCGTTCTTCCGCCGATCTCGTGCTTGTTCCGGGTTGCTGTTCCATGACGCACGCCGAGACGGTCCACGCCGCATTCCACAAGCCCGATACGCAGCTGTATCGGCGCGTACAGCGCACAATCTGGGGATTGATCCTCCTGTCGATCGCGATGTTGGTCGCGGAACCGTTCCTGCCCCAGGACCCG
>JBFIHF010000660.1:0-2324 GCA_041601915.1 Bradymonadaceae bacterium
GCGCCCAGCGCCCCCCGAGCGCGCAGCGCCCCCCGGGCGCGCAGCGCCCCCCGGGCGCGCAGCGCCCCCCGGGCGCGCAGCGCCCCCGGCGCGCAGCGCCCCCGGCGCGCAGCGCCCCGCCTCCCCTGCGCGAAGCGCTCGCCACCTGCGCTCGGTGCGAAGCACCGAGCGCTCGCCACCTGCGCACGGCGCGAAGCGCCGTGCCGCTCGCCACCTGCGCTTGGCGGCGCAGCCGCCAAGCGCTCGCCACCGCACGTGGCGGCAAAGCCGCCACGTGCTCTTGCGTAAGCAAGCTATCGGTGGGAAACGGATGCATGGCGGATCTCGGCTGGCAGGCATGGTTGACCCTGGCGACGCTTGGCGGCGTGGTGGGGTTGTTGTTGTCGGGGCGGGCTCCGGCCGACGTGTCCACGCTGGGCGGGCTTGGCGTGCTCTTGTTGATGGGGGTTGTCGACCTCAAGAGCGGCCTCGCGGGGTTTTCCAATCACGGGGTGCTCACGATCGGGCTGCTGTTTGTGATCGCGGCGCTCGTCAAGGCGAGCGGTGCGCTCGAGATCGTGGGAAACCACCTGTTCGCGTCGCGCTCGCCGTTGCGGCGATCGTTGGTGCGTTTGATGGCGCCAACGGCGTTCGTCAGCGCGTTCCTGAACAACACGCCCGTGGTCGCGCTGTTGTTGCCGCCGACGCAGCAGTGGGCGGAACGTCGCGGGTTCGCGCCGACCAAGATTCTGATCCCGCTCAGCTACGCCGCGATCCTCGGTGGCACGTGCACCATGATCGGGACCAGCACCAACCTCGTGGTGATGGGCCTGATGCACGAGAGCGCGCTGCCGACGCTCGGTTTCTTCGACATCGGGTTGGTGGGGGTGCCGGTCACGTTGGCCGGGATCGTCTACCTCGCCACGATCGGCGTGCGCCTGCTGCCGGAGCGCAATGGCGCCGCCGACCCGTTCGAAGATCCGACGACGTTTACGACGGAGGCGATCGTGCTCGACAACGGGTCGCTCCCAGGGACGGCGCTGGCGGACGCCCAGGTCGGCGACCTCGAAGGGCTGTTCCCCATCGAAGTTCGCCGCGGCGGGGTCCTCATCCCGGCGCCCCAGCCGGACCTCGTGCTGGAGGCCGGCGATCGGCTGGTGCTTGCCGGTCCCGCGGCCCAGGTCGTTCGCCTGCACCGCGGCGAAGATCTGGCGACGGTGTCACAGCACCAATTCGAGCTCGCTCTGCCGATTGTCTCTCGCCGCCGCGTGGTGGAGGTCGTGCTCTCCGATCACTCCCCGCTGGTCGGAGACGAGGTCGGCGACGGCACCTTCCGGCGCCACTACGGTGCCGCCGTGATCGCGGTGTCCCACAGCGGAAAACGACAGCGCGCGGACGTCGCCGACTGGCGCCTGCGCGCCGGTGACCGGCTTCTGCTCGAAGCCGGAGACGGCTTCGACTCCCATCGTTCGAGCCGCGACTTCTTCGTCGTCAACGAGGTCGCAAAGATCGACGATGAGCCGCTCACATGGCGCGCATGGGCCTCACTGTTCGTGACGTTCGTGATGGTCGCCCTCGCCGCGGCACAGATCACGCCCCTCGTCGACGCCGCGATCGCGGCGACGATCGCGCTCTACATTCTCAATCCGACCTCGGCCTCGGAGCTGCGCAAAGCCGTCGACTGGCAGGTGTTGCTCTCGATCGCGGCGGCGTTCGGCATCGCGGCAGCCGTCCAGCAGACGGGGCTCGCGGCGGTGCTCGCCCAGCAGATCATCAGCCTTGGGGGTTCGTCGCCCTTTGCCGCACTGGCGGCGGTCTACATCGCGACACTGATCCTGACGGAGGTCATCACGAACAATGCCGCCGCCGCGCTGTCATTCCCGCTGGCGATGGCCGTCGCGCAAGCGATGAACGTCAGCCCCACGCCGTTTGCGGTCGTCGTGATGATCGCGGCCTCAGCGAGCTTCCTCAGCCCGCTGGGTTACCAGACGAATCTGATGGTCTACGGCGCTGGAAACTACCAGGCCAGCGACTTCCTCCGCGTCGGCTGGCCGCTGTCGCTGATGACAATGGTGATCGCCATCACCCTGACCCCGATCTTCTTCAGCTTCTAGCCATCGCGCGGACTCGCCGTTCCTCTCTCGTCCGCTGCTCCGCTCCTATATGCCTATCAAGCCGGCCACCGGCCACCGGTTTCCAAAACCGGCGGCCGGTGGCCGGAAACCGATTCCTGTCAGGCAACTCGGACGAGGCTTCCGGCTTCCGAAGCTTCGCAGGCTGGCGGACGCGGTCGCTCGGCGGTGCCGGGACCCGCTCCGCTCATTACTCGGCCACGAAACGCGGCC
>JBFIHF010000661.1:0-2308 GCA_041601915.1 Bradymonadaceae bacterium
CGTCTGCGGCACGATCAGCACCGTGGACCGCTGCGGCATGTCGCGGAACCCCAGTTGCGGCACCTGCGCCGGAAGTACCCCCTGCGATGCCAACAACCAGTGCAGCTGCGACGCGAACACGGCGTTCTTCGGACAGATCGGCGGCAGCGGACTCCACGATGGCGGCTTCCCGACCACCGGCACCCTCTCCGCAAACAGCGGACTCTCACAGGTCGCCGCCGCGATGCCACTGGTCGACGGCACGTTCGTCGCCTCGGACATCGCCGTGAACGGCGCCACGGTCGTCGCGACGAGCTTCGACTCGCGTGCCAACGAGACGTTCTGGCTCCAAGACGGAGTCACCGTCGGCGCGGTCCGTCTCGCGACGCCAACGATTTTCGTCAACGTGCGCGTCGGCGACATCGTGAACTTCCGCGCCACCGAGCTGCAGAACTTCGAAGGCCACCCGCAGATCTCCGCGCTGCAGAGCTTTGCGATCGTGTCGAGCAACAACCCGGTCCCGTACCTCGACCGAACCGGTCAGGCGATCTCGATCAGTGACTACGGCAAGGTCGTTCGCATCGGTGGCGTGCTCGGAAGCGGCGTCGCGTGCGGCGGAGCGTCCTCGTGTTACCCGCTCACCCATGGCGCGCGCGTCACGACCTTCCGCACGGCGTCGACGTTCGCCGAGGCCGGTGACTGCACGACGTTCGTCGGGCCGGTCGGGGCGTTTCCGGGACCGCTCGCACCGGCGCCGATGGCACAGATCGACGCCGTAAACTTCAGCTGGGCATTTACCGAGTTCTAAGGGCCTCCAGGGGGACACATGTCGCGCAGATTCGATCGAAGCCGTCCATTCACCGCGACGGACCCACTGCCCTACATCGCCGACACCAACGACTCCCCGATCGAACTGACGAACCTCGAGGTGGAGGTCCTCGTCACCGGCCTCTTCGCCCAGACCACACAGGTTCTGCAGCTCCACAACCCGAACACCCGCGATCTGGAAGGCAGCCTGTGCTTTCCGCTGCCCGACGGCGCGGTCGTGTGCGGCTACGCGATCGATGTCGACGGCCAGCTCGTGGACGGCGTCGTGGTCCCCAAAGAAGAAGCGCGGCGGATTCTCGAGGCCGAAATCCGCAAGGGCATCGACCCCGGGTTGATCGAGCAGGTCCAGGGCAACGTCTATCGCGCCCGGATTTATCCGCTGCCCGCCGGGCGGAGCCGCACCGTCAAGATCGTCTACATCAGCCGCCTCACCGTCGAGGGCAATGACGCGGCCTACCACCTTCCGCTGGGACACGCCGAAGGTGTCGACCATGTGTCGTTGCGGCTCGAGGTGTCCCAGGCGCCCGTCCAGCCGCAGCTCGGCGGCCTTGGCAACGTGAGCCTCGCGCCATTCGAGAGTCGATGGGTCGCCGAAGCCGAGCTCCGCGAGGGCACGCCCGTCGAGGATCTGCAGATTCGACTGCCGAACCTGCCCGACCACGTCACCGCCGTCGAACACTTTGGCGACCAAGACTTCTTCTGCATCAGCAGCAAGACGCGCAGCGCTGACGCGCCCAAGCCCTGGGATCCCGTGCGCGTCGCCATCCTGTGGGATGCTTCCGGGAGTCGTCCAAACGTCGACCGAGAACTCGCGCTGCTCGAGGCGCTCTGCGCCCGATGGAAGGCCGTGACCCTCGACGTCCGCGTGGTTCGCGACGTCCTCGAACCACAGACGCACACCTTTGAAGTCGAAGCCGGCGTGTGCCCGACGCTTCTCGCGTTCCTCGGCGAGCTGCCCTACGACGGCGGCACGAACCTCGCGGCCGTCGACTTCGACGAGCTGCCGCACCCCAATGACGAGGCATGGCTGCTGTTCACCGACGGGCTCAGCACCGTCGGCCGCGGTCTGCCGCGTGGCAGCTCGCGCCGAGTCTTCGCGATCACCGGGCAGGCGAAGAACGACAGCGCGTGGCTGAGCCACCTCGCCCAGCGCAGCGGCGGCGCGCACATCAATCTGCTCCGCACGGCCCCCGACGCCGCAGCGACGACGATCGCGTCCTGGGCTGACGCCCTGCGGCTCGACCACACGGTGGGCTGTGAGGACGTCCACGTCGCGCTCGATGGCGGCCGTTTCACCGTCGTTGGTCGCCTGACGCAAGACATCGGAAGCGTGCAGCTCAGCGGCCCCGGCGCGCCGTCAGACCACCTCGCCGTGACGCGCGGTACCGCCACGACCGGGCGCAACATCGCCCGCGCCTGGGCCGGCCATCAGGCCCAGGTGCAGAAGCTCATCGGCGCGGACGTCTCGACGATCGTGGCACTCGGAAGGACCTACGGACTC
>JBFIHF010000662.1:0-2306 GCA_041601915.1 Bradymonadaceae bacterium
ATTCATCAGATGTCCGCGGACAGCCCGATCGAGCACCTGCAGCAACTGCGCGGCGAACTCGCCTACTTGCGCATGCTCAATCCGGCGCAGGCCGATGCGCTGCACCCCGAATGGTTGACCCGATGAGGTTCCGATGAGCGCCGTACCCAAGATCGAGCTCGTTCACGAAGACGGCCACCCCAAGGGTGGCTTCTACCTACGCCAGAACGGAGAAACGCTGGCCGAGATGACGTACAGTAAGGCCGGCGATACGAAATTGCTGTTCGACCATACATGGGTCGACGATTCACTGCGCGGCCAGGGACGCGGCCGTGAGTTGCTCGACGCTGCGATCGTGTGGGTCCGAGCCACCGGGCACACCGTCGTTCCGGTGTGTCCGTACGTCACAAGCCAGTTCCAGAAGGATACGTCTCTTCACGACGTCCTCGCATAGCGAGGGGTCGCCTTCCCACGTTGTACTTCCGCGAGGTCCGACATGAAGGCAGTCACGATCGCCGCCGTTCTGTTCACCCTCAGCTTTCCGGCTGTCGCCGGGGCTCAGAGCTACGTGGAGCGGCCGTTGACGACGCACTCCGGCCAGCTCGATCTCTACATCGGCCCGGTCCCTAAGCCGCTGATCGAGGACATGGGTCTGCGCTTCCGAACCCGCCGCGACGACCTGCATCTCGACGTCGGCTTGGGCTTCGGCATCACCGATGATATCGAGCTCGGCCTCGTGCCCCTGCGGCTACGCCTCTTCGACGGGTCCGACCTCGACAACCCGCTGGTCTGGGCGACGTTTCGGATCGTCTCCGGCACCACCGAGATCGGCATCCGTCCGATGATCCCGTTGCCGATCTTCGATTCGGAGTTCTGGGTTCGACTCGACATCCCCGTGGTTTTCCATCTGAGCCCTCACGCTCGCCTGGAGACTGGCGGTCAGCTCGAGATCCAGTTCGAGGACCCCACGGAAGTCGACCTCACGGTGCCGCTTCGAATTGCGCTGAATGTCACGCCCCAGTTCTTCTTTGGACTCGATACGGGCGTGAACATCCCGCTGACGCGCTCCGAGCCGCTCCACATGCCTTTCGGCGTGTTCCTCGGCTACACCGTCGCGCCCGGTGTCGACTTCGCGCTCGCCCTACGCTGGCCCACGCTCATCGTGTTCGAACGAGGCAGAACGCTCACGGACGGTCGCGGTCCCGAGCTGATCCTGGGCGTCAACGTGTACGACCTGCTCTAGGTGACTGGTGTTTCTTGCATGATGCGTCTCGCCACATAGGCGGCACGAGCTCGTTGTCGCTCTCATTCAACGATACTACAGAGGCCTAGCGCTTCGTCATCCGGTAATGGAGGCTCAACATCGGGAGTCCCATGAAGCGCACGCGATGGTCACAGCGCAGCTCGCCGTTCTCGTCGCAATAGACCTCGAAGCGCTCCTTCAGCGACCGCAGATGAACGACCTTCCAATGGTCCTCGTCGACCTCCAACAGGCGGTAGAACCCCGGTTCGCCGAACGCCCCACCGCTCGACTGGAGCGTGAATCGGTCCCCGTCAAACCCGGGCCGCAGCAGGACCGTCGCGTTGCCGCGGGGCAACGGAAACACGACCTTGATGCACGGCGCGTCGTGGCCCGGCGGTTGTTCGGTCATGTAGAACCCGGTGTAGATGACCCGGTTCGTGGCGAGCACTTTTCGAAACCAGCCCGTCAGCTCGGCGTGGCCGTTGCCGTCCGTCAAGTCGACGATGTCGCTCGTCATCCCCCGACTCATCTCCAGGCCGTGGATCGGGAAGTTGAGCTGGTTCATGAATCGACTGACCGTGGTCACTAAAAGCCACAGCATCAACCGACCCGGAAACCGTGCCTCGCTCCAGACGTCCAGTCGGTAATCGCTCGTGTGTTCGTAGAAGTCTCGCACCGCCGCGTTCAAGTTGGACGCTGCGAAGCTCGGCCCGTCCAGCTGTGCCATGTCGGGGACCAGTCCTGATCCGGCCCGGTTGCGCTGAACCCGCAGTCCGCGGGTCGCCGCCAGGCGCTCGTAGAACTTGTCTCCGACGTGGTTCGATGCAGCGATCGGACCGTCCAGCCACGGGACGTCGGCCTTCGCGACGCGTCGCCCCGCCACGCGCAGCCACTGCCGGATCGCGCTAGCGCCCACCGCGCCAAGCAGCGCAGCCGCGCGGCCCTGTCGGTCTGCGTTCCGATTTGGTCCTACGCTGGAGAAGTCGCGTCCTACAAGGGCTTGCGTCGCCATGACTCACCTCTGTCCTGAGTTGGCCCACGACAGTCCACAGATCGTGCCAGCCGCGATCCACGGTGGAATGCG
>JBFIHF010000663.1:0-2302 GCA_041601915.1 Bradymonadaceae bacterium
ACAGTCAGCTCACCGGTGCTCGAGCAACCAGCGGCCGCCATGAGTCCAGTGCAGCAGAATGCGGTGATGAAGTTTCGTGCCGTGCGTGTCATCAGGAGTCTCCGTTCGTCGTCAGTGTCGTCCGCGTGGGGCGATGTAGGTTGATGTCGCCGCCTTTCACACATTTGGACACGCGGCCGTACAGCCTGGGCAACGAAGACCACAAAAAAGTTCGATGTCTTTCATCGAACTCTTGGATTACGGCCGCTTACGCCGCTTGCGGGGGCGCGGGGACGGCGGCACTGTGTGGCAATGACGGACCTCGACGAACAAATCGCGCGCATCGGCGCCAAACTGCTTCACGCGCGCACGGCGAATGTGGGCGGCTTTGGCACGGGGTCGCACCAGTTCCTGCTGGCGCCCCCTCTCGACGAGTCGGAGGTCCGAGCGTTTGAAGCTCGCCACGGAGTCACGCTCCCCGATGGGTATCGCGCGTTTATCACGCGGCTCGGTCACGGCGGCCCCGGCGAGTTTGGCGGGGCCGGACCGTACTACGGCCTGTTCGCCCTCGATGCGTGGAGCGACTTTCTAGCGTGCATCGCAGACGACTGCCCGCTGGACTGGCTCGCTCGCCCGAGTCCCCTGCATCCGGGGGCCAACCCGTTGCCCGAGTTCACGGATGACACGGACCCGGACACCGAGTGGCCCGGTCCGGCCGTCCTCGGGATGTACGAAGGCATCCTGTCACTGGGAACGCGCGGGTGCTCGTTCGCGACCGGTCTCATCGTGTCCGGTGATGCCCGCGGTCGCGTGGTGTATCTGGATGCCGACCACGGCGAGCCTCCGTACGTCGGACGGGACGCCGACTTCCTCGATTGGTACGAGCGCTGGCTCGATGAGTTGACCGCCGGTTTTGGCGGCAGCTGGTTCGGGTATGGACCCGCGGGCGGGGAGCCGGAGCTGCTCGCGGTCGTGACCGGATCGTCCGATCGAGAACTCCGGATCGAGGCGATTCATAACCTGAGTAAGCTCCCCAACCTGAGCGCCGGCGCGTTTGAGGTGCTCGCCGGACTGTTGCGATCCGGGGCCGCGACGGAGCGCGGCGCCGCTGCGGCGGTGTTCAATCGCGCGCCCGCGAATCTCGTCGAGGCCGTCGTGCCGCTCCTCGACGACGACGACGCGAAGGCGCGAGGGTCCGCCTGCCGCGCCCTGGTCGAGGTCGACCCCCACACATGGAGCGAGCGGCTCTGGGCGCAGCTTCTCCGCGAGCCGGCGACGGAAGTGCAGAACGAGGTGTACATCGGCTTGAAGCGCGCCGGATTGCTCGACGAACAACGGGCGATGACGCTCGTGAGCACGCCAGAGTTCGGCGACCTGAGAGCGTGGGCCGCGGAGCTTGTGACATGGAGGCCCGAACACGCGCCACTGCTGCACGACATGCTCGCGAGCGAGCACATCAGCGTTCGCCGTTGCGCGGCGACCGCGCTGGACGTGCTTGGGTTGGAAGCCTCGGTGCCGATCGCGCTGGAGCGATTCGCCACGGAACGGGACGACGGCACACGCGCGGCCCTGATCCGGATGCTCGTTGCTGCGCGAGAGCATCGTGTGTGCGACCTGCTCCTCCACGCCGCGACCGATGGGTCCGATTTTGAACGCCTCGAGGCCGTGAGGGTACTCGTTGCGTTCGGTGATGAGCGGGTCGAAGCGAGCGTGCGGGAGTTGCTGATCGTCGATCGCCCGCCGAGCGAGCCGGGGAAGTGGCACTCGAAAACCTTCGCCGAGCTCTTGGGGCCGAATCTCGATGTGTCCCCGAGTCCGAAGCTGCGTGCGCTCAGCAAGGGCGTGTGATAGGTCGCATCCCCATGATTATTGCGATCGACGGACCAGCCGGGGCGGGGAAATCTACGATAGCGCGAGACGTCGCTCTGGCGCTTGGCTTTCAACTTGTTGATACCGGGGCGATCTACCGGGCGTTGGCGTTCAAAGCCCGCGAACTCGACGTCGACTTCGCTGACGGCCCCGCACTCGCCGACTTGGCGCGGTCGTTGACGTTCCGCTTCGAGCTGCGCGACGCTGAGAACCTCGTGTTTTGTAACGGCGCGTTGCTCGGCCCCGAGATCCGCACCCCCGACAACAGCCAGGCCGCCTCGAAGGTGTCCGCGCTGCCCGAGGTCCGCGAAGCGCTCCTCGATGTACAACGTGATATCGGCCGATCCGCCGACAGCGTCCTCGAAGGCCGCGACATCGGCACCGTGGTGTTTCCCGACGCTGACGTGAAGGTGTTCCTCACCGCAACGCCGGAAGTTCGCGCTCAGCGCCGCAC
>JBFIHF010000664.1:0-2301 GCA_041601915.1 Bradymonadaceae bacterium
ATCTCGGCGCGCGACGGTGCACTGATCCCCGCCGACCCGTACTAAGGCACCGAAGCCGCGTATGCGCAATGAATACGCGGCTTTGCTGCCGCAGGGCCGCCGGGCTGCCGAACCCCGGGGATCGCCTCAACGTCTTGATATCTCACCACAACACTGTGCCGCCGATCGGGTGGCCTTCGCCTTGCATCGGTGATCGCGGAGACAACGGACGACCTCACAGAGAGAGACGACATGAAAACATCCATCAAAGTCATGGCGGCGATCGTGGCGGTTGGCGCGATCGCGTGTGCGAAGGGGCCCGAGGAACAGACGTTCCGCGGCGAACTCAGCCCATCATGGGGCACGGACGCGACCGCGGTGCGGGCGACGTCGACGAACGCCACGGTCGACGCCCCGATCCAGGCCGACGGCACCTTCACCCTCACGATCGCGGGCCAGGACCACTACAAGTTCAGGGTCGTACGAGACGGGAAGGCCCCGGTGGCGGTCGTCTTCCCACGCGGAAACGGTGCGGCGACCGAGACGCTGCGCGTCTACGGCGGCACGACGACGTACGACCTCGGTGTCCTCGAGTACGTCACTCCGTTCGATTCAGCGGCTTTCGCTCGCAACGACGACGGCTCCGTCAGTGACCCCGCGACGTGGGAGATTCGTCAACAGGGGCTGTCCGCGACCGATGACGTCGTGCAGGACCCCGGGACGTCTGGCGGCGGCGGCGAGTCTACCGGTGGCGGCAGCACGGACGACGGAGGCGCCGGTTCGGGGGACGCCGAGACGTGTGATGACGACTTCGACAACGACTCCGATTCGGATAGCGACTCCGATTCAGACAGCGACTCCGACTCCGATTCGGACAGCGACGATGACTTCGACGAAGACGGTGGCGGCCTCGAGTTGGACGAAGCGGGCGTGCCTGAGAACGCGCCGCCGTCTGGGATTGGCCAGTGTTCGTCCGATTCCGACTCCGACTCCGACTCCGATTCCGACTCCGATTCAGACAGTGACTCTGACTCCGACGGCGACGACTCCGACGGCGACGACGACGGCGAGGACGACACCGACGATTGATCGCCATGAACACTGCGACGAACTCCACACAGCGGGGTGAGTGGGCGGCCGCCAACGCGGTCACCCTCATCCCGCTCGGCACTCTGGCCGCGATCCACGCGACCAGCGTTTCGCAGTATCGAGACCTGGTGCAGGAAGACGGCCTCGTCGAATGGGCCACGGTCGCCGCACTGGTCATCGCCACGTTCTTCTTCGCACGGCAGGCGGCGATTCACTGGAGTACCCACCGGGTCTTTCCGTGGTTCGAGTTGGGGCTCGCCGCGTTTTGTGTGTTCTTCGCCGGCGAAGAGATCTCGTGGGGTCAGCGTGCCATTGCCTACCAACCGCCGGCCTACTTCCTTGAGCACAACACGCAGCAAGAGTTGAACATCCACAACCTGTTCAAGGAGTACTTGCGAACGAAGTACATCCTGATGGGCTTGCTGCTGGGCTGGGGCGTGATCCTGCCCGTCCTGCACGCGACCGTGGCGCGCGCGACGCGCGTCATCGACCGATTGGGGATCAGGTCGCCGGGGACGTTCCTGGTGCCCTCCATGGCCGCCACGCTTGCACTGATTGTGGCGTACCCGTGGCCATACACCGGCGAAGTGGCGGAGTGCATGTTCGCGTTGGGGCTGTTGATCGCGTCCATCGGTGGCGCACTGCCGGAGGGTCGAAAGCGCCCGGTCACGATGTTGGTGGCAGGGATGGCATCACTGTTGCTGGGGGCCGGAATCCCGGCCGCGATGGACCTGATGCTGAACGAGGATCAAGTTCGCGGCGACGGGGCCCGCGAGGAGACCCTGCTGCTCGCCGAGGACTGGAAGAGCCAGCTGACGGCGACTGGCAAGCTTCCGTCTGGGTGCGGGACGCACATGCGCGTGTTCACGTGGGTGCGCAAGCACGAGCTGAAGGAGTTCGTGGCGGGTAGCTTCGCGAGCGGAACCAACGCAGCGCTGGGCAGCTCGGACCACGTGCGGCGTGAGTTCTTTCTGGACCCCTGGAACAACGCGTATTGGATCTGGCACAGCTGCGGCAAGTCGTCGCAGCGCGTGATGCTCTACTCCTTCGGCCCGAACGGCCGACGCGATTCGCGACGCACCGCGATCATCGAAGACGACATCGGCGCCGAGCTGGTGCGCTGAAGATGAGTCAGAGCGTCGCGACAATCTCTTCGGTCTTGTCCCACAACGCCGCGGCCAGGGCGTCGTCTCGGCCGAAGCGGCTGGGCGCCCGGAGATTGCAGTCGGCCCA
>JBFIHF010000665.1:0-2299 GCA_041601915.1 Bradymonadaceae bacterium
CAGTGTCCCCAGGGACAGCAGCACGATGTAGTCCACGCGCGCGGCGAGCGGCAGCGCGGTGGCCATCAGGTTTACCGCGATGGCGTTGCTCACGAGACCGGCTGCCTCGATCGCCCGGATCGTCTGCGGAGTTTGCTTACCCCTCGCGCAGGCCGCCCACACCGCCAGCAGGCAGAGTCCGGCGACGAGGTGGTACACCATCGACGTGTCGAAAAACCCGGAGGCCCACGGGGTGCCCGTCGGCCCCACCACGAGGAACGAAGCGACGCGAAGCACCCAGAATCCGAGGAAGAGCCCCCCGGTCACGAGTCCAAACAGTCCGACGCGCCGCTGCAGAAACGCGCGCTCATCCTCGGTGAGTTCGCTGGTCGACGGCGACGCCGACAATTTGCGTGGAACTAGCATGGGTCGGTCGCGCGAGTGAGCTCGGCTACTGGCAAAGTCCGGCCGAACAGGTCTTACCGGCACCGCAGTTGAGACCGGTACAGTCGGGATCGGCGCAGTTCTTCAGGCCATCGCAGTCGTTGTCGTTGTTGTCGGTGCAGTTGGTCTCGACCAACGTTCCGTCCGCGCATCCGCACTGACCGGCCTGGCAAACGCCGGCGACGCCGCACGCTCCGCCGTCTGTTGCCGGCATGTAGCCGCAGACGCCGCCGCCGCACGTTCCGACTTCGCACTGGCCGCGGACACAGGTCATTGGCGTGCTCTCGCAGAGCCCGGCAGCCACGCGGCACATGTCGACCGTGCACGGGTCCCCATCCGAGCACGCCCCTCCAACGCCGGACCAGCCGGTGGCGATGCACTCGAGGCAGTCGGCCTGGGGGTGGGGGCCGAGTGCGGCGCACGTGCCATCGCTGAGCGGGCACGCACACATGCAGGCGTTTGCGACCGCGAGGCCGCATGTCTCCCCGCTCGCGCAGCCTCCGCAGTCCACAATGCGCGTATCTCCGCAGCGATCCACGATGCCGGCAAGGGGGCCCGTCACCGCGTAGCTGTCGATCCGTACGTTGCGGTCGCTGCCGTTGAAGACCGCGTCGTTGGGGAAACGGAACAGGATCGTGTGCGAGCCGGCGGTCAACCCGTTCACGACGCTCAGCAGCTGGCCGTCGGGCAGTTGTTCTTGAAGCGGAAGCTGGGCGATCACGATCCCGTCGACTTGGATCTCGACCAGGGCCGGCACTTCGCCGAATACCGTGGCCCGCGCGATCACCTCGATCAGATAGTCGCCATCGACCGGCGCCATGACATCGGCGCTCGTTGTGCCGTTCGAATCGCAGAGATCGACGAAGCCATCGGGAGTGACTCCGCAGATACTTGTTGCGTTGTCCTCGGCCTGAAACTCCCACCGCTGCGCGCCGACCGTGCTCGCCGCCGTGCCGCAGGCCGTCCCGGCCACCGCGCAGAGTTCGGCGTCGGTCTCGGGTTCGCAGGGCATATCGACCGCGACATCGTTCATCGTGGGAAGATCGGCGGTCGTGGGCAGATCCGGCGTCGCCGCGAGATCGGGACTCACATCCCGTACGACGGTCATGTCCGCCGTCGCAGCGTCTCGCACCGTCATGTCGGGGTTGGGGGTGACCGAAGCGTCGCTCGCGAGGTCCGTCACTCGCGCGTCGCTCGCAGATCCCGTGTCCGCCGCATCGTCGTCCGCGGTGGGCGTGAACAGGTTGCAGCTGGCCAGAAGTGCGACGCCGAGAATGCTGAGTCTGGTGGGGTTCATCGCACCAGACTACTGCGAATTGCCGCTGCGCGCACCTTGGCTACCTACGACGCCATCGCGTCGGAGTCCGTCGGCGACTCGAGGTGCGCGGCGACGCGATTCACGAGCAACGTGTCGTCGATCTCGTAGATCATCGGGACCTCCACCACGTCGGCGCCGAGTCGGGTTTCCAGCAACCCGAGATAGCGCATGTCGCGGTCGTACCAGTCCAGGGCCAGCGCGTTGCCGGCCACCAGTCGGCTGAGCGCATCGGCCGTGTCGCCGGCGAGAACCTCAGCGGGCTCGACGCCGTTGCTCATGCGCTTGCGCAGCGCATGGAAGGGGGCGCGCGAGGTTCCGTCGATCGGTGCGCGATGCACCATGTTGACGACCGCGAGGTCGAGTCCGCGCCCGAGGTGTTTCTGAAGTGCGACGGACAACTCGATCGTCTCGTTGACCGGCATCTCCTCGGGCAGGCACACCGCGATGATCGCGGTGCGCCGCTGATCGACGATGCCGGCGGTGATCGCCTCGGCGCGCTTGGCGATGGGGCCGAGGCCGCGCATCATCCCGTTCAGCGTCTGTGGGACCGACAGAAAC
>JBFIHF010000666.1:0-2295 GCA_041601915.1 Bradymonadaceae bacterium
CAAGTGGACGGGTTGGCAGGACCTCGACCCGACGACGGCCACGCTGGTGCCGCGGGAGCTCGGGCGCGGAGAACGGATGCT
The DNA here is from genome assembly GCA_041601915.1 of Bradymonadaceae bacterium. Lineage (GTDB taxonomy): Bacteria > Myxococcota_A > Bradymonadia > Bradymonadales > Bradymonadaceae > JBFIHF01. The sequence continues at coordinate 82 of JBFIHF010000666.1, forward strand.
CATGAACTTCTGCTGGAAGTTCTGGGTCCCCGCGTTCTCGGTGCTCTACCGGGTCTCCAATTTCTGGAATCCGAGCCACGTCGCCAAGGCGGCGCGAAACCCCAAAGCAACGACCGGCCTGGCGCTCAATGCGGCGGCACTCCTCGTGCTCTACGGCGTCATCCTCTGGCAGGTCGGCCCGCTCGAACTACTGCTGGCGCTGGGCCTCGGCGCGACACTTTCGCTGATGATGCTGGACCCGATCATGCTCAGCCAGCACTCCCACATCCCGCTCGAGAACAGCGGCGGTGAGGACGTGAAGGCCTTCAAGCCGCAGGAGCAGGAGGTGTTCACCCGCTCCCTCCGGTTCCCGGACTGGTTCTCCCGCGCCCTGCTGTTGCACTTCGACGCCCACGAGCTCCACCACATCTACCCCTACGTTCCGGGCTATCGTCTCCGCGAGATCGACTACGCGCCCGTCAACGAAGCGAACTGGTGGCAGTGGATTCGCGCCGCGCGCCAGATGCCGGCCGAGACGCTGCTCTTCAAGAACCGCCACGACACCGGTTCTGAAGTCTAATGCTTCACCCGCAGCGAGCAGCCGTTCAACGTGAGCAGCGGGTCTCGCTCACGACCTGCGGGGATCCTTATGGTGGCGGTGCGGGCACGTCTTGCGCTACCCTCCAGACCATAAAACTCAATTGGAGAGCCAACATGACGAAAATCGCATGGGCCATACTGCCCGCGCTGCTGTCTTGGAGCGCCTGCGGCGACAAGGAGAGCAGCAAGTCGACGAACGCCAACGCCAACGGGGAACCAAACGCTGTGTTCTGCCAGATCGGCACCTCCGGCTGCGGATGCAGCGGCTCGTTTCCGTGCACGACTGAAGGCGAGTTTTGCGTCGACGAGGTGTGCAAGCCGTGTCCGAAAGGCGACGAGCACTGCGCCTGCAATGATGACCAGACGTGCAACGGCGCGCTCGCCTGCGTGGTCCCCGACCCCGATTGCACGGCGCTCTGCGAGCCCGCCACCTGCGAGGTGGCCGGGGCCAACAACGGCGGTACGTGTGGCCCCACCGAGCTTTGCGCACGCACGATCAACGACTGCGGCGAGACGCTCACTCAGGAGTCCTGCGAGCTGTTCTACGCCGACATGTCCAACTGTGCCGACATGGCCCAGTACACGACGTGCAACTGCGACTGCATGGCGCAGGACACCTGCGAGAACTACTTCGCCTGCGGGCAGAACTGTTTCAACGACCACTGTAACTGACCGAGTTCGCGATGCTCAGACCACGCGTATCCATCTTCTACGCCGCCCTCATTGCGCTCCCCCTCGTGGGATGCGACTGCGAGGGGAGCGGCGACAACTCAGGGATTAACGCCAGCGAAAGTTGGGCGGAACCCACGCACATCACCGCGGAAAACTGTGACGGGTGCGAGGAGGTCAACCCCGGATCGCTCGGCCACGGTGGCGACGGCACGTTTCTCGTCGACCGCGAAGCCGACGACGAGGTCTCCCAATGGGCGAACTGCGTCAACGGCTTCATGGCCTGTGTCGTGGTGGAAGGCGGTGACGAGGACACCTGTATCGCAGACGGCGCGTGTCCGGGCGCCTGCAAGGCCGAGTATGCGCGGCTTTCCGCTGCGGCGGGCGACTCCATCGAGGCGAAGCTGGGCGTCGTGGACGCCGTGTTCTTCAACGAGGGCGCGCTGTGCAAGCCGGCCGAGATCCCCGGCGTCGATACGATGCCCGAGGAGCCGACATGAGGCAGCCAAGGCTGGCCAGCATCGTAATCCTCTGTGGCCTCGCCAGCGTCGGATGGGACACACACACCAACGATGCCGACAACTGGCGCGCGTTGTACGGAACGGACCGGTCTCGTTTCTGCCCGACGAAGACGTACCACCCCGGAATGGAGAAGCCCGACCAGATCTCCACCCACGGCGGTGGCAACGAGCACGCCGAGATCGCCGACGACGCCTTGTGGACGATCAGCCCCGACCTCCGCGAGCAATTCGGGATCGGCAGCTGGGACGCCATCGACGGGCACCAGTTCGTCGATCTCAACACGAGCTTCATGCGGCAGAACCACCGCAACGACGGCCAGGCCGGCGACAACGCCGATACCGTGCTCGAGGAGAGAGATCTCGGGGACCTCGTTCGATTCGCGGGGCTCCCCGATTTCAACTACACCATCTACGATTGGGTCAATAAGTCTCAGGTCTGCCCGAC
>JBFIHF010000667.1:0-2293 GCA_041601915.1 Bradymonadaceae bacterium
GGCGTCGAGAGCACCAAGCGCCGTCGAGACCGGATGTTGGCCGAGTGTGCGATGCAGCGCAGCGAGTTCGATCAAGCGGAGCCGTATCTGGACCGCATCCTGGACGAGACGCTTCGAGCCGCCATCGCGTGGGCGAAGGCGCGTGCGGCGGCGAAGCCCGAGGGAACCCCGAAGTACCCGTTGGGCGAGGAAACGCCGTCGTTCGCCGAGCACGCCCTCGGGTCGAAGGCCGGTGCGGGCAAGTTCCGCGGCCTGCGCGTGGGCTTCTACTCGGACCCGCTGTGGTTCGCCTCGCCTGTCTACCTCGAGGCGTTTGCCGAGAGCGTCTTGGCCGATGCGTCGGCGCCGGCTCCGATGCGCGACCTCGCCGCGCTCGCGTACGAGCGGGCCGGCCTGCTGTTGCCCGACGCCGCCGAGGCCTACAAGCGGCTCGCCGACAACGCGAGCGACACGTCCGAGGCCAAGCAGATGCGCACCGAGTTGCGCGACGCGCACGCCGCCGCAAACGCCCCCGTGGTCGAAGAAGCCGCCCCGGTCGTCGAAGAAGTCGCGGTCCAACAGGTCGTCGAAACGCCCGAGCCGGCCCAGTCCCCGACCCTGCTCATCGTCGCCGCAGTGCTGATCGTGGTCGCCGTCGCGGGGATTGGTGCGATCCTGAAACGCCGCGGCTGATTTTCACTCGAAACTCGTCCCATCGTCTCAATCTGTGTTATGAGATCGAGGACGTGAGGTTGCGTCTGGCGGCGCCTTTGTCTCCGGATCCTCCTCACCGTACGCACTCAATTTACAGCTACATTTTCCATTAGTTTCGAGGCCACGGCCCCCTAACCCCTTGAGAGATTTCACCAAGAAGACTCAGCTCTAGGAAAGGCTCACATGGCGCGCAGCTCGCGCCAAGGCATACAGGGTGGCGCGTGACCTCGGCAGGGGTCTCATGTCCAATATACTAGTCGTCAACTCGACGAGCTCCGAAACACGCGTGGCGCTCGTAGAAGATGGCATCATTAGCGAGCTTCACATCGAGCGGGCCCGTGATCGCGGGATCGTCGGTAACATCTACAAGGGCAAAATCCTCCGGGTCCTGCCGGGGATGCAGGCGTCGTTTGTCGACATCTCGCACGAACGAGCCGGCTTTCTGCACGCCTCCGACGTCTACGATTTCGGGGAAGATGTCGCGATGTACGACGAAGAGGGCGGCGCCGAAGGGCGGCCACAACTCGCGCGCGGCCGCGGCAAGCAGCGACTGACGATTCAAGAGTCGCTCAAGCCGGGCCAGCAGATCTTGGTCCAAGTCGCCAAAGAGCCGATGGGCAGCAAGGGGGCGCGGCTGACGTCGCACATCTCACTGCCGGGTCGCTACGTCGTGTTCATGCCGACGGTCTCGCACATCGGCATCTCCAAGCGCATCGGCACGGAGAAAGAGCGCAAGCGATTGCGCCGCATCGTCGAAGAAGCGCGTCCTCCGGGGACCGGCTTCATCGTCCGCACCGTCAGCGAGGGCATCTCCGACGAGAAGCTCCGCCAGGACATGGACATGCTCATCAAGCTCTGGGGCGAGATCCTGGAGAAGCACAACCGCGTGAAAGCGCCGTACATGCTCTACGAAGAGCCCGACCTCGTCGTGCGGGCGGTGCGCGACCTCGTCAGCGCGGACCTCGAGGAGATTATCCTCGACGACAAGCGGGCCTACGAGCGCGTCAAACACTTCATCGACACCTACATGCCGGGCTTCGAAGGGCAGGTGAAGTACTACGAGTACGACGAGCCGATCTTTGACGCCTACGGCCTGGAGGCCGAGATCCGGCGGTCCTTGCTGCGCAAGGTCGACCTCGAGTCGGGCGGGCACCTCGTGATCGACCGCAGCGAGGCGCTCACCGCGATCGACGTCAACACCGGCAAGTTCGTCGGCAAGGGCAACAGCGGGCTGGAGAGCACGATCCTGACGACGAACCTCGAGGCGGCCGACGAGGTCGTCTATCAGCTGCGCCTGCGCAACATCGGCGGGCTCATCATCATCGACTTCATCGACATGGAGGACGTCAAACACCGCGAGAAGGTGTACCGGCGCCTCGAAGACAAGCTGCGCAAGGATCGCGTGACCTCCAATGCGCTCGCGATCAGCGAGTTTGGCCTCGTCGAGATGACCCGCAAAAGGGTCCGTGAGTCGCTGCAGCAGTTCCTGTGCGAGCCGTGCGAGTACTGCGACTCACGCGGGTTCGTGAAGTCCAAGGAGACCGTCGCCTACGAGATCATCCGCGAGCTCAAGCGCGAGGCGCCGGTGCAGAAGCCCAAA
>JBFIHF010000668.1:0-2280 GCA_041601915.1 Bradymonadaceae bacterium
CTCCGGGAGACTTCGCATGCACATCGGGGATCCCCCACAAGGTCGCGCGACGGTACCGTCCGAGTACCAGTACTCGCGCCGCATCCACAGTCGGTGGGCGCGGGCGGTCCGGGCGTTGGGCCGACAGATCCTCGGCTACGATCCCGCCCCGCCCGACGATGTCGTCGACGTGTTTGGGTCGATGTACTACGACGCCGATCCGCTCGCCGACGAGTTTGTCGAGGAGGTGTATCTCGGCCAGAGCGCAGCGCAGGGGCGCGCGATGCTGGACCAGGCGTTGACCCACGGCGTGCAGTCCGTGGTGGAGGCCCCCGAATCGCTGTGCCGACTGTTCGCCGACCTCGACAACGACCCCGACTGGCTCGATCCGGAGCAGGCGGCCGCGGGCGCCCGCGCCTTCCGGCGCTACGGCGTCGACGTGTTTCGCTTCGCGGGCGCCATCACGCTGCACTCGTACGCCGAGAACTCGGTGGCCAAGCCGCTCATCCTGTCCGGCGGGTACACGGGGAACCGCACGCGCCATCGATTCCTGGAGACGGCGTCGTTCTGGATCGCCGTGTCCGAGCCCGGGGGCCTCGCTCCTGGCGCCGCCGGGCGCGCGGCAGCGCTGCGCGTCCGCATCATGCACGCGTTCGTACGTCGCCGGCTGCTGGCGCACCCGGAATGGGATCTCGACGCGTGGGGCGTTCCGATCAGCCAGGCGGACGCGGTGCTCACGCTCATGGGCGGAAGCGTCGCTGCGGGACTCGGGATGCGCGCGATGGGCTACCGTACGTCGGCGGCCGAGATCGAGGCGATGATGCACTTCTGGCGGTACGTCGGACATCTGATGGGCGTGCGCCCGCAGTGGTACCCGAAGACCATCTCCGACGCGCTCCAGCTGGGGTTCTTGGCCTCGCTGAAGTCGACCCGACAAAGCGGTGACGACGGCCGAGCGCTTTGCCAATCCTACGCGAACGCCTTCGCCCCCAGCCCACAGGCCACGCGCCTCGACCGCATCCGGGCAGCGCTGGAGCACCGCACACACCTCGGCTACACCCAGTTTTTCATGGGGCCGTGGAGCTATCGGAAGAACGCGATGCCTTCCGCCGGGCTGTGGGGGCTGCAACCGGTGGCGAAGTTCCCGCTCATCTTCGCAGCGGAGACGATGAGGCGAGCGTTTCCGCCGTTAGACGACGTGGCCGATGCCATCGCGCGACAGCGCCGCGAGACCTGGCTCAGCCGGCAGCTCGCGGACGCGGCGGCGGAGTTCCACGTGCCTGCCGCATTCGCGAGGTGAGCGGCCGATGAGGGAGATCTTGCACATCTGCGACGCCGCGGCGTGGGCGGGGACCGATGGAGAACTCTACGAAACGGCGTCGCTGGCCGACGAGGGCTTCATCCACTGCTCGACGCGCGATCAGGTCCTGACCCCCGCGAACTCGCTGTTCCGCGGGCGCCAGGGACTGATCCTGCTGGTCATCGACGAGCGACGCGTGACGGCGCCGGTTGTGTACGAGGACTGCTACACGTCGGGGATCGAGTTCCCGCACATCTACGGCGCGCTGAACATCGATGCGGTGCTGCGAGTCGTCGAGTTTCCATCGCGGCCGGACGGCGCGTTCGCGTTGCCCGACGAGCTGTAGACGAGCACTTGGCCACATCGCGGCGATGGCGTTCAGGCTACGTCCTGGCGAAACGCGTCAATGCGGATGTCGTTTCGACCGGCGCGCTTGACCTCATACATGAGGGCGTCGGCGCGGCCGATGAGCTCGTCGATGGACATCTGGGCCTCGTCAATCGTGAGCGCGCCGATACTCGCGGTGACCGGCCAGCCGCGCTCCCTCATGGCGGCCAGGATTTGCTCGCGCACCCGGTCGAGGAGTTCTGGCGCAGCCGTCGCGTCCGTCTCCGGCAGCAACAGCGCGAACTCGTCACCGCCCATTCGCGACACAAAGTCCGTCGTACGCAGCGCGGTTCGCATGGCCTCGGCGACCAATTGCAGCGCCTCGTCGCCTGCGGCGTGCCCCCACTTGTCATTGAGGACCTTAAAGTTGTCGAGGTCGACGTACACGAGCAAGAAGGGGTGCCCGTAGCGGCCCAAACGATCGAGCTCTTGTGAAACGAACTCTCGAAATGCTCGAGAGTTCCAGGCCCCGGTCAGCTCGTCGGTTCGTGCGAGCTTTGTCGCCGCATCGCGACTTCGCTGAAGGTGCACGACGAGCACGACGACGACACTAAACGCCACGAGTTGGGCGAACGAGTTTACGATCCAGACCCCCGTGGAGTAGGTGCCGGCGA
>JBFIHF010000669.1:0-2278 GCA_041601915.1 Bradymonadaceae bacterium
GGAAGATCCCTGTAAGGGGCGCGGGTTTCCGCTGAGCTTCTTCCGACAATTCGTCAGTCCACGGCCGATGTATAAGACGATGGAGGTGCAGTCGGCGTCCCTAGAGTTCGAGCACGGGGTCGAGGTCGAGTCGAAGTTTGCGGTCGGCGAGTACGATATCGTCGTTCTGAGTGCGAACAACGCGACGGGGTTGGATAGCTACCTGCGCGAAAAGGGCTACAAGATCCCGGCCGGCGCCGAACCCTACCTTCGGCCGTACGTGGCCGACGGCAGCTACTTCTTCGTCGCCAAGGTAGACCCGACACGCGCGAAGTTCGATGGCGATCGCGCCGTGCTTTCGCCGCTGCGCTTCGAGTACACGTCGGACAAGTTCGCGCTGCCGGTTCGGTTGGGGATGATCAACAGCTCCGGCGAGCAGGACCTGATCGTCTACACCATCGCGCCGAACCAGCGCTTTGACGTCGCCAACTACCCCAACGCGTTCATCCCCACCAACATCCAAGTCGAGGGCGCGATCAAGGACTCGTTCGGCGAGTTCTACCAGGCGCTGTTCGACGCCACGCTGAAGAAGAACCCCAAGGCCGTGGTCACCGAGTACTCGTGGCAGTTCAACGGCTGTGACCCGTGCCCCGACACACCGCTTGGTGCGACGGAAATGAACGCGCTGGGAATGTTGGCGGACGAATCGGACGACAAGGGGGCGATGATGGCCGTCGGGCAGTGGACGATCACGCGGATGCACGCACGATACGCGCCCGACGACGTCGGGGAGGACCTCGTGTTTCGTGCGGCCTCGCCCGTCGTCGGTGGTCGCGAGCATGCCGACAACGAGGACCCCGAAGTCCTCGAGCGGACGCACCTCCAGGAGGCGGTCAACAGCCAGTTTCAGGGGCGCTACATCATTCGCAATCGATGGCTCGGGGCGCTGACCTGCTTCAACCCGACCTTCGGTCAGTGGGGCAGCGACGGGGGCGGAATCGGCAACAAGTTCATGTCCACCGCGACCAGCCCGAACACCGCGGGGTCCGAACCGATCGCGGGCACCGGCGAGCTCGGCAAGTGGCTCGCCCAGGGCGTCGCGGAGCTGGGCGTGGCGGGCGACCAGCCGATGCCGCTATCGCCGGACTGGTTCGCGATCGTCGCCGGCTACACCATCACGTTGATTCTGATGGCGCTGCTGCTGTTTGCGCTGCGTCTCCTGCGCAACTGGTCGTTCCGCGCCTTCATCGCCGTCAACCTGCTCATCCCGTCCTGCACCTGCTGCGTGGCTGATTGGATTGGCCAGATCACGCTCGCCCTCTACGTGGTCGGCGTTCTGGCGCTCACCGTCGAGCACTTCGTGCGTAGACGGAGCGAGAAAGACCGGCCGGACCAAGTCCCCGGCTAGAGCGCGCGTCCACCCTCTCTGGGCCCGCGCGGAACCGAGCGAGCGGTGTCCGGGGAACCGAGCGAGCGGTGTCCGGAAGACCTCGATCCGCCCGCTTCCTTGGTCGATTGAAGCGATATGTCATGCGGTCGCGGGTCAGATTCGGCCGAGGCCGGGCAAGAGACCCAGCAGCCCCGTCGTGATGAACTCGACAGCGACGGCTGCGACGATGATGCCCATCACGCGGGTGGCGACGTTGAGGCCGGTGCGACCCAGCAATCTCCGCATGGGGTCGGCGGCGCGAAGCCCCAACCAGACGGCGATTCCGATGCCGATCGAGATCAGCACGAGGATGCCGCGGTGCGTCATGCTGGGGTCCGCGTTGGCATACACGATCATCGTGCTCATCGTGCCGGGGCCCGACAGCAGGGGGATGGCCAGCGGCACCACGCCGATGCTCTGACGGTCCAGCGCCTCCTCGGCCTCGTCGGCACGCTGTTTGGTAGCGCCGGGCTCACCGCCGAGCATCGACAGCGCCAGCGTCATGAGAATGATTCCGCCCGCCACCTGGAAGGAATCCACACGGATCCCAAACAGGGCCAACAACCCTTCGCCAAGCAGGCAGAACGTCACGAGCACAAGGGTCACGGCAATCGCCGCGGTGTTCGTCGTGCGGGAGCGCTCCTTTGGCGACATGGAGCTCGTGGCGGCGAGGAACGTGGGGAACGCGGCAATCGGGTTCACCATGAACAGCAGCGCGGTAAAAATCTTGAAGTAGTCGAACACGCTCATGCGCGCCACCGTACTCGGGACCGGTGCATTCGTCGGGGAAACCTCCGCGCAGCGTGTGCGTCATTTCTGCGCAGGACAACCCGACGCCGACTGGGATGGAGTGCGATGCCCTCACCAGAA
>JBFIHF010000670.1:0-2259 GCA_041601915.1 Bradymonadaceae bacterium
GATAGCACGGCACCGCCACCCGGCCACGACACCGATACCGCGGCACCGGACGCATCACACCACCTCCAGAACAAGACTCATCGGAACCCACCGCCTGAACTCGAAACCGGGCACCGTCACCTGCACCCACCACTGGCCGTCGCACGCGTCATGCAGCAGCGGGCCGCAGCACACGCCCGTCCCGACCACGAACGCCTCGTGCGGCAACGCGCGCTCCATGAACGCCACCACGCTCCCCACCACCGGACGCGTCATGCCGCCGCCTTCCGGGCCGCGCGCTCCCGCGCCGTACGCGCAAGCCGCAACCGGCGCAACGCGTGATGCACACCAAGCACCCCCAAGAAATCCTCGAACGCGCCGGCGCACTCCACCGCCTCAAACTCGCCGTCCTCACCCAACGCCACGATCAACGCCCCATCCGGCTCCGGGTGCCCGCACTCCACCAGCGCGCCCACATACGCCGCGGCCTGAAAATGCGGGTCGTCATACACGCGGCCCCGAGCATTCGTTTTCAGGTCCACCACCAGGTCACGCCCACCCACGCTCGCGCGCAAGTCCAGCCGGCCAGCGAACCCGTGCGCCACGGACCCGACACACACCTCGACCGCTGAGGGCTCCGGGCTCGCCGCGATCAACCACCGGCACAGCGCGCGCACGTACCCGCGGTGCTCCACCGGGAACTCCGCGTGCCGCGGCACCCGGCCCGTGCGCACGTACTCCTCGAGCGCGTCGTGCAGGCTCGTGCCGCGATCCGCGCCCGCGTCGCGAGCCGCGTCCGCCCCAAGCCCCAACGAGCGCACCACGCTCACCGCGTTCGCGCTGCTGTCCGGGTCGCCGGGCGTGATCTCCCCGAGCTGCACCGCGCGAACAGCGCCCATGATGCCGCGAGCCTCCGCCCACGGGATCAGGGCGGGCTTGTCCAGCACCTTCAGCACCCCGGTCACCGAGGGGACCGCGACGCGCTGCCCGTCGTGGTGCAGCCAGTAGCGGTGTGAGGCGTCCCGGTACTCCACGATCAGGCCGGACGGGTGCTCCGTGAACTCCGAGCCCTCACGAGGCTCCACCACGGTCACGACGCCACCGCCAGCCGGTCGAGTTCCGCGCGCACCTTCACCGCTGCTCCTACCGTGCCCACGTCGGCGAGCGAGTCGAACCCGGCGGCGGCGAGGATCATCTCGACGTCATAGCCAGCCGCGTCGATCGCCGCAGCGATCTTCGCGCGAGCGGTCGGGGTCAGCGGCTTGTCCTCCACATTGCCGCCCATGCTCGGCTCCGCGACCTGCTCGCTATCGGCCTCCGTGTCACCCTGCGCTCCCTCGACGTCGCCGTGGTCGAGCGGCTCTCCGAACGCCCGGATGCCGGCGTCGTTGAGCCAACGCGTGTAGGCGTCGCGGCAGGCTTGCTCGCCAGCGTCCTGCATGTACGCGTTCTTGCCGGCAGCTTTGACGTGCTTGCCGTCGACCGGGAGCCAGGTCCGCGGAACCGCGTATAGCGACACGCCAACCCCGAACTTCACCGCGGCGCGCTTGAGCGCGTCCGAGAACAACGCCTTCCCGACGCCCTCACCGACGTCCCGACGCGTGATTCCGTCGACCGTCAGATGGCACACCAGCCCCTTCCCGCCACCAACCGGCTCGTAGGCGTCGTGCCACAGGTGGGGGCAGATCAGGTTCAGTCGTTCGACCACCAGGCGCGCGTCGATGTACGCGACGATGAGCGCCTTCGATCCGTCCTTCGTAAGCGACTGGACCTTGAACTTCACCGCGGCGCTGGTGAACGGACGCCGCGTGTGCGCAGCGGCGTCCCGGTAGGAGTCGACGGGAAACGGGCTGTCGGTGCTCATGCTGACACCTCACTGACGGTCGTCAGGGTCCCGCGCGCGTCAACCGCCCCGCTGATCGGTGCGGCCATCAACGGGCGCACCATAAACCCCACGCAGTCATGCCACCCGAAGCTGAACGGCAGATGCGTGAGCAGATCGACCGTCGTGCAGTCGAGGTCGTGCGCGAACGCCCGCAACGCCCGAACCTGGGCGTCCGTGAGTCGATGGTGGGCGGGCCGTGCCGAGTCCGTGAGCGCAACCAGCGCGTCCACCCAATACTGGCGGTAGTAGCTCATGCCGCCACCTCCCCGAACGTCGACACGCGCCCCAGCGCGTCCACCCGCCCGCTCACCGGCGCACCCCGCAACGGGAACACCGAGAACACCACGACCTCACACCAGCCCGCGGTCCCCGGCACATCCAGGTGCAGGTCCACC
>JBFIHF010000671.1:0-2256 GCA_041601915.1 Bradymonadaceae bacterium
CCCATGTTGGGCATAACTATACACAGCACCCTCAGGCGGCGCCCCAAAGCGTCACCTGTCCCGACATCGGGGTGTAGCGCAGCCTGGTAGCGCGCTTGCTTCGGGAGCAAGAGGTCCGGGGTTCAAATCCCCGCACCCCGACTAGACTTAGCCCACCTTTCGAGGTGGGCTTTGTTTTTCAGTCCGCGGGGCTAAACATCGTGGACCTCGTCGCCGAACGGCTCACGACGCCCGCTAACACATCAAAACACTCAAGAGTCCCAGAACACCGGCCCGTTGGCCTCTTCGAACGCGGCGGCGTAGCTGCGTGACCGGAACCGGATGTGCAGCTGTGCCTCGTCGTAGCGAAACTCGAGCTCCGCGGCGTCGGAGCCGTGTTCAGGGCACACCGGGATCTGGACTTCGAAGAGTCGCTTGGAGACCAGCTTGAACGTGCCAAGTGTCGCCGCCCGAGTGAGCATGTCCTGCGCGATCGGCGAGTCCTCCTCGAGCTCGAGGGTGATCGGGACGGTGCGCGTGACCGTTTGCTGACACACGCAGCAGCCCGCCGGCCATTCGATGTTCTTGGGACAGGCCGTGCCGAACGCGGGAAACGTCTCCACCGCGTCCTCCGCGGTCGCGAACACCTCGCCGTCGCGGGTGTTGTAGTACGACCCGCATCCAACGCACTCCAGGCTGTCGTTGTGTTTGAGCCCGACCCCGGACTTCATCATGCCGCAGTCGGGGCACGGTGCCTTGCCCAGCCCGATGAACGCGTAGAAGGCGCCGACCAGGCAGAACAGCGTCACGATGACGAGCATCGAACCCGCGCCGCGGGTGGCGGTATACGCCCACACGACCCAGAGCAGGCCGAGCAGCGAACCGATCCCGCCCGCGAGTCGAACTTTGTCCAGTTGCACCGTCGTGGGGATATCGGGCATGTCGTCCGCTTGCATGGCCATCACTCCTCGTGAAGTCCTTGTCATAACGAGCCAACTCGCCGGGCACAACTCAGACCGACGGCACGGGATGCGTCATTTCCCACCGAGTTCAGCCATCGCCGCTTCCGATTGGAACAGGGTCTGTTCCAATCTGGATCACCCCCACGTCGGCATTTCGGGCGTCGGCGGGTGTCAGACCGCGTCGGACCTCGCTCACCGGCCACCGAGAGCAGTTGGCACGCTCTCTGAAACTGGAGTCGATATCCACGATCGGAGGACGGAGATGGGTACAAAGGTTTGGGGCAGGATCACAGCGGCGCCACACGAGACATTGATTCACCTGCGGCGGGGCGTGGTGCGCGCGTCGGGGCCCGGGCTCAGCATCTTTGCGTGGCCGTGGGACAGTTGGGTGGCCGTGCCGACGTCGATTCAGCGTGTCGCGTTTTCCGCCGACCAGGTGACGGCCGAGAAAGTGGGCGTCGAGGTTCGTGGCGTGGCCGTGTTCCGCGTCGCGGACCCACTGCTCGCGTTTCGAATCCTGGACCTGGAAGGGCCAAACTCGATGCAGCGCATCGGATCGATTCTGCAGGACATGTTCGTGGGTGCCGCGCGGCGGCTCGTCGCGAACATGTCGATCGAAGCGTGCATGACACGTCGAAAGGAGGAGATTGCAGTCGAGTTGATCCGCGAGATTCAGCCGGTCGTCTCCGGTCTGGGTCGACCGTCGGACACCACGGACCGAGGATGGGGCCTGATGATCGACACGATCGAGATTCAGGACGTCAGAATTCTGAGCGAGGCTGTGTTTCACAACCTGCAGGCACCCTATCGGGCCTCGATCGAGATGCAGGCACGCCGCGCCGAAGTGGAACGGGATCGGGAGGTCCACCTGCGCGAGGTCGATGCGCACCATGCGACCCTGGAAGTCGACCAGAGGCTGGCGGCACGGGCTCGCGAGGTAGAGGAGGGCGCGCGGTTGGCCAGCATCGCGGCGAACGAGAGCGCGCGAGTCGCGCAGGCCGAGAGCGACGCGCGCACCGCGAGTCTCGATCACGCGCTCGAGGCGCAGCTCGTGGCGCAACGGGCCACGATTCAGCGGCAGACCGTCGCCGCCGAGCTCGCGGTTCTCGACGACTCGCTCGAGATTCAGCGCCGCCGAGCGGAACTCGACGCAGAGATTGCGCGCCTCGTCCAAGAGGTTGAGAACCTCGTGTCCGACGAGCGTATCCGCTACGAGTACGTGCGGGAGGTCTTGCCGTCGTTGGCCGCAGCGATGGCCACGAACCTGGGCAACGTGCAAGTCACGCACGTCCAGTCTTCCGACGAGGGCGTGGGG
>JBFIHF010000672.1:0-2246 GCA_041601915.1 Bradymonadaceae bacterium
AAACGCCGCCATCTTGAAGTGCTCGAGCGCCAGATCGTAGTCGCGCTTCTGGTAGTAGGCCCAGCCGAGGTTGTTGTGCGCGAGCTCCGGGGTCGGATACAGCGCCTCTTCGAGCAGCGCCTTGAATTCGTCGCGCGCTTCATCCCAACGCTCGAGTTCGAGGTAGACGGTGCCCAGATTGTTGCGCGCGAAGTGGTACTTCGGATCGATCTCCAGCACCTGTTGGTAGTGCCGGATCGCCTTCGTGTAGTCGCGGCGCCCGTGGTAGATAAACCCCATGAGATAGTGCGCATCGCGGTGCGTGGGCTCGATTTCGAGCGTCGCGCTGGCTTCCTTGATCGCCAGCGCAATCTCGCGAGACTCGAAGTAGCCGGCGGCCATCTTGTAGTGGAAGTCGGCCTTGCTATTGAGGTCTTCGGTCTTTTGGGTCCCCGCGCACGCACTCAGGAGGAGCGCGATCGCAAGGATGAGCGGGCGAAGTCGTTGCATTTGGGTACCTCACTGACGCCGGCATCCTAGCACGGTATCTTCAGACGCCAAGGGATTTGCGAGTCGCCGATGTCGCTTACCTACGCACAGCTCCACGCGATCGTCGAGGAAGTCGACGCGCTGACGGTGCCCTCCGGGGTCCAGAAAGTGTTCGAGCGAGACGCCGAGGCGTTTGTGCTCCAACTGCGCGGTCGGGGCGCGACGCGCTACGTGATCTTCGATACCGCCGCGGGACGCGCGCGTCTGCACCTCGTGGACGGCAAACCGACGCAGCCCGAGCGGCCCTCGTCGTTCGTGATGCTGCTGCGCAAGCATCTGGTCGGCACGAGCTTGCAGGCTGTCGAACTCGCCGAACATGATCGTGTGGTGACGCTGCGGTTCGTGCGCCGGATCGAGGACGTGGAGACCCCGGTCGAGCTGATCGCGGAGTTGTTTGGCCGTCACCCGACGGTCGGGGTGCTTGTGGGCGGGCTCGTCGTCGGTCAGCAGGACCCCCGCGGGCGCCTCGAACTCGGGGCGCCGTACTCGCCGCCGGCGGGTGTCGCGAGCGCCCTCGAAGCCGACGAACTCCAGCTTGCGGAGCTCACCATCGGCACGCGTTCGGCGCGCGTGGCCGAGCATTTCGCGGACGTCGAAGATGACGCGATGCGGGGCGGTCTGCGCCAGGTGCTGACCCGCGCGCTGACGGCACAGAGCAAGCGGAAGCGTCGTTTGGTCCGCAATCTGGAGCGCGATCTGGAGCGCGCCGAGGCCGCCCAGGACTACCGGCGCCTCGGGGAACTGCTGCAGTCCGCGTACTCGCTCAACGTGCCGCGCGGCGCGAAGTCAGTGATGGTTCCGGACTACTACGCGCCGGACTCACCGCTCGTCGAGGTCGCCCTTGACCCCTCGCGCAGCCTCAAAGCGAACATCGCGCGCTACTTCCACGAGTACCGTCGAATGAGCGCGGCGCTGGTCGCGATCACGGAGCGCCTGCTGGCGGCGATGGAGGCGGTCGAGCAGCTCGAGGATGCCCGTCGAGCACTGGATGTGGCCGCCGACGATGAGCTGGAGGCGCTGGACCAGGCATGGCGGGCGGCGGAGATACTTGGCCGGCCCTCGCGCGCGCAGGGTCGGCGCCCACGAAATGCGCCGCCGCCACCGCCGTATCGGACCTTCATCGGCCGCAGCGGGGCCAAGATCTTGGTCGGTCGTGGTGCCAAACACAACGACGCGTTGTCCACGAAGGTCGCCCGGGGTCGCGACGTGTGGCTGCACGCGCGCGACTGGGCCGGGGCGCACGTCCTGATTCGGATGGAAAAGGACGGCGAGCCGGACGGGGAGGACCTCCGTGACGCGGCGTTGTTGGCGGTGCATTTCAGCAAGGGACGCGCCGACTCGCTGGTTGATGTGACCCACACCCGCGCGAAGTGGGTCCGCAAGCCGAAGGGGGCCGCACCGGGCCTCGTTACCGTGGCGGGAGGCTCCACGTTGGCCGTGGCGCCCGATGAGGAGCGACTCGCGCAGCTCTTCGCGACGGAGGTCGTCGAACGCTGAGGTCGTGGCGCCCGCGGATGGTGGTCGTTGGAATGAGGCGGCCCAACTGGTAGGTTTCGTGCGAGGAGCCCGAATGAAAAATTGCCATACATGGATGCTGTCGCTCGCGCTGGTCGGGCTGGTGGGATGCGCCGACGAGCCCACGGTCGTACCGGACCCAAGTCAGACGACCGGCGAGACGAACAACGAACCGGCGAACAACGATCCGGCGAACAACGATC
>JBFIHF010000673.1:0-2218 GCA_041601915.1 Bradymonadaceae bacterium
AGCCTCGACCGCGTAATGGTCCGCCAACACGGGGGTGTGCATCCGAGTACGTCGCGCGCCGCGGCCGATGATGACGGGCGGCTGCTCCTGCTCGGGCCGCGCCGTCGGGTATTCGAACGCCACGAGGTGGTCATCGACGACGGCGACGAAATGGTCCTCGAACTTGAGCACCCCACCGAGGACTGCGGCGCCCAGACTGCGACCGGTGTGGACGTCGAACGCCACCGTCTTTCGCCCGCGCGACATCGCGATCGAACCGACGACCTCCCACGAGAATCCGCGGTGCGCGGTGCTCGCGCTCCACAAGACGTCGCCGGTGTCGATGTCGAGCAGCGCCGGAACGCGGTCCTGGCCGCCCAGATACACGAGCACGCCGACGTCGCAGACCGCGATGCCGCGCGTGGTGTCCTCGCGGCGCCAGATCTCTTCGCGCGTCTTCAAGTCGACGGCGATCAACGTCGTCTCGACCTCGTTGGGTCCCACCGCGAACACCGCCACCTCGTCGGTGAGTCCATGCGACCACACATCGACGTCCTCGAGCAGGGCGTTCATCGCCTGAGTGCGCGGGTTCCACAGGCACGCGCCTTCGCGTCGCCCGTTGAAGCCGATCAGCACGACGCCGCGCTTGCTCACGTTGCCGTCCCACGGCTGCGCGAACGGGACGAACACCTCGGCGAGCTCGTGCTCCTGGTCGAAGCGCATGCGCCGCAGCGCGACACCGCTGTCGTTCATCCACGCGTGCATCGCGTCGGTGTGCATGACGAGTCCGCCGCTGCGCATCGTGCCGTGCGCGGTCAGGGTGCCGACGCATTCTGCGCCCTCGTCCCACAGGTCGAACCGGGTCTCGGCGCAGACGCGCTCTCCGTCGCCGTCCGTGATCTCGATCGTGTACGTCGACACGATGAACTCGTCGTTCGCCGCCAGCTCGCCTTCCTCAGGACCTGCCGCGATCTCGCGCTGCCAGACCTGCCGTCCGTCTTCGTCGATCGCGGTGATGACGTTGCTCTGACGCACGACCGTGAGGTCGCGGATCTGCACGGGCGGGCAGCTCACGCGGCCATCGAGGGGGTGCTGCCAGCGAACATTCAAATCAAACATGGGCTCGTCCTGGATCGTCGTCGTTGCTTCAAAACGGACGTTAGTGACCCACGCGGCGCCGCTGTACTGAAACGACCTGAAAGATTCGCGCCCGAAACGTTCAGACGGGTTGAAAGACGGCCGCCGTCCGGCATAATGCCGCCGTGACGGACGACATCGACAGTGTGATCGACGCGCGGCGCGGCTTTGTCGTGCGCGTCCCGGACCCCACCTGGGGGACCGATGCCGACGACACGTTGCACATCGTGCTCGTGCACCCCGAGATTCCGGGCAACACCGGGAGCATCGGCCGCCTGTGCGCCGGCACGAACATCTGGTTACACCTCGTGCGCCCGCTCGGCTTCGAACTCGACAACCGCTATCTGGCGCGCGCCGGCCTCGACTACTGGCCCAGCGTGAAGCTGTGCGTACACGAATCGTTCGAAGCGATCGCCGCCACGTTCCCACGTGACCGCATGTTCTTCTTCACCAAGTCGGCCGCGCACGTCTACACGGACATGCGCTACCAACCAGGCAGCGTGCTGCTGTTCGGCTGCGAGACGAAGGGTCTGCCCCCCGCAATGCTCGCCGAGTACGAGGCACGCACCGTCCGCATCCCCACCACCGACAACATCCGTAGCATCAACCTCGCCAACGCCGCGTCCGTCGCGGCGTACGAGGCGCTCCGGCAACTCGAATTCGGACCGCTGCGCGCACCGGCGTAGTGGCCTGCAGCTACACTAGCACTGGCGTGCTGACGACGCAGCCAGCTTCCTCTTGTTTGCGAATCTGTGGGTGTGAGCCAACGTGAATCTGCCGCCAGCTTCGGACTGCAACAGCGAACCTGGCTTGGGCGGCAACCGGATCAAACGGCAACGCTGCTTTTGCGGATATCAAGGACAAAAGGTTGATTTTCGGGTGCCCAGGCAGATATCTTGTGCGGTTTGCGTCGAGAAGTGTTACGGGTGAGAGTCAGACAGAAATCAGGGGGGGTAATATGGCCGCACACCGCACACCGCACACCGCACACCGCACACCGCACACCGCACACCGCACACCGCACACCGCACACCGCACACCGCACACCGCACACCGCACACCGCACACCGCACACCGCACACCGCACACCGCACACCGCACA
>JBFIHF010000674.1:0-2216 GCA_041601915.1 Bradymonadaceae bacterium
AAGCACTAGTCTCGCCAGTCCCCTACCTAGAGATACCGCGAATCTCGACCTTGTTGCGCTTTCGGCGCTTGGGGCGCGAGGTTGGCGTTGCGTCCGCGATGGAGAGCAGCACCTCCTGCGTGGCTTCGTGATCCGGAAACAGCTCCAGCACTTTCCGTGGCGCCTCGGCTGCGGCGAGCATCTGCGTCTTCGATCGTGCGCTTTCGCGCGCGTCGATCGCCTCCTCTAGCACGTTCGCGATGGCGCGGTCGGTGTATCCGTTTCGCGCGAGATCGCGCGCTGCGTGCGTGTCGGGTTGGCCCATGACGATCTGGAAGTACTCCAGCGACTCGATCCATTGACGTTCGTCGAACGCCGCCTTCCCGGCGTCGTATGCGGCGAGGATGTACGGCGGATCCTCCGGCGCCGGTTCCGGCGGCGGACGGTCGTCGGGCGCCAGTCGAGTGAGCGCGGAGGGCACGTTATCGGTGGCGTACGCCGCGAGGCCGACGGCGACGAACACGGCGACGATCACGGCGAACGCGGTGGGCCAACCCATCTGCTTGTGCGTGACCGCGCGGCGCCGAACGGGTTCGACGGGCGCCCTCGACCGCGCCGGCACGCGTCGATCGAGCCCGATGTGAGCATCTGCTCGATCACCGAGATCGAGTTCGATCTCTTGAAGTTCGGGGGTCGTGTCGACCGCCGGCGGTGGTGGCGCGCTGACGACGGGCGAGGGCTCCGGGTGTACGGCTTGCAGTGCCTCCAGCGCGATCTGGGCGGTGGGGTATCGTTCGGCGGCGATCTTGTGCGTCGCGATCTGAACCCACTCCCGAAAGGCTCGAGGTGCCGCCACATCGGGGGGGATCTCGTACGGATCGGTGCTCAAATGTCGAGCGATGATCTGACTCGAGGTCAGTCCGCTGTTCGCCTCCTCGCCGGTCACGAGGAGGCAGGCCATCAAGCCCACGGCAAACACATCCGCACTGGGTTGCACGCGCTCGGGGCTCAGCAGGACCTCCGGGGCGAGGTAGCGCGGGGTTCCGACCACGATCCCCGCCGCCGTGAGTCCATCGGCATCCGCGGTCGGCGCGACGCGCGCGATGCCAAAGTCCAGCACCTTGACCTGTCCGGTCGGCAGGCGCATGACGTTTGCCGGCTTGATGTCGCGATGGATGATCCCCAACTCGTGGGCCTCGGCCAATGAGGCGAGGATCTGCTCGAGGACCGCGATCGCATCGTCGACCGGAAATGGACCGGACTCCACGAGTTTGGCGAGTGTCTCGCCCTCAATGAACTCCGAGATCATGAATCCGATGCCGTCGGCGGTCTGGCCGAAGTCCAGAATACGGACGGTGTTCGGGGACGTGAGGCGCGCGAGGATCTTGCCCTCGCGCAGAAACCTCGCGTCGCTGCCGGGCTCCAGCAGCAGCTTGATCGCGACGCGCTGTTCGATCTGGATGTGTTCGGCGAGATACACCGTGGCGTAGCCACCTTCGCCGAGCTCGCGGATGATGCGGTATCGCCCCTCGAATAGTTCGCCAGGATCCACGCAACTCCTCGGATGCCGGTAGTTTCCCGCACGCATAGCTGCGGTGTCAAACGAGCGACCGGCTAGCCGAGGCCCTGGGTCATGAAGAGGCTGAAGCCATACATGGCTAGACCGAGCCCGAGAGTCAGGGCCGCGAATGGACGGGTGTAGGTCGCGGTCCGCCTGCCGTCGGGCTCGCTCCAGGTGACCTCTTGTCCATCGGACGTGCGCCCCGCCCCGGTGACGTAGCCGTCGTACGAGACCTTGAGCTTGGGATTGGCGAGCCGCGTGACGCCGGTCCAGATCGGCAACAGCGAGATCAAGACCCCGAGCCCCTGGATGAAGGCCACGTAGGCGAACGCGCCCTCTTGAGACAGGTCGCGCACCCAGAACCCACAGATCACCGCCGCGGTGCTCGTGTAGACCACCATGAACGCCACCCCGATACGTATCGCGCGCTTCTCGATCCAACGTTTCATGCGATGATCCTCGGGCTTGCGGCGGCGCGGGTCAACCTCGCGGCGTCGATCTTCGGCGTCGGTACCGCGCGAGCAGCGTGGACGTGCGCGGTGTCTTCTGGTAACGAGGGACCAGTTCATTTTGAGCGATGAATGAAGACCAATTTCACGAGTGTCGATTGCACCCGCCGGCACCACCTCTCGAGGTGGTCGCTCGCACTGGCTGTGGTCAGTCTCGTCCTGTTCGT
>JBFIHF010000675.1:0-2215 GCA_041601915.1 Bradymonadaceae bacterium
CGCCGCAGCGCGAGCGGGAGCCGGCGGTGCCGGGGTCCCGCGGAGCGAATCAGGAGGCCACGAGACGCGGCCCCTGGCCGCGTTTCGTGGCCGAGTAATGAGCGGAGCGGGTCCCGGCACCGCCGAGCGACCGCGTCCGCCCGCGTGCGAAGCTCCGGCATCCGGAAGCCGGAAGCCTCGTCCGAGTTACCTGACAGGAATCGGAATTTCGCGACCGTCCTCAGATATCTGCGGAACGATGGCCCCGAAGGCCGCATGGCGCGGTGCGACGACGCTGGCACGCGCAGTGCAGTAAGCGCCGCGAACCTTTGTTTGCTGGAGCTCCAATGCGCATCTGCCTCTGTCTGATAGCTGTCTTTGTCCTGTCGTGCTCGGACTCTCTCCCCGAAAAGCAATGCGATCCAGATCGGCGTTGCACCAACACCGACGAGCTGGCCTGCGGAGCCGACGGTCAGTGGTACGAGTGCGCCCTCGTCGCGGACTGTCACGGAGTGGCCGTTGTGTTTGGCGACGGGACCTGTGAGACGAGCACGCCCCCACCGCCACCATCGACGACGACCAACAACGACATCAACAACGTGTCGTGCGCCCAGACGTGCGCGGCGGCCGGCGAGCCGAACGGCGGCGTCCCGGGCTGCGGGATGGTCGTCGTCACCAGCCGCGACGCCGATGGCTGTGTCACCAGCTGTGGCTGTGATCATCCGCCGCCGCCGCCGCCGCAGGATTGTGCGCCGTTCGAGCGCGAGCAGTGCGCGGTCGACGAGAACTGCGTGATCACGACGGACGAGGCGGGCTGCCAGACCTGCGAGTGCGAGTCGAGCTCCTGCGGGCGGATGTTTTGCAACAACCTGTGTGAGCACGGCTATCTCATCGAGAACGGCTGCGCGACCTGCGAGTGCTTTCAACCCTGCGTGGGGCGGCCGGAGTGCCAGCTCGCCTGCGCCACCACGAACGCCACCGACCCCGCGACGGGCTGCGTCGACTCGTGCAAGTGCACCACCGACGCCTGCCCCGGGTTCGACTGTGATGGCGCGTGTGAGTTCGGGTACCGGCGCGACGACAACAACTGCGAGGTGTGCGAATGCCGTGGTCGCCCGTGCGACGGCAACGAAGAGTGCAACCTCAATGAGGTCTGCATCGGCCCACGAACGCCGAACAACGCCGACCCCGGCGAATGCGTCGAGCTCGCGACCTGCGATTCAGCGGACGACTGTCCCGAAGACCGCCCCTGCGGATTCTACTTTCGCCAGGACTGCTGCCCTCCGCTGACGACGTGCACGGCGGACATTCTCGCCTGTCCGGCGGTCTGTTTGTTGGGCTACGGCGACCTGCCCCGCGCCCCATAACGGCCCGAGCGACTTGCCGTTGGGATCCCAGTGCACAAGCTGTAAACTTGGTTTCCCCCCTCCTTCTCGAACGAGGACGAATGCACATTATCAAACTCGAGGATGCTGTTGACCGCGCGCTCTACACCGAAGCCGCCAAGGTTCTACAGCAAAGCGGGCTCGTGTGTTTTCCGTGCCATGGCAAGTACCGGCTCGCCGCGAGCCTGAGTGACGTAGACGCGGTCATGCACCTGTTCCAGTCCAAGCGCCGCGTCGGTAAGTCGCCGGCGCTCATTTTTGTGGCCAACGAGGAGATGCTCAAACGCGTCGTGGCCGACGTCCCGCCGGTGGCCAAACGGCTGATGGACGCCTTCTGGCCCGGCCCCCTGACGATCCTGTTCGACGCCCACCCCGACCTGCCCCCCAAGGTCGTGAAACAACTCGTGCGGGCCAATGGCCAGATCGGCGTGCGCATCGCCCACGACCCCATCGCGATGGCGATCGTGGAGGCGTTTGGCGGCCCGGTCCTGATCTCGAGCGCCAACAAGGAGAAGAAGGCCGGAGACGGCTCACCGGCTCAGGTGCGCAAGAACTTCGTGCACCGCGTCGACCTGTTCGTCGAAGCCGGCGACCTCGCCGCCGAGTCGCCATCGACCGTCGTGGGAGTCAGCGATGCCGGGGTCGTGAAGGTCACGCGCCCCGGGGCGATCTCCGAAGAGCAGATTCGGGCGATCGTGGACGCCTGAGCGGCGCTCAGCGGTGCCAGTAGAACCAGTTCTGCACGAGCATCTCGTCACCCATCGCGGGTCGTGCGGCCTTGATCGACACGGTGTAGTACCCGGAGTTCATCTGGGCCGCCGCACCCTGCGGGATCGAGAATCGGCCGCTGA
>JBFIHF010000676.1:0-2213 GCA_041601915.1 Bradymonadaceae bacterium
GGACATGATCGGGGCCCTGAACTTGGGCGCGCTCTTTTCCTCCAGCCGTACGCAGACGTTCGTAGAGCTGGCCCTCGCGACGCCGGTGTGTCTGTGGGCCGCTTGGCCGTTCTACGTGCGCGCCGTCGCCTCGGTGAAGAATCGCAGCCTCAACATGTTCACGCTGATCGGGCTCGGCGTGAGCGTCGCGTATCTGTACAGCCTCGTCGCCGCGCTGTTTCCCGGCCTCTTCCCGCCGTCGTTCCGGGCCCACGGCCGCATCGAGGTCTACTTCGAGGCCGCGGCGGTCATCGTGGCGCTCGTGCTGCTCGGACAGGTGCTGGAGCTGCGCGCGCGCAGCCAGACCGGCCAGGCGATCCAGAAGCTGCTCGGGATGCAGGCCAAAACGGCCCGACGCATCGACGACGACGGGTCCGAGCACGATGTCGCGCTCGACGAAGTCCGCGTGGGCGACCGCCTGCGTGTACGACCCGGCGAGAAGGTGCCCGTCGACGGCGTCGTGCTCGAGGGGCGCAGCGCGGTGGACGAATCGATGGTCACCGGCGAATCGCTCCCGGTGGAGAAAGTCGAGGGAGACCCGGTGATCGGCTCGACGATCAACGGGACCGGAGCGCTCGTCGTCCGCGCCGAGAAGGTTGACGCCGACAGCGTACTCGCCCAGATCGTGCATCTCGTCGCTCAGGCGCAGCGCAGCCGCGCACCGATCCAGAAGCTCGTCGACGTCGTCGCGAGTTACTTCGTGCCCGCGGTGCTGCTGATCGCGCTGGCGACCCTCATCGTGTGGAGCTTCGTAGGCCCCGAACCTCGGATGACCCACGCGATCATCAGTGCGGTCGCGGTGCTCATCATCGCGTGTCCCTGTGCGCTCGGACTCGCGACACCGATGTCGATCATGGTCGCGACGGGTAAGGGGGCCTCGAACGGGATCTTGTTCCGGGATGCCGAAGCGATCGAGGTGATGCGAAACGTCGATGCGTTGGTCGTCGACAAGACGGGGACGCTCACCGAAGGCCGACCGAAACTCGTGAGCGTGGCGACGGCCGATGATTTCGACGAGCACGAGCTGCTGTCGCTCGCCGCCTCGCTGGAGCGCGCCAGCGAGCATCCGCTCGCCGCGGCGATCGTGCGGGGCGCCGAGGAGCGCGGCGCGGCGCTACAGCGCGCGGAACACTTCGCGTCGGTCACCGGCAAGGGAGTGCGCGGCCACGTCGACGGACGGGACATCGCGTTGGGGAACCGCGCGCTGATGGAGGACCTCGACGTGGACCACGGCGACCTCCTCGGCCGTGCCGAGGCGCTCCGCAGCGAGGGCCAAACCGTGATGTTCGTCGCCGTCGACGGTGCGCCCGCGGGCATCCTTGGCGTCGCAGACCCGATCAAGGCGAGTACGGCCGGCGCGGTGCAGGCGCTCAATGCCGAGGGCATTCGCGTCATCATGCTGACCGGAGACAGCGAGACCACGGCCCGCGCCGTCGCGCAGAAACTGGGGATCGATGATGTGCGCGCCGGCGTGCTGCCCCAGCAGAAGGCCGAGTTCGTCCAGCAACTGCAGGACGCAGGACACGTCGTGGCGATGGCCGGTGACGGGGTGAACGACGCGCCGGCCCTCGCGCTCGCGCACGTCGGCATCGCGATGGGAACCGGGACCGACGTCGCGATGGAGAGCGCCGGCGTCACGCTCGTCAAAAGCGACCTCAACGGGATCTCGAAGGCCCGCCGGCTCAGCCGCCAGACGATGGCGAACATCAAGCAGAACCTGTTCTTCGCCTTCGTCTACAACACCGCCGGGGTGCCGATCGCCGCCGGCGTGTTGTACCCGTTCTTCGAGCTCCGCATGAGCCCGATGCTCGCCGCCGCCGCGATGAGCCTCAGCTCGGTGTCCGTCATCGCGAACGCGCTGCGCCTGCGGGCAAGCGGGATCTGACGCTCAGCGCAGCGGCTTCGTCGACAGCTGCTGGTGGGCGAACGCCGCGATCGTGCGTACGTGTTCGGATCGGTGTTGCGCGAGGCGCGCGATCGCTTCCACGGCGAAGCGGGGCGCGTCGTGGGCCCGCAGGTAGAAGTTGAACAGCGTCAGCGCGACGTTGTGATCGTACTCGTCGGACGCCCCGAGGTGGGCGACGAGCCCACGCGCGAAGTGATCTTCATGGTCGCGCGCGATCCCGCCGTACCCGGCCAGCTCCGCGGCGATGTCGCGCACGGAATCCGTCGCC
>JBFIHF010000677.1:0-2191 GCA_041601915.1 Bradymonadaceae bacterium
GCAATGATCCGCAGCGTGCCGCCGCCGGGCTTGGACTTCACGCCCTTACGCGAGCGCCGCAGCGATGCGGCGCACGCCCTCGGTGATCAGGGCGTCGCTGGTCGCGTAGGACAGGCGGAGATGGCCGGGAGCCCCGAACGCAGAGCCGGGGACCACGGCGACTTGTGCCTGCTCGAGGAGATATGCGGTGAGCTCCATGTCGTCCTCGAACCGCTGGCCGGCACCGATGAAGGCGTTGAAGTCGGGGAAGACGTAGAACGCGCCGCCTGGCCGCGGACATTGAACGCCCGTGATCGCTTCCAGCAGCCCCACGATGAGGTCTCGGCGGCGGGCGAACGCGGTCTTCATGTCGTCGATTACGGAGTCCGGCAGCTGGAGCGCCGCGAGGGCCCCGTACTGCGCGAACGTGGTCGGATTGGAGGTCGACTGCGATTGCAGCGTCGCCATCTTGGCGATCACCGCCGCGGGTCCGATCGTGTAGCCGAGGCGCCAGCCCGTCATGCAGTAGGTCTTGGAGAACCCGTTGAACGTGAGCGTCCGATCGGCGAGGTCGGGATTCACGGCGACGAAGTCTGGCGCGATGTCGCCGCCGTAATAGAGGCGATCGTAGATCGCGTCGAAGAACACGATGAGTTCGGGGAAGTCAGCGACGACGCGGCCGATCTGCTGCAGCTCGTCGGCGCTGTAGGCGGCGCCCGTTGGATTGGACGGCGAGCAGAGCACCAGGCAGCGGGCGCGCGGGCTGGCCTCGAGCACCTCGCGCAGCGCGCGAGGCGTCAGCTTGAAGTCAACGTCGATCCCGCAGTCCACCGTCACGACATCGGCGTCGGCGAGCCGCGCCATGTCCGGATAGCTCACCCAATAGGGGCCGGGGACGATCACCTGATCGCCAGCGTCGAACAACACCTGGTTCGCGTTGTAGAGCGCGTGCTTGCCCCCGACCGAGATGATCACCTCGTTCGGTGCGACGTCGCGGCCGCGACGCGCATAGTCCTTAGCGATCGCGGCTCGGAGCTCCGGGATCCCGGCCGCGGGCGTGTAGCGCGTCTTGCCTTCGTCGAGCGCTTTCTTCGCCGCCGCGACGATCGGCGCCGGGGTGTCGAAGTCGGGCTCGCCGGCGCCAAAACTGACGACATCGATGCCGTCGGCCTTCATCTGCTTGGCTTTCGCGGTGACGGCGAGGGTCGGTGACGGCTGCACACGTCCGATACGAGCTGAAAACTTCATGATCTCTCCGCGATGCGATCCAGCAGGGGCTGGAGAACTTGGGGGGGCACGAACGGGCTGATGTCGCCACCGAATCGCGCAACCTCTTTGACGAGGCTCGAGCTGACAAACACTTCGTTCTGTTCGCCGCACACGAACACGGTCTCGACGTCTGGCGCGAGGTGGCGGTTCATGTGGACCATCGGCGCTTCGTACTCGAAGTCGGCGCCATTTCGCAGGCCCCGTAGCAAGGCTGCGGCGCCAAGGTCGGTGGCGAGGTCGACAAGCAAGCCGTCGAATGCGACGGCGCGCACGCCGAGATCCTGCGCGAACACGTCCTCGATGAAGGCGATCCGCTCGGCCACGGAGAACAGCGGCGACTTCCGGATGTTCTGCGCGACCGCGATGACGACTTCGTCGAAGATCCTCAGCCCGCGGCGCACGATCGAGACGTGGCCCACGGTAAGAGGGTCGAATGTTCCGGCGTAAATGGCAGTGCGTCCCATGCGCGCACTATGTCGCAGCCGTCGATCTCGCGCAACGCTGTGCAGCGAGTCCGTAGCGCTTCGCGGACGGGCGGACGCGGTCGCGTGGCGCCAAGGGCGCCGCCGGGCCTGGCACGCCGCCAGAGCGGATGCGGCGGCCACGCGTGCGGCGAGTCCGGGACGCTTCGCAGACGGGCGGACGCGGTCGCGCGGCGGGGCCGGGACCCGCTCCGCTCATTACTCGGCCACGAAACGCGGCTGTCGCCGCGTCTCGTCGCCTCCTGATTCGCTCCACGGGACCCCGGACCCGCCGGCTCCCGCTCGTGCTGCGGCGCGCGGCGCCAAAGGCGCCGTCGCGCCTGGCACGCCGCCGAAGCGGATGCGGCGTCAACATGGGTGCGGCGAGTCCGGGACGCTTCGCAGACGGGCGGACGCGGTCGCGCGGCGGGGCCGGGACCCGCTCCGCTCATTACTCGGCCACGAAACGCGGCTGTCGCCGC
>JBFIHF010000678.1:0-2163 GCA_041601915.1 Bradymonadaceae bacterium
CCCACTCGCATCCGGGGGTGACCTCGCCAACGATTACGTGCTTTCGGTCCTGCTCGTCGCGGACGTACAGGGTCGGGATCTTTCTCACGTTGACTCCTTCGTTTTTGGTTCGGGACCGCCCATATGACCGCACGAATCCACCCGGATTCCGCTTGTCCAATGCGGTTCCTATCCTGTCCCCGCCATAGACCACGCGCCGGCAGCAGGAGCCGTCAAAGCGGCCCGATCCGCATACCGGGCTAACGCAACCCCTGGCACCACGAGGATCGTTTACCCGGTAGGGTGCCGGACCGTGAAACCGTGGGCCGGATACGTGCGCGTCAGCTTCGTCGGCGGACGCTCCGGAGAGTCGTTCCGCAGCGTCGAGGACCAGGCCCGCGAGATCCGCAACTGGGCCGCACGCGAGCGCGTCGAGGTCATCATGCTCGACCCCGAACTCGACGGCAAGAGCAACGACGCTGCCCGCCCGATCTTGCGGGAGGCGGTTGACGGGGTGCGGGATGGGCGGTTCGCCGGCGTGGTCACCGCGTACCTGTCCCGCGCCGCCCGTGACCTCAGGCTCACCCTGGACCTGTGGCACGAGATCGAAGCCAACGGCGGCAAGGTCGCGTGCGCCACCGTCAACATCGACAGCAGCACCATCGAAGGCCGCATGACCCGCAACATCCTCGCCAGCGTGGATCAGGCGCAGCGCGAGCAGCTCGCCGCCAGCTTCGAGCGGCAAGTAGCGAGCGCCGTCGAGCGCGGGATCTGGCAGCGACGACAAACCCCTACCGGCTACGACCGCGACCCAGAGACGCGCCGGCTCGTCCCGAACGAGGACGCGGAGAAAGTGCGCCAAGCGTTCCGTGACGTCGCGCTCGGCAAGCCGCTGGTGAGGATCGCTGCGGACCTGAGCATCACGCCCTCCGGGACGCGCCAACTGCTGCGGAACCGCGTGTACCTCGGGGAGCTCCGGGTTCGCTCCCACATCAACGAGAGCGCGCACCCCGCGCTGGTCACGGAGGAGGAGTTCGAGGCGGCGATGGCTACCCGGCGCACCCGACCGGCCCGCGCCAGGAAGGAGCCTGCCCTTCTCGCGGGGCTCGTCAGGTGCGCCGGGTGCGGGCATGTGATGAGCCGCACCGCAGGGGGCACCGGGCACGAGTCCTACGGGTGCTCGACGGTCAAGAGCCTCGGGCGCTGCCCGGAGCCGGCGACGATCAGTTTGCCCCTGCTTGATGGGGCGCTCGAGCGCGTGGTAGTCCGCGAGCTTGCCGCTCATTCGGTGCGCGCCGTGAAGGACACTAGTGCCGTGGAGGAGGCGCAGGGCAGGCTGACCGCTGCGCGACGGGACCTCGCCACGTTCCTCGATGTGACCGCTAGCGCAGGACTGGACGCCGAGACGATGGCGGCGGGGTTGCGGCAGCGGCAGGACCGGGTGCGCGACGCGGAGCGGGACCTCGCGGGCCTCGTCGTGGTCGGCGGACTCCCGGTCGTGGATGATCCGGCTGGGTTGTGGGCGGGGTTCGATCACGGGGAGCGGTTGGTGTTGCTACGCGGCCTCGTTGAGGCGGTCGTGGTGCGCCGGGTTGGGCGCGGCAAGGTGGTCCCGGTGGGGGAGAGGGTGCGCGTTGTCCGGTTCGGCGCTGGGCTGTTCGGTACCGGAGGTGGCGGGCGTGCTTTGCCGTTGCGCGGTGTGTGGCCGGCGCTCGACGATGAACGAGTGATCGGGGTGCCGCTGGTTGAGGATGCGGGCTAGGGCGTCAGCGAACGCGCTCATGGTCGGCTGATGTAGCGTTCGGGTTCGGGGGTAGGGAACGCATGAACACTCACGACGAACCACCACGCCGCTCCGCCCCGCGCGCCTTGACCAGCGCCCGGAGCAGGTGCCCGCTCAACTGGTCATCACTGATGCAGGGCTTCTCGATTCCGAGCGCTGCCTTCACGCGGTCCTTGACCCGGCGCTTGCGCTGGAACGCGACCGTGATCTCGTCCTGGGCGGCTTCCCACTCGTCGAGCAGGCCGGCGAGCGTGTCGAGGTCGGTGCTCATGTGTTCTCCTTGTCGGTCACGAACTCGCGCATCCACTCGCGCGCCTCGCGCGCACGACGACGGCCCGCGCCTACGAGCTTCTCGCCGTGGCACAGGAAGCACCGGGAGCCGCAGTCGAGCGGATGGCGGA
>JBFIHF010000679.1:0-2153 GCA_041601915.1 Bradymonadaceae bacterium
GCCCGCGATGCGCTCCGATACCGAAATCCTGGCTGGCGTGGCACGCGCTCTAAACGGCTCCGTCGACGTCGACGAGGCGCTCGTGGCGGTCCTGAACAGCGTCGCCGAACACCTCGGACTGTCGACCGGCTGGGTGTGGGTTGCGGAGACCAACGATTCGTTTCGGCTCGGCGCCGCGCGGCGCCTGCCCGAGGGGCTGCAGCGCGATCCGACGTGGACGCAGGGCGACTGTTGGTGCCAGACGCGATTCCGCGACGGGGCCCCGACGGGGGGCGATGTGGAACTGCTCTCGTGCAGTCGGCTGAACGCGCTGGAAACGGGAGACGAGGGGCTCCGGTACCACGCCACGCTGGCCTTGGAAGCCGATGGTGAGCGCCTGGGGATCATGAACATCGCGAGCCGCGATGGTCGCGAGCTCTCCGACGATGAGCTGCGGCTGCTACGCGCCGTCAGCGACATGCTCGCTGTCGCGCTCGTCCGTGCGCGACTCTACGAGCGGTCGCTGGAGCTGGGGGCGCTTCGCGAGCGCACGCGGATGAGCCGCGAGATCCACGACGGCATCGCCCAGACGTTGACGGCGCTGGTGTTGCGGCTCGAGGCGATGGGCGCCGGCGAGACGACCCCGGACCTCGAACGCGCGTTAGACCTCGCGCGCGCGGGGCTCCGCGACACCCGCGACGCCGTGATGCAGCTGCGCGAATCGCCGTTCGATGACGGTCTCGAACTCGCGGTGCGCGGCATCGTCACCGAGGCCCAGAGTCGCGGCATCCCATCCATCGGCGTCGACGTCGAGATCACGGCGGAACCGACACGTCGCGTGACGCACGCGGGCTGCCGCATTCTGCAGGAAGCATTGAACAACGTGGCCCGACACGCGGTCGCCTGCCCATGCCGCGTGAGCGTGCAGTCCGACAGCCACGGTCTGACCATCGAAGTGGTCGACGAGGGGCGCGGGTTCGACGCCGACGAAGCACAGGGGTTTGGACTACTGGGGATGCGGGAACGGGCGCGCCTGGTCGGGGCGGCGCTCTCCGTCGATTCCGACGAACACGGAACCACGGTGCGATTCGAGTGGAGGGCCCCGTGACGATCCGGCTCGTCGTCGCCGATGACCATCTCGTCGTGCGGGAAGGCCTGCTCGCGATCCTCGCGATGGACCCCGAGATCGATGTCGTGGCGGAGGCCTCGAGCGGCCGCGACGCCCTCGCCGCCGTCGACGAGCACGCCCCCGACGTGATTCTGTTGGACCTGCAGATGCCGGACCTCGACGGGATCGAGACGATCCAGGAACTCCGACGGCGCGCCTCCGCGACCCGCATCCTCGTGTTCACGGCCCACGACGACGACGACCGCATCGTCGCCGCGGTTCGGGCCGGCATCGATGGCTACCTCCTCAAAGGGACGGGGCGCGTGGAGCTGCTCGCGGCGATCAAGCTCGTGGCGAGCGGGGGATCGTTGCTCCAGCCCAGTGTGGCGTCGAAGCTGCTAGCGCGGATGGGACAAACCGACGCCACGGCGCTGCTGACGCCGCGGGAGTTGGAGGTCGTCGAGTTGCTGACGCGAGGGTTGTCGAACAAGGAGATCGCCCGCGTGCTGGGGATCGTGGAGCGAACCGCCAAGTTCCACGTCTCGTCGGTGCTGCAGAAGCTCGAGGCCGAAAACCGCACCGAGGCGGTGACTCGTGCCCTGCAGCTGGGGCTCGTCGAGATCTGAGCCCTCACGGCGTCGTGGGGCGAAACATCAGCGCGATGCGCGGCTCGGCGTGCGAGCACTTGGGCACCGCGTGTTCCCAGGTGCGGTTCGACGTCCCTCCCATCACGAGCAGGTCTCCCCAGCCAAACGAGACGCGCGTCGCGGCGGGCCCTCCACCCAGCGGGCGCACGGCGAGGGTTCGCGGCCCACCGAGCGACACGATCGCCACCGCGGCGTCGGGCATCTCGCGGATCCCCCGGTCTCGATGCCAGGCGACGCTGTCCTCCCCGTTGCGGTACAGCGACGCGCTGACGCGGTCGAGCCGCATCTGATAGCGACGCGACAACGCGGCACTCATCACGTCGACGATCGCCGGCGGAACCCCATCGCCGGGAAACCGCGCCGTCAAGCGCGGGACGTCGACCTCGCGGTCGTACATCTCGCGGTGTTCCTGTCGCCAA
>JBFIHF010000680.1:0-2148 GCA_041601915.1 Bradymonadaceae bacterium
CGACGACGTCCCGGTATGGGACCGCGCCTGCGCGAATCATGTCGCCGATGACGACGTTGAAGGCCTCATCGACATGCCAGACGCTGAAGTCTAGACCCGGCAGCCGGGAGAGAACCACAGTGAGCATCGCCAACGCGCAGATGCCGTGGCTGAGGCGCAGCAATCCCCGCGAATCAGTCAAACCAAACCTCAATCGCGACGGATGCCGTGCGTTTCAGTCTTCCGAGCATGCGACTCCACGAGCTGAGCCAGTTTACACAACGTCGGAGTGGATGGGTACGCGCGCCACGGGCGTGCCAGGGCGCGATGGGGTCGCGCGGCGACGATCACCGCCGTTGGGGTTGAACGGCCACACTCGCCTGCTATCCTTCTGGGTCGGACAATTCCATGACCCCAACAACACGAAGATTGGCCCGCGTCGGTGCGGCCTCGCTGTCGACGTTCCTGCTGGTTGTGGCCGTCGTCAAGGGGCAGGGCTGCCAACGACCCGACGCCGGGCCGGCTGCGCCGGTTCCGACGACCGAGCCTCTCCCGAATCGCAACGACCCGAGCGCGCCCGACGCCGCGACGGTCGCCGCCGCGGATGCTGCCGCGGACGACGCCCAGGCCGTCGAACGCGCGCGCCCGGCGATGCCCGCGACGAAGTCGGGCATCTTCATACAGGACCTGCTTGAATCCCAGTCGAACGGGCATCCGATGATGGGAGCCACGAAGTCGGCCGGATTCATCCCGGAGGGGGGATGGGGCGTCGGTCTAGGTAGCGGTCAACCGGGGACGCAGCGCGGGGGGAAGGGCTATGGCACGCCCGCCGATCTCGCCGTGGAGACGCCACCGGCGACCGAACAGCGGCCCGCGCCGAACGCGGCGCCCGAGTGATCGACGCGCTGATACTCGCCGCGATCAGCCTCGCGTGGCTCGTCATGATGTTCGTCCCTCTCGAGCGGGCGTTTCAGGCCCGTCCGCAGCGCGTCCTGCGCCATGGATTTGCCACCGACCTGTTGTTCTTTTTCGGTCAGTATCTGCTCTTCGCGACCGCCGCGGTCTTCGTCATCGACTGGCTCGTCCACCCGTTGGATTCCTGGGCCGTGACCTTGCCGCTGCGAACGTGGTTCTCCGAATTGCCGTTGCTCGCGCAAGTGGTGGGCATCGTCGTGTGCGGCGACTTCTTTGCGTACTGGGGGCATCGGTTGCAGCACCGCGTCGACTTGCTGTGGCGGTTCCACGCCGTGCATCACACGACGACGGAGGTCGACTGGTTGGCCGCCCATCGCGAGCACCCCATCGACGGCGTGTACACCCAGACGTTGGTGAACCTGCCCGCGATCGTGCTCGGGTTCAGCCTCGCGCCGGTCTTCGGTGTCATCGCGTTTCGTGCGCTGTGGGCGATCTTCATCCACTCCAACGTCCGCGTGCCCCTGGGCCCGCTGCGATACGTGTTTGGAGCGCCAGACCTACACCGTTGGCACCACGCGAAGCACCGCGACGTCGGCAACTACGCCAATCTCGCGCCTTGGATCGACATACTCTTCGGAACGTTTCACGACCCACCCGGCGAGCCCGCGGAGCTGGGCGTCGAAGAGATGATGGCGGACGACTACCTCGGTCTGCTCGCTGACCCTTTCCGGCCGAGGCACCACATTCGCTGACGCGCGAGCCTGCCCAGCGCTGGACGATCCATCGTCAACCGCGCGCCGCCCACCATCAACTGCCGGGTCCGTTGCCCCTGCTCGTCGGGGTTTCACGCAGCTGGTATGTTGCACACTTGAACACAGACTCCGATCGCTCGGCGCACCCCAACCACCATCCGGGTCGGGCTCGAGCTCGACTGATCGGTGTGAGAGTCCTCAGAACGGCTTACTCGCAGACCACGAACACGTAGGTCGCTTCGCCAGCAGCGATATCGAACTTGGCCGCACCCGCTGTGGTCTGCTGATGACCACCGGCCGCGCCGCATGCCAGCGTGGCGTGCGCGCCGGTCAACTCGTAGGTCCCCGCGTCGACGTTGACGAACGCACCGTTTCCGGCATCTGTCTCCATCAGAGCCGGGTCGGGTCCCATCGCCCGATTGTACAGAACGGCCTCGTAGGTGTTCGGGGAGACGGTGAGCGACACCCCCGCCAGCACGGCGGTAGCGGTCTGCGCGTTGAA
>JBFIHF010000681.1:0-2146 GCA_041601915.1 Bradymonadaceae bacterium
CGCCGCCGTCTCCACCGGCGGGCATCGTCTAATGGCAAGACCCCGTACGAGATCCGACTAGCTGGATCTCTTACTTCGCCTTCCACGCCGGAAATGCGGGTTCGATTCCCGCTGCCCGCTTGACGCACGCACACACTACGGAGGTGCGAGATGGCACGTACGCTAAAATTGCAGAATCTTCAGTTCCAGGTCGCGACCTACGAAGGCGCTTCGGCGTACTCGTTCGCCGACAGCCATCCGCTGATCCACCTCACGTTCTCGATGGGCTCGGCCCTGTTCCACGACGGCTTCTACGAAACCGAAATCCAGCAGGTCCGCAACTACGCCAAGGCGCTCGTCGATGCGTGGAAGGTCGACCCGAAGTTCGCGTGGCAGTTCGCGGCGTGGATGCGCGATCCGAAGCTCGGCAAGGGTAACCGCATCCAGGGTTCGCTCGCGCCGGCGTTGCTCGACGCGTTGCTCGGTGAGACGGAGTTCACGGAGCCCTACGTCGCCAAGTGCTTGTCGCATCGTCCCGACGACGTGACGGCGTTCCTGCGTCACTTCGAGCAGCTCGGTCTGCGCACGCCGTCCGCGGCGGCGCGCCGCGGCATGGCGAAGGCCCTCGCGGGCTTCGATGAGTACCAGCTCATGAAGTACCAGGAGGCCAAGGCGTCGGATGTGCGCTTGTGCGACGCGATCTTGTTCGTCCGCGAGGAGCTCGATGCGCTCGGCGACGCCGGCCGCCTCGCGGTCCACGTCGGTCGGTACCTCCACGCGTCGAGCCGCCATCGCAACGAGCTCGCCCAGTCGTTGCCGTTGACGTCCGTGCGTCGCGAGCTGTGGAAGCAGCCCAAGGCGTTTGCCGTCGATGCGGCGTTCGATGGCGCGGTGAAGGATGCTCGCGTGACCTGGGAGCAGGTGTTGTCGCACTTCGGTGTCGCCGACGATGTCGGCGAGGGTAAGCGCGTCAACCGCGCGGTCTGGGACGCGATGCTCGGTGTTCGGGGTCTGCTCGGCGACATGGCGTTCATGCGCAACATGCGCAACATGTCGCAGGCCGGCTTCAGCGAGCGTGAGCTGCGCAAGCTGGCGTCGAAGCGTCGCTTCACCGAGGTGTGGCCGCACCAGATCTACGCGGGTTACCGCGCGGTTCCGGAGCTGCTCTCGGTCTGGGACGTCGTGTTCGCAAACGTCGTCGAGAAGCTGCCCGCTGGCCGCCACCTCGGCATCGCGGACGCGTCGGGCTCGATGGGCACACGAGTCGGTGGTGCGCAGGGTTCGTTGACCTGTGCCGACGTCGCGACCTGCTTCGTGTCGTTGATGAGCGAGACGTCCGGTTTGGGCGCGTCGTTCGCCGACGATCAGTGGCTGTCGTACGGCTCGAC
The DNA here is from genome assembly GCA_041601915.1 of Bradymonadaceae bacterium. GTDB lineage: Bacteria > Myxococcota_A > Bradymonadia > Bradymonadales > Bradymonadaceae > JBFIHF01. The sequence continues at coordinate 1,368 of JBFIHF010000681.1, forward strand.
CAAGAACTACTTGTCCCTCGCCGAGCGCAAGCGAAACGAGTCGGCCCTGGCGTTCTCGAGCCGTCCGGAATTGCAGCGTGGCTGGGGTGGCACGCAAGTGTTCGGTGCGGTGATGGAGCTCATCACCTGGTTGAAGCAGCACAAGCGTGTCGAGCCGCCCGACTGCTTGTGGTTCTTCTCGGACATGCAGTTCCACCCCGCCGAAGGCGCGTTGAAGTCGGTGCCTTCGGAGCTTGCCAAAGACGCGGCGCGTTTGGGTCTGGGCAAGAACGTGCCGCCCCTCGAGCTCGCGTTGCAGCTGTACCGCAAGCTCATCGGTCCGGTCGATGTGGTGCTGTGGAACCTCGCAGCCTACGCGCCGGTCCCCGTGCCGGCGGACATGGAGGGCGTGTTGCTCGTCAGCGGTTTCGACGCCAACACGTTCAAGAACGTCGCCGCGTGGCGCGCGGGCTCGACCCGCAAGGATAAGGTCGAGGAGAACCAGGAAGTGATCCTCGATCGCATCCGAGAGTTCTAGGCCACGGACGAGCAGGCGGCAGGCGAGGATCCTCGGGGTGGGCACCTGTCCACCCCGTGGATTGTGCCTCTGCGGGCAATCGCACCCGCCCCGATTGTCTGCGCTAGACACCCCAAATGGCCTGTGCTCGGATGCGTTTTGGTCCACCCATCACGCGAGGCTAACATGGCTCTGAAACTCAACATTCTTCCCCCCAGCGTCAACAACATGTGCGTGCGCGTCTTCGTTCGCGCCGCGGGGCTCGACTTCGAGGAGGTCAACG
>JBFIHF010000682.1:0-2142 GCA_041601915.1 Bradymonadaceae bacterium
CACGATCTTTCGCCCTACGTCGAAGCCCTCAGGCGCAAGGCCGTCACACTTCTCCTCACCCGGGCGCGGGCCTGTGCCCGGCCACGGTCGCCCGCCGTCGAGCAGGCAACTCTCCAGGCGCCCGTCCGCGCACTGCCACACCCGGCAGCGGTGTCCCTCCTCGGACTCCTCAAACGCGGGGTCCTGCGTGGTGCACCCGCCGAATCGCTCCCATTGCTCATCGACCTTGTTCAGTGGCCGGCTGTCGGCGCCTTGGCAGGTCCGCGCGCCGAACGCTCGATGGTGTCCGTCATGCCGACCACTCAAACGGAGCAGCGGAGTATGTGGCAGCCGCCTCTTGCAATCGCCCCGGTAGGGGCCTTCGCCAATTCGCGAATTGGTCGCGAGTCCCTTCACCCACGGCTCGCAGCCCAGCCACTCCGCGCCGCGAGCACCAGCGCCGTGACCGACCACAAAGACGCGCTCCAGATCCACGCAATATGCGTCGACCACCTGGTCATAGGTGTGCCCGGCGTTTGCCGCCGCATTCAGCCTTTCTGGTTCCAGGAACTGCCAGTTGGCGTAGGGAGCGTTGTTGCGGGGCTCGCCCGTTAGCTTGTGGCCGAGATCCGGAACCTGCGGCGCCACGACGATGAAACCACGCTCCTTCGCGAAGGATTTGAACCCGCTCTGCGTCAGAAAATCCGAGGCGCGCACGTCTTTGTCGTGCAGCAACATGATCAAGGGGACGGCGCGATCGTTCGTGATCGATTCAGGTACATACAGCACGCCGCCATCCACCCTGTCCGAGGTCGGTCGGATTCTGTCACAGCCCGCGGACCCGTTCGCTGCCGAGACGCTTCCGTCGCGTCCGAGATCCTGCTCGACTGGCGGTGGGGACGGCTCCTTGGGCGGTCGCTCATCGATTCTCGTCCCCAGCGGGTTGGCTGGACGGCGAGACTCCTCCGGAGCGGCCACCGGTTGCTCAACCTCGTCGAACAGTGGCTTGCTGATCAGCAGCGCAACCACTGCGATGCAAGTCACCCCCAACACGAGCCCCAAGATAAGGCGACCGTTGCGTTTCGGGTCCAGCGGTTGCGCGGATGCCGCCGCAACGGCGCGGTCCGCTCCTCCATCCAGTGCAGCGAGCACTTGCCGCGCGGTCTGGAAACGGTCCTGCGGCTTGCGGGCGGTCATCCCCATCATGACGCCGTGCAATCTGGGTCCCACGCGCTCCATCTCGGGCACGCTGAAGAGATGTCCGGTGTGCAGCCGGTCGAGCTGATCGCTCCACGCTCCGCCGTGCAAAGCATCTCGTCCGTAGCTGAGCTCGAACGCGATGAGCCCCAGGCTGTAGATGTCCGACGCCGGAGTCAGCGGTTTCTCGGTCAGCTGCTCAGGCGACATGTACCGCGGGGTGCCGATGAGCTCGCCGGTCCTCGTCACCGACGGCCCGCTGCCGTCCATCGGCCGCGCGATCCCAAAGTCGAGCAGCTTGGCGCGAAGCGGATCCGGCCCCTCCGCGAACACCATTACGTTCTCGGGCTTGAGGTCGCGGTGAACGATCCCGTGGTCGTGCGCCTCGCCGAGCGACGCCAGCAGCTGGCGCAGCAGGTGCTCCACCTCGTGGGCTTCGAGCTGCCCCCGCTCATCCAACACGTCGCGAAGTTCGCGCCCGTCGATGTATTCGAAGACCGCGAACAGCAGTCCGCCAGACGACTGGCCATGGTCCAAGAGGCGAACGGTGTGCGGGTCCACCAGTTGCGACAGAGCTCGCAGCTCGCGGTCGAAACGTTGTTTCAACCCGCGATCGTAGCCGTCGGGCTTGAGCACCTTCAGCGCGACCAAGACTCCGCTGCCGACGTCGGTCGCCGCATACACACGCGCGAATCCACCCTCGCCGATCTCGCGATCTACGCGATATCGATCCTCGAACGTGTCGCCGGGCTGAGGTAGCTGCACGCGCGCAGTATCCGGCGCCTCAGGTCTTCGTGCAACATGTCCGCTCGATGCGACACACGCCGCTTGTCGCTTGTCGCTTGTCGGGAGACAGCGGCGCAAGGTCGCAATCGCGTCCTTGTGCAGGAAGTCCGTAGCGGCTGCGGCAGCCTTTCTCGTGACGACACTCCAGCAGTAGGCTGACTCTGCTGTCGGTATCGTCCG
>JBFIHF010000683.1:0-2140 GCA_041601915.1 Bradymonadaceae bacterium
GCCGCGCTGTGGGGCGGTGAGACGCGGATCCTCGGGTGGGTGCTGCACCCCGTCTCGCTCGTCTACGCGGTCAGCGGCAGCCTGATGATTTCGACGATCCGAATCCCGAAGCCCTGACGTTCAGCGGCGGCCCTGCTTGCGCTCGAGATGGTCGGCAGAGGAGGACCACGACAGGAACTCGTCGTAGGTTCCCTTGAAGTCCTCGACGCCATCGGGCGTAATCTCCAGCACCCGCGTCGCGAGCTGCGAGACGAACCAGCGATCGTGGGACACGAAGATGATCGCGTTGGGGAACGTGAGCAGGCCTTCCGTCAGCGCTTCGATCCCTTCGAGATCGAGGTGGTTGGTCGGCTCGTCGAGCACCAGCACCGTCGGCGCCTGCACCCCGAGGCGCGCAAACGCCAGTCGGGCCAGCTCGCCACCGGAGAGCGCGCCGATGCGCTTTTCGACGTCCTCCTTGCCGAACAGCACTTCAGCGAGCCTGCCGCGCACAAAGCCGGTGGGCTGCGTCGGGCAGTAGGTCCACAGCCAGTCGTGGATCGAGACCTCCGGGGAGCCCTTCATCTCGGACTGATCCTGCGAGAAGTACCCCGGCACCGCGGCGTGGCCCCACTCCGTCCCGCCGTCGTCGGCCTCGACCTGGCCCAGCGCGATCTTGAGCAGCGTCGACTTCCCGATGCCGTTGGGCCCGATGATCGCCATGCGGTCGCCGCGCATCAGCTTGAACGACACGTCGTGGAGCACGGGCTTGTCGTAGGCCTTACTCACCGCCTCGACGTCGAGCACCACACGGCCGGTGTCGCGCTCCGGCCGCAGCTTGAACGTCGGGTAGCGACGCGAACTCTGCGGCAGCTCGTCGATGTCCAAGCGGCCCATCTGCTTGACGCGCGACTGCGCCTGACGCGCCTTCGAGGCTTTGGCCTTGAAGCGCTCGATGAACGCCTTGTGCTTGTCGATCTGGGCCTGCTGCTTGTCGATCGCGGCTTCTTTCTGCTCGCGGTCCAGCGACTTCGCCGCGTCGAACGCGTCGTAGTTGCCGGTGTAGATCGTGATGCGCTCGTAGTCGACGTCGACGATGTCGGTGCACACGCGGTTCAGGAACGTGTGGTCGTGCGACACCACGACCGCGCAGCCGGCGAAGTTCGCGAGGAACGTCTCCAGCCATCCGATCGACGCGATGTCGAGGTGGTTGGTCGGCTCGTCGAGCAGCAACACGTCGGGCTCGCTGGCCAGCGTCTGCGCGAGCAGCACCCGGAGCTTGTAGCCACCGCTGAGCACGCTGAGCGGTTCGCGATGCACGGAAGCCGGGATGTTGAGGCCTTCGAGCACGTCGGCCGCGCGCGACTCGAAGCTGTAGCCGTCCAGCGCCATCACGACATCCTCCAGCTCGCCGAACCGGTCGACGTCGAACGCGTCGGCATCGATCGCGGCGGCATCGAGCATCGCCTGCTTCTCCGCGATCGCGCTCCACAGCTCGGGCACGCCCATCATCGCCACGTGCAGGATCGGCGTGCTGTCGTACTGGAAGTGATCCTGGGACAGCACCCCGACGCGCTTCTTGGGCGGAATCGCAACGGTGCCCGTCGTCGGCTCTTCCTGGCTCGACAGGACGCGTAACAACGTCGACTTGCCAGACCCGTTGGCGCCCACGATGCCGTAACGACGGCCTTCGCTGAGCACGAACGATGCATTGGTGAAGAGTGTGCGTGCGCCATACGCGACGCTGAGTTCTGTGACCTGAATCATGACTACGTACTGCCTGAGAGGACCAAAGCGCGCGATTCACCCGTGCGCGCGACCTCTCTACGTGATTCGTGGTCGAAGTGCCAGTCAGCGCGAGAACCGAGGGCGCTTGATACGAACAGCGGTTCTCGAATCCGCTGGTCCGCTCCAATATCGGAAGCCGGTGGCCGGTGGCCGGTGGCGGGTCGCCGGTGGCGGGTGGCCGGAAACCGGAAACCGGTGGCCGGTGGTCGGTGGCCGGTGGCCGGTGGCCGGAAACCGGAAACCGGAAACCGATTCCTGTCAGGTAACTCGGACGATCCCCGAAGATGCCGGGCACGGCGCCCCAGGTCCGCCATGGCGGCGCGCCAGGCGCAACGGCGCCAACGGCGCCGTGCGCCGCAGCGCGAGCGGGAGC
>JBFIHF010000684.1:0-2130 GCA_041601915.1 Bradymonadaceae bacterium
GACCACCGTGCCGGCGACGATCGTCTCGAAGTCATCGCGCAGCCAGATGCCCCATTGCCGCGCCGCCTCGCTCAGAACCGCCCGGGCTTCGGGCGATGCGAAAAATCCGGCGCGATCGAAGCGATGGTCGAAGGCGATGTTCAGTCCGATGTCCGTGGGCGGCACCACACCGAGGTCCGGCGCCGTGCCGAGATCGCCCGCCGTGTCCGCCATGATCGCGGTGTCCGGCGCGCCGTTGCCGCTGTCCGTCTCACGCGATGCATCGGGACGACGGGTGTCCTCGAGCTCGATGACGAGCGCCTCATCGTCGGGGCTGCAGCCGACCGCGAGCACCAGGGCGAAGAAAGCGTAGCGGAGGTCAAGCATTCTGAGTCCGTGGAGCCGGTGGAGGGCGGCTTATCGACGATCCGGCGCGAGACAATATGGAGCGACCGGCTCCACATTGTCTAGGTGTCAAAAGCTGGGGGCAGGTGAGCGTCCCCGAGGCCACAAAGAATACGAGGTTTGCGGAAACCTCCGCAAACCTCGGTCGTTACTCGATCCGCGACGTGACTACGGATAGTAATGTCCGCAGGTGACCCCGCTGTAGATCGGGAATTTGATGCTGTCACGCGACGGGTTGGGATCGCCCTGAGCCGCGAGAAGGCTCTCGATCCGCGTCAGCTTACCGTACTCGTCGTACGCGCGGTCGTAGACCTTGACCGCGTATTCGAGGTCGCCCTTCTTACGCGGTTTGATCTTCGCGCACTGGGTGATCGAGCCATCCTGGTTGACGCGGGTACGAATGATGTGCGGCGTCGGCGTATGCGGACCGGAGAGCTTCTTCCAGACGATCTCGAGCGGATCATTGTCCGGGTCACTGACCGTCACGCAAACCTTCGTACCTTCGCAGTCCGTCACGAACTTCGACGGATCGAAGGTCAGATCGTCGATGACGGGGGGGTTGTTCAGCGTGCCGATCACGTCGAGGCCGCCGCGCGCGGGTCCCTGACACTGACTGATCAGCAGTACTTCGGTGGTCTCCCCATCGTAGACCCGCTCACCCCACGCGTGGGCAGCGAAACAGTCGTCGGACCGTCGGCCCCACTTGTCCAGCGGCGTGACCTTCACGTTGTAGCAGCCCGCCTTGAGCAGGAAATACTGGTCCGCGAACAGATGCGTGGAGTCCTCATCGTAGGGCTCGCCCTCGAAGGACGGAATCCCGCCGGGAAGGTACATGTCCTCCAGCTTTCTCGTCTCCGTCCACTTCAGTCCGGTGTGGCAGCGCGTGACTTCGAAGCGCATTTTTTCGACGTCGTTCCCCCCCGACATACTGACGTTGAGCGCAAGTGTTGCCGTACGCTCCCCCTCGTCCGTATCGATGGGTCCCGGGGCATCGACACAGCCCATGATGCCGAGGGACAGCCCTAACCCAATCAGAACTTCGTTCATGATGCGCATGATCCTCTCCTCTGCTTATGACGGGCCTGGGACGCTAGACCGAAGGTTCTGGCGTGTGCCCGTATTGGACGACGACGAACCGATTCGCAGCTGAGGCCATTACAATGCTCGTGCCACGACGAACTTCAGTGGTCGATTCGGCAGCAACGGTGGCTCAACGCCACGATTCGGCCGGCGCGCGCCGCGGCAAACCGGCGCAATTTTCGCCGTAGCGCGTGCGCCGCTGCGTCTTTTGCCGGGCGCTGCGTTCGGGGCGCGTCAGGCGGACGATCGACGACGTCGCTGTCGTCCGGTCTGGCGGCGAGCGTCGTGCCGAGCCCTCCACGCCGACCCCCCACGAGCGCGCGACCACGGTGGCGCGGCCACGCATCAGCTCGCGAGGCGAGGCGAAGAAAGTGCGCCACGCGCTTCGACGCGCGCCCGCGAAATCACGGCCCTGCCGACGCCCCGATCGACGGCACACTTCATGCGTGGACCACACGCCGGTCCCGCACCTCTGCGCGTGCACCACGTCCTGTCGTTTCCCCCCGCCGCCGACGCGGTGTCCGCGGCCGCCGCCTTGGCATGCATGATGCTCGTCCGAAGAGCGGGCACGCTGCCGATCGGCGGTGGCCCAGTCCTCGGGTCGCGAACTCCCAAGACGTTGACGCGTCGCCGGAAACTGTGGACTCTCAACCAGACCTCCCCAGC
>JBFIHF010000685.1:0-2128 GCA_041601915.1 Bradymonadaceae bacterium
CATCACGTGGGCGAGCGTGGCGGAGCGGGGCTCGAAGACGTAGTCGAGCATAGCACATTCGGGGTCGGCCGAAGCAAGGTTGGTGTTCGCGGGGAGGAAGCGGTCGCGCATCGCCGCGATGCAGATGATCGACTCCAGCGCGCCGGCGGCCCCCAGCGTGTGACCGGTCAATCCTTTCGTGGAACTCACCGCGGTCGCGTCCCCAAACGTGGTGAATGTTGCGCGGCTCTCCGCCACATCGCCGAGAAGCGTCGCGGTGGCGTGGGCGTTGACGTAGTCGATGGCATCGGCGGTGAGCCCGGCGTCGTCCAACGCCACGGACATCACGGCCGCCATGCCGCCGACATCGGGCGCGGTCATGTGGAGTCCATCGCACGTCGTGCCAAAGCCGACGATCTCGCAGTAGATCTGGGCTCCGCGGGCTGTCGCGTGCTCCCATTCTTCCAGGATCAGGGTCGCCCCGCCCTCCCCCACGACGAGCCCGTCGCGATCGGCGTCGAACGGTCGCGGGGTGGATTCTGGATCGTCGTTGTACCGCGTGGAGGTCGCGCGCAGGCGGTCGAAGAGGCCGGCGTGGGTGTAGTGAAGCTCCTCGGCGCCGCCCGCGATCATGATGTCTTGCATCCCGTACTTGATCGATTCGTAGCCGTACCCAATCCCCTGCGAGCCGCTCGTGCAGGCCGAGGATGTCGGGATAATGCGCCCCCGAATGCCGAGCGCGGTTCCAAGATTGGCCACGCAGGTGTGCGACATGAACTGGATGTAGGTCGTGGGACGAAACCCTCGAAGACCGCCGTCTGCCTTCACCAGCTTCGTCGCGAAGTCGATGAGTGCCTCCGTCGAGCCCTGTGTGGAGCCGTAGGACAGTCCGCAGCGCGACGACTGCCAGGCCGCCTCGTCGAGCCCGGAGTCCTCCAGCGCGTCCAGCGTGGCGCGCAGGGCGAGCCGGGCGACTCGTCCCATCGTCCGAGTTTCGTGCTTGGGGAACTCGAGGTTGTCGCCGAGGACGGCGGCGCCGAGATGGGTGTAGAGGCCCTCGATATCGAGCCAGCTCTCCTGGATTCGGATCCCGGTGCGCTGGTGGGTCAGCGCATCGGACACCTCCGCCATCGAGTTGCCGATCGGCGAGTGGACACCAACCCCCGTCACCGCGACTCGCCTCGTCACGCGAGTCCCCCGTTCACGCCGATGACCTGTCCGGTGATGTAGCTCGCGGCGTCGCTGCACAGGAATCCGACGACGCTCGCCACCTCTTGAGGCTTGCCGAGCCGGCGCATCGGGATCATCGGCAGCACACGGTCGAGCGGCAGTCCGGCGCTCATGTCGGTGTCGATGAGACCCGGCGCCACGGCGTTGACCGTCACCCCGCGCTTCGCCACTTCCTGGGCCAGCGCGCGCGTCGCACCGATGAGACCTGCCTTGGCCGCGGAGTAGTTCACCTGGCCGCGGTTGCCCGTGACCCCCGACACGGACGAGATCGTGACGATGCGACCCCATCGGGCACGGACCATCGGCATCACCAGCGGTCGAGTCACATGATAGAAGCCGTTCAGTGAAGTCTGGATCACCAGATCCCAGTCCTCGGGCTTGATCGCCGGCAGCAGCGCGTCGGCCGTAACGCCGGCATTGTTGACGAGAATCTCGATCGCTTCGTCGGCGATCAGGGCTTCAACCGCCGCGGTCGCCTGCTCGCGGTCTGCGACATCGAACTTCGCCAGCGAGCCGCTGCCGCCGGCATCCGTGATCTGCTTCAAGACGTGTTGAGCGGCCTCGTCATTGGAACGGTAGTTGATGATGACGTGACAGTCCGTACGCCGGGCGAGCTCGATGGCCACGGCAGCCCCAATGCCCCGGCTCGCCCCTGTCACTAACGCTCTCATTCCTAGACTCCATTCGGCACGCGGTCCCCTTCATACACGTTCACAGAGCCCGACGCCAAACGCTCACCACGGCGAAACACCTCGCATGTGAACGAGGCGAGCGGCCCCCGGCCGGCGAATACGACCTGGGCGTGGATCTCGACGATGTCGCCGTGCTGGAGGCGGTTGACCTCGAGGTTGAGCTCACGACAACTGACGAGAAACGCCGGCTCGACGGACATCCCCGTCCGCCGGTTGCGAAGCCCTGA
>JBFIHF010000686.1:0-2117 GCA_041601915.1 Bradymonadaceae bacterium
CGTCTGGCCCGTTGCCAGCGGAGAGGAGGTGCCCCCCGTCGTGGCCTCCGGGAATCCCCCGTCTTTCTGCTGCGCCGCGAGCAGCGTGTCACGCAGACGAACCGCGACCTTCTCGTTGGCGCCGATACCGGCCGCGAGCAGCCCCAGCAGCGCGTAGTTCACATGCTGCAGGTCCGCCGTCGGCGCCTTGCCCCAACCCTGAACCTGGTTCTGGATGTACCCCTCGGCCTTCGCGATGGCGGTCAACCAGCGGTCATCGGCGGAGCGGCCGTAGGCTTGTTGCCACGTCTGGATCGCCTGATACGTCACCTGAAGCGGTCCCTTGGCGATCCCGCGATTGGCGGCCTTTACGATCTCGCCGGTCTCGCCTTGCTCGGCGAGCAGGTCGCTGGCGACCTTCATCAGATCATCGCCGTACTTTTCGTCGACCCATTTGTCGTAGCGCGCGAGCGAGGCGCCGCCGAACGCGAGGCTCGCCCCCTTTTCGCTGTGGGAGATCTGGTCGGCACGCCGGAGACCGCCCGGCAGGCTCAGAATCCCCATGAACACCGCGTCGAGGTCCTTGTCTGCGACCTCGTACTGATGGTGACGTCCGACCGCCAGCGCTTCGCCCGTCACACCTTGTACGTGACAGCCCATGCAGTCGTTGGCCTTCTGCCAGGCGAGCGTCGCTTCGGTGAGGAAGTTCAACCCCTTCTGCGCAGAGGCTCTCACGCTATCATCGTGCTTGCGGACTTTCGTCGCGAAGTTGTTGGCCACGCCGTCGCCACACGGCAACGAGGCGGCTGCGCCACGCGGCGCAGCCGGCTTCGCGGTAATCGTTTGAGCCCACATCGTGCCGACGACGACGGCGGACAGTGCGGCGATTGTAATTGGGGTCTTGAGTCTCATCTGCTCTCCGTCGGTCTCACCAGGTTGAGGTGAGGTCAACGGAGCGACACGACGATGGACCTAGATTAGTTGTCGACGTCCCACACGACGAGGCGGTGGGCGAGCACGGCGGCCTGACGACGCGTGAGGGGATCGGTCGGACAGTAGGCATCGGCGCGGCAGCCGGTCACGACGCCAATCGAGTATAAGTACTCGATGTTGTTGTAATGCACGTTGGCGGGGTCGACGTCGCCAAACGTCGGCCCCTGCGGGGCCGCACCGGAGAAGCCCAGGCCGCGGGCGAGCAGCGTCGCCATCTGTGCGCGAGTGAGCGCGTCATCGGGGCAGAAGTTCGACCCGTCCCCGCATCCGGCGGTGATCCCGGCCGTGCGGACCGCTTCGATCGCGGCGTACGCGAAGTACGACGTCGGGACGTCGCCAAAGGACGGCGTCTGCGGGGGGTTCGACAGGTCGAGGTTGAAGAGCCGGGCCAGGTAGAGCGCGGCCTGGCCGCGCGTGAGGGCGTCGCTGGTGCCGAACGTTCCGTCCTCCTTGCCGATCAGGATCCCGCGACCCGACACGAACTCGACGTCCGACCAGAACGGATCGCTCTGCGGGACGTCGGCGAACTTTGTGACCCCGAGGCGCGCGCCGGCGCGCGCCAACACGTCTTGGACCAATGCCGGCGCCACGTTTCGTGGCATCTCGCCGCGCTGCACCGCGAGCGCCGCGAGCGCTCCCGCGGCCTGCCCGGTGGCTATCGTGCTCGGTTGCAGTCGCGTTGCACCGTTCACGAGGCGCGACTGCGAAATGTTCTTCTCGGCCGCCAACAACCCGTCGAGGCTGGCCGGAATCAGCACCTCCATCGGGATCTGGAACGGTCCGCCCACGAATCCCTCGGGCAGGTCAGCCGCGGACTCCAGCCCAGACTCGAAGTCCGCCGCGGAGTGGCAGCTGTGCAGATCCATGGCGTAATCGCCCACCGCGATCGAGGACGCGAAACGGGTCAACGACGCCGTGCGTCCACCACGTCGCTCGATGTCCGACCCCTTCAGCGTATAGACGCCGACCATTCGTCGCGCCTCGCGGATGTACGGCAGCGGGTTGAGATGGCGCTCGATGGCATCGAACTCCGCGCCGATTCCCGGGCAGTCGTTGTCCTGGATGTTGTGAGGACTGTCGTATCCCTCGTCGTTGGCCACGGCCCACTGCGGCACGCCCATCACGTTCTGCACGTAGTACAGGAA
>JBFIHF010000687.1:0-2112 GCA_041601915.1 Bradymonadaceae bacterium
CGATACGAACCAGGTCTCCAACAGCGTGACATTCGATGCGGTCGAGCAGGGCACCAAGCTCGCTGGGAGCTTCGCGGCTGAGTGGGATGCCACCGACGGAGGGAGAGTGGCCACCATCAGCGGAACGTTCGACGTCGACTTCTAGCGTTCTCTAAACGCCGGGTCCGAACCCATGCTCGGCCTCATTCCGCGGCAGGACTCTCATTCATCGGACTCCAGAAATGGCTACGGCCCATCGGGATTCCCGATGGGCCGCATGTTTCCTAGTGGAGCGACGGGGGATCGAACCCCGGACCTCTTGACTGCCAGTCAAGTGCTCTCCCAGCTGAGCTACCGCCCCAAGAGAGGGAGGCTGTATAGCGATTGCGTTTCGGGGTGTCAACGCGTGGGAAGGGGTGTTGGCGCGGAAAATGTGCGGCGGATAGAGTGGGCGGAACGGGTACGTGGAGGCGAGATGGCGATGGCGTTCGGGCGCGCGCAGATGATGCAGCAGGCGAGGGTGCATCACGTGCTGGATATCGTGAGTGGGCTGTACTGGGGGGCGTGCTGCGCGCTGTGGGAGGACGGACGGTATCGGTATGACAACGGGTCGGGGGACCACTTCGTGATGGGGTGGGAACAGGAGGGGCTCGTGGTGCTGATGTTCAACCACGAATCGTCGGAGCGGAGCGAGTGGCCGGTCGACGTGGCGGAGCGGAATCCGCTGCAGCGCCTGCCTGGGCTGCCGACCGAGCTGGTGGCTCTGGGAATGACTGTGCGGACATCGGCGAGCGGCTGGCGACGGCGGGGCTGTGGCTCGCGGGCGAGGACGGGAGGCTGTCGGACCCGTGGGACGCGGACACGCGCTGGTATCACGGGCTCGAGATGCTGTGGGGCTTCGAACGAGAGCCGGAAGCTGCGTGCTTCGATGAGCGACGGGGCTGGGCGTCGTCGTTCAGCGTAGAGCGGTCGCACGCGGAGGTGGCGATCGCGCTTGCGACGGGGTCGCTGGCGCATGACGTGAGCGTGACGGCGGAGCAGGGCGCGGTGCTGATGGGGCCGCCGGAGGGTGGCGAGCTGGATGACGAGAATATCGAGGACGCGCGGGAGGAGCTGGCGAAGCTTGGGATCCACTGGCGTTAGGCTAGGCCCGACTCGGAACCGTTCTCGTTCTCGTCCTCGCAGCTCGTTCTCGTCGCTCGTCGCTCGTCGCTCGTCGCTCGTCGCTCGTCGCTCGTCGCTCGTCGCTCGGGACGGCGATGAGAGACCGGCCGACCGGGATGACCCGGCCGACCGGTGAGGCGGAGCTACTTCGCCATGATGCGAAGCATCATCCCGACGCGCCGCAGCTTGGTTTGCTGGTCGGAGGTGTCGAGGGCGACGAGGTCCAGTGCTGCGCACAGCTCGGCAGCGGATCCGAGCGCGATGCGGAAGTGGTACGTCCGGCTGCGGCCGGTGCGGCCCTGGCCTTCGGCGATGTTGAGGACAATCGACTGTGCGGCGCGCGTCGCCTGATCGCGCAGGTGTTTGTCGTCCAGCGGATGTTCGGCAAGCCAGCGGGCGACGTCGGCGGCGAGCCGGTAGCAGTCGAGGCGTTCGTGCTCGAAGAAGTAGGTCGAATCGGCGTAGCGGTTGGCGGAATCACTCATTTTCGGTCTCCTCGTTGAGGGGGTTCGGGTTGTCCGAGGGCCACGGATGCGGCCCTCGAAGAGAGCGCGGAGCGCGGGGCCGCATCCGTGGCGCTCGGACAGCCCGAACCCGCACGACGAGGGCCGAAGCGAGGGAGCTCGCCCCCGCGTACCCGCCGGGTTCGGCTACGCCTTCGAGCGCCGCCCGTCCGCGGTCCGGCCGCGCCGCACGGCAGCGTCGAGCGGTAGCGGGAGCGACGAGCGGGAGCGACGAGCGACGAACGGGAGCGACGAGCGACGAACGGGAGCGACGAGCGACGAGCGGGAGCGAAGAGCGGAAGCGAAGAACGGAAGCGAAGAACGGAAGCGAAGAACGGAAGCGAAGCACGGAAGCGACGGTCGGCAACGCTGGCGAAGAGCGGTATCGCGCTCGTCGCTCGTCGCTCGTCGCTCGTCGCTCGTCGCTCGTCGCTCGTCGCTCGTCGCTCGTCGCTCGTCGCTCGTC
>JBFIHF010000688.1:0-2106 GCA_041601915.1 Bradymonadaceae bacterium
CGCCTGGGCGGAGCCCGAACCGCACCCCGATTTGAACTTCGACGATGAGATGCCATTCTGAACAACAGAGGGCGAGTCGGTCACCCGGCTCGCCCTCACATACCCTGCTTCTCAGCACATCAAACAGGCTGCGGCTCTACACTTCTGAAGCGACAAGTCGACGCCTGTTGCATCGATCTCTGCCAACGCTGTTTGGACCTTGCTCCACTCAGCGTCCGTCACCGGACGATGCGCTTCCGACCTGATGTGCCGGTCGAAACAGCCGTACTTGCCGGAGTTGACGCAGAGTCCATAGGGGTCCCAAAAGTTGATCGGGTCGAAGACCGCGTAGGCCCATGGATTGTAGCCGTCGACGTAGCCGAGCGGGTCATGGGTCAGGAACTGGCCGAGTTTCGGCGAGTACCAGCGGTTGCGCATGTAGACGAGGCCCGTGAACTCGGTGTGGTACGCGCTGCCGAAGCCGAAGCGCGGCACGATGCGCGCGCAGTCGGCGCCGATCCCCTCCTCGGTGCAGATCACGCTGCCGTCGGCGCCGAAGATCTGCAGCCGGCCCAGCGGGGTGTACTCGATCGTGGTGTCCATCTGCCGCAGGGTCGCGTTCCACCACCCCACGATCGAGTGGCGATGGTCGGTGACCGGGATCATGCGCTCGAGGTTCTCCCTCTGGTACTCCAGCACCTGGTTCGTGAACGCGCCCGGCACCGACTCCCAGATCGGCAGTCCCTGGTCGTCGATCGCCGCGATCAGCTCCTCGCCGTCGTGCACGAGGGTGCGGGATTTGCCATTGAGCACGTGCGCGAGCCGCCCGTCGGCATCGTACAGGTACTCCTCGCGGACGATCGGCGCGATGGTGCCCGTGGCACGCATCAAGCGGCCGCGTGGCCCGTAGACGTAGGTGCTGCCCGCGCCCTCGGTGACGCGACCGACCGCGTCGTGCTCGATCGTGTACGGCGTGCTGTCGGTCGTCACTTCCTCGAGCTCGTGGCGGACGATTGCTCACGTTGGTGAGCAACAGGGTCGTCACCGAATGATGCAATGCTTGCCGCGTGGTCGAGCGCCTCGAAGAACTCCCCCACAGAGACACGGGCCGTGTAGTTCGTCGACTCCGCCGTTGGAACGATGATGTAGACATCCTGACTCGTGACGACCACGGAAATCAAATTTGCACGCACTGCATCACGAACATCTGTTCTGCCGGGCGCGTTGGGCCCTGGATGGGTGTGGAAGCGCGCCCACAAGTCTTCCGCGCGGATGGATTGGTCGCGTTCGAGCATACGTAGTAGCTCCGGAGCGCTCGGCGCCGACCGCCGATCGCTTCGCCGTTCATCGCGCAGTCCTTCCGCGCGTTGCTCGTCGCTCAGTTCGACGATCTCCTTGAGCGATGTCACGACGCCGGAGGTCTCGATTGTGCGGTCAGTTTTCGTGATTGTTTGACGAGACGAGAGGCGGCATTCCATGCTCCCGCCAGTCTGGCACTGCAACGCTTGCAAATCACGGATCATGCTATTGCTGGAGGGGCCAACGGGTACGTTGGAGGGCAGATCATCGCGATTCCGTCCGGTTCGGACGTCGAAGATGTCTGCGAAACTCCTGCCTTCCAGCCCGAACGGATCCCAAAAGTTGATCGGGTCGAAAACCGCGTAGGCCCATGGATTGTAGCCGTCGACGTAGCCGAGCGGATCTTGCGTCAGGAACTGGCCGAGTTTCGGCGAGTACCAGCGGTTGCGCATGTAGACGAGGCCCGTGAACTCGGTGTGGTACGCGCTGCCGAAGCCGAAGCGCGGCACGATGCGCGCGCAGTCGGCGCCGATCCCCTCTTCGGTGCAGATCACGCTGCCGTCGGCGCTGAAGATCTGCAGCCGGCCCAGTGGGGTGTACTCGATCGTGGTGTCCATCTGCCGCAGGGTCGCGTTCCACCACCCCACGATCGAATGGCGATGGTCGGTGACCGGGATCATGCGCTCGAGGTTCTCCCGCTGGTACTCCAGCACCTGGTTCGTGAACGCGCCCGGCACCGACTCCCAGATCGGCAGTCCCTGGTCGTCGATCGCCGCGATCAGCTCCTCGCCGTCGTGCACGAGGGTGCGGGATTTGCCGTTGAGCACG
>JBFIHF010000689.1:0-2106 GCA_041601915.1 Bradymonadaceae bacterium
CCGCTGGCACGGCTTCCCCCGCGCCCCCGAACCCCACCCACAACCCACTCACCCCGCGGACCATCTCCTGATGGACCGCATCGCTGCGTCCGCCGCCCCCCACCCCACCCAAAAACGCGCCCAAACAGCCCCGAACACCGACCAAACCCACGGCGGCAATCTCACCAATTCGCTGCAACCGCACGAATGAGCACTAAACGTCGACAAAACAGAACCACATCGGCCCGTTCGGGGACCGCCCCGGGCGGTCCAAACGCACCGCCCCGGGCGGTCTAGCGCAGCGGTACACCGAGTCGGGCGGGATGGCTGGAGATGGTCCAGTTGACGTTGCGTTCGTAGCCGCCGGGGTCGCCGGCGACGTGGTAGGGGAGCGCGCCGTCGAGGATCTGGACGGTGACGTCGGTGGCGAGGAAGTCGGCGAGCTCGTCCTCGGCGAAGTCGCCGGCCCAGAATCGGCGGGGGACGCTCTTGAGGATCCTGCGCATGCCGCCGTGGTACGCGCGGATCTCGAAGGAGCCCGGGCGGAGGGTGCAGTGGGGGAACATGCGCACGTTGAAGCCCCAGTACGGGATCGTGCTGGCGGCGAGCTGGTCGACGAAGCCCTCGTAGATGACGTCGCCGCTGATGTACTCATCGAGGACGGCGCCGGTCTTGGGGTGAATTCGTACCGCGGGGCCGTTCGCGGTGATGCGGGCCTGCTTTCTACCGGACGACAGCGCGGCGGGGATCGTGCGCGTGGCGATCGAGGCGACGTAGCCGCCGAGGCCCGTGGCGATGTTCTCGATCGCGGTCTCGCGGACCGACTCCTTGAAGGAGTCGTAGTCGTTCAGAATCGACGCATCCCACCCAAAGCCGGCGAATGGGACCAGACCGTCCGAGGTCGAGACCATGTAGTTGTCGTAGACGACGATTGGGGAGCCCCCACTCAGGGCGCGAAGATCGTCGACCACATCGCGGCAGTCCAGATAGGTCGCGATGGCGTTGCCGGTCCCCATGCGGAGGACCCCGATCGGTGGCGCATCTTCGCGTCGGATCTGCCCGGACTCGATGTGCTGTTCGATGGCGTTGAGGAGGTACACGATCGTGCCATCCCCGCCACCGGTGAAGACCACATCGTAGGCCCCCGACGAGATGATTCGCTCGACGGTCTTTGCGGCCTGCCGGAAGTCGTCGGTGAGGTAGAGGTCTTTGGCCGGGACCCATCGAGAGACGGCCTGGTGTAGCTCGCCGGTCCAACGCTTGGCGCGGGCGTTCAGCAACACCGCGTAGCGGGTTGGGGACTGCAAGATCTTCGAAGGAACGTCACCCAGCATGAGCGCTCAGAAGCTGCACCGGTCCAAGCAAACCATCGCGAAGTTCAGGTCGCAGCACAACTGCCCGTTGCGACAATCGGCCTCGACGGCACACGCGCCACCGCTGAAGCACTGCGTCGTGCATTCGCCGCTGCCATCGAAGCCGAGGCAGCACACTTCGGGATCCTGGCACTCGTTGTTGTTCTGACACGGGGTCCCGGGGTTGCCGTTGCCGCCCGGACACCGGGTGGCACATCCATCGGGTTGGTTGATGCCGGAGAGGTCGCAGCAGGTCTCATCCGCCGCGCACTCCGCGTCGGAGCCACCACACAGGCCGCCGCCGAAGCAGCGTCCCTCACACGTCGCGGTGCCGCCGAAACCTGGACAGCACACGAGGTTGGCGCCGCAGGCGGAGTTCAGGGTGCAGTCGTCGCCGACGACGCCCATCCCGTCGCCCGGCGTGGTGTTGTTGGTGGACGACGTCGCGTTGTTGGAGGACGTCGTGCCCGTCGAGGTATTGTTCGCGGAGCCGTTGTTGGTCGAGCCATTGTTGGTCGAGCCGTTGTTTGGGGGCGCCACGTTGTTCGTCGTGGGAGCGACGGTGTTGTTCGCGGCAATGTTATTGGTGCCACTATCGGAGGCGTTGTTGCCGGCATCGTCGCCTAGCTGCCACCCGTTGTTCTCCGCGGCTCGCCCGGAGTCCGAGGAACACGCCGCGAGTGAGATGATGGACAGCAGTAAGATTCCGCGTTTCATGGCGTCCCCGTCGTTAGCCCTGTTGCAGCGTGACCGCGCGCCCGCGCTTCGCCGACTC
>JBFIHF010000690.1:0-2103 GCA_041601915.1 Bradymonadaceae bacterium
CACGGGGAGCGTGGCCGCGGTCGACGCCTCGGCAAACGCGCACGTGACGCTGACGGGTGTCAAGGTCACCGGGAAGCGGAATTCGAGGGCTGGTGCGAAGATCAAGGAGCAGCGCGCTCGATGACCGCGGTCAGTTAAGGGGCGAGCAGCCAGTCGCCGAGGTCGTCGATGCTCGACGCCCCGCACAGCGTCATGGCCAGTTCGAGCTCCGCGCGCAGGATGCCGAGGACCTGACCGACGCCGTCGCTGCCACCGTGTGCGAGTCCCCAGAGGATCGGTCGCCCCACGAACACCGCGCGCGCCCCCAGGGCGAGCGCCTTCACGACGTCCGTGCCGCGTCGAACACCGCCGTCGAGGTAGACTTCCGCGTCGTCGCCGACCGCCGCCGCGATCGGGCCGACCGCTTCGATCGTCGAGATCGAGGTGTCGAGTTGGCGACCGCCATGGTTCGACACCCAGACCGCTGCGGCGCCGCGGGCGACGGCGTGCAGCGCGTCATCGACGCGCACAACGCCTTTGACGACGACCGGCAGCGTAGTCGCCGCGATCAGCCAGTCGAGGGTCTCCCAGCTCAGCGCCGGCTCCAGCAGGTCCGCAAAGTATGCCGCGAGTCCACTCTCGGACTCGACCTCCGGCAGGCCGGCCATCTGCGACGCCGTGAGGTTCGCGATCGACAGACCCGCCGGCAGCGAAAACTGGTTCCGGACGTCGCGCTCGCGCACGCCGAGCAGCGGGGCATCGACCGTCAGAACCAGCGCGTCGTAGCCGGCCTGTTCGGCCCGATGCACGAGCTCCAACGTCGCCTCACGGTCGCGGTAGATGTAGAGCTGAAACCAGCGCGCCCCCGCACTGCCCCGGGCGACGTCCTCGAGCGTGGTGTTCGCCAGCGTGCTCAGCGTCATCAACGTCCCGGCCGCGTGCGCGCCCCGGGCCGTCGCGAGCTCGCCGTCGGTGTGGGCCATGCGCTGAAACGCGGTCGGCGCCACCGCGATCGGCATCGACACCTGGGTGCCCAGCAGAGTCGTGGCGAGGGCGACCTCGCCAACGCCCGCCAGCACGCGATAGTGCAGGGCGAGCTCGTCGAACGCGACGCGATTTCGGTGCAGCGTGATCTCGTCGTGCGCGCCGCTCGAGTAGTAGTCGAACGCCGCGGGCTGAAGCGCCGCGCGGGCGAGCGCCTCGAACTCGAAGATGTTGATCGGTGTCGTCAAGAGGCTACAGGCACGTGTTGTTGACGCAGCTCGTGTTCACGCGCTCCGTCGCGAACATGCAGTAGACGTCCGGCTGTTGAGCGCGACTGCACGTGTCCGGCACCACACACGTGCCCTGATCACAGGCCTGCCAGGGCGCGCAGGTCCCCTCCATGCAGAACATGATCACCGTGGATGGCACGCACGCGTACGCACCGTTCCCACCCGGCATGCACGTGAACTCGCCATCGCTCCCCCACTTGTCCCAGGCGCAGTACTCGCGAGACTTGGGCGTCATGCAGTGGGGCGGTTCGACGCACGACGCGTTGGAGCACGACTCCCACGGCAAGCAGTCCGTATCATCCGTGCACGATCCTTGCCCCGGGACGCACCGGTCGCCGACACAGGTCGACCCAGGCCCCATCAGTTGCGCGCAGTACAGGTCCGGCGTCGGCTGCTGAGAACACCCGGTGGGGATGTCGGTGCAGACTCCCGCCTCGCAGCTCTGGTTGCTGGGGCAGAGCTGCCCGCCGCAGCACTCCTCGGGCACCGGGCCCGGCGTGCAGGCGAGTGTGCAGGTCGAGGGGTCGCCGCTCTGGGCGGCCGGCGCGCAAACCGAGTCGTCGCAGCTCTCCGGACACGGATCGCAGGTTTCGCCCTCGTCGACGACGCCGTTGCCGCAGCTGTCCGAGCAGTCGTTGTCATTGGCGGACGAGCACGCATCGGGGCAACATCCGTCGCCGTCGACGCAGGTCGTTTGTTGGCCGTTTCGCGCGCAAGCGATGTCGCACGTGTCCTTGGAGCCCGTCTGCACCCACAGTGCGCATCCACCGCTGGGACAGCGGTAGTCGCCCTCGCAGGGGTCGCACGTCTCGCCGAGATCCAGCGTGCCGTTGCCGCAGGAGTCGGGGAC
>JBFIHF010000691.1:0-2098 GCA_041601915.1 Bradymonadaceae bacterium
GATGTCGGCGTTCTTGATGGCCGTCTACTTTCGCGGGATGTCGCCCGCGGAGCTTGCGGCGTGGACCAACGCGATGCTGCACTCGGGCGAAGTGCTCGATCTGTCGGACATCCCCGGGACCAAGATCGACAAGCACTCGACGGGTGGCGTCGGCGACAAGGTCTCCTTGATCCTCGCCCCGCTCGCGGTGGTCGCGGGCCTCAAGGTCCCGATGATCTCGGGGCGCGGACTGGGGCACACCGGAGGGACACTCGACAAGCTCGAGAGTATCCCGGGGTTCAACGTCAACCAGCCGATCGACCGCTTCCGCCATCTCGTTTCGACGATCGGTGCCGGCCTGATCGGCCAGACCGGGCAGATCGCGCCGGCGGACAAGAAGCTCTACGCGCTGCGTGACGTCACCGGCACCGTGAGCTGCATCCCGCTGATCGCGTCTTCGATCATGTCCAAGAAGCTCGCCGAGGGGATCGACGCGCTGGTGCTGGACGTCAAGGTCGGCAGCGGCGCGTTCATGCGGAACCTCGACGATGCGCGAGAGCTCGCCCAGACGATGATCGGCATCGGCGCATCGATGGATTGCCCGGTGCGAGCGCTGATCACAGACATGGATCAGCCCCTGGGGCTCGCGGTCGGCAACAGCCTCGAAGTGATCGAGTCGATCGAGACGTTGCGTGGAGAAGGTCCGGAAGACCTCACCGATCTGACGATCGAACTCGTGACCGAGATGCTCGATCTGGCGGGCAAAGTCGACGATCGCGCCGCGACGAAGATCATGCTGCGCGAGATGTTGAGCGACGGGACGGCGCTGCGCGCGTTCCGCCGGATGATCGAGGAGCAAGGCGGGGACCCGGCGGTGTGCGACGACACGTCACTGCTTCCGCGCGCGGCCAGCGTGCGGGCGTTCGAAGCGCCCGAGACGGGCATGATCACGCGAATGAACGCGACCGAGATCGGGATCGCGGCGCTGGAGCTCGGGGCGGGCCGTCGCACGAAGGAAGACGACATCGACCCCGCCGTGGGCTTGGTGTTCCTCAAGAAGCGCGGCGATGATGTCGACGAAGGCGAGCCGATCCTCGAGATCCACTACAACGACGCGACGAGCCTCGCCGAATGTGTGCGGCGGCTACGCGCGAACATCACGATCGGTGACGGTCCCGCCTACACCCAACCCCTGATCCACGAACGCCTCTAGGACTGCCGGGACGCGAGCCACGACGCCAGCGGTGCGAAGACGCGCTCCTCGGCCTCGTCGTTGACGAACAGGTCGGCGTGCGCGAACCAGTTGTCGTTGTCCCCGACGCGCAACACCTCGACGTCATCGGTCCCAAACGCTTTGGTCCCCGAAATCGCGGTGTCCGCCGGAACGATGCCGTCCTTGTTCGCCGCGATGCAGAGCAACGGGATGGTGACGTGTTTCATCGCCTTCGTGACGTTGACGCCACCAACGTAGAGATCGCGCGACTTCACCCAGTGCGCGATCTGCTTGTTCAGGTACGGCACGGGGTCGTCGATCGTCTGGACGAGCTGATCGGCGGCGTCGAGATCGACGTGCGCGGCGTTCATGTAGACCGACAGCATCGACGGCACCCGCTTCACCAGGGGCAGGAAGCGCTTCGCGACCGCTCGCGTGCCGATGATCCTCACTGCCCCAGCGACGGCCGGTGAGGCGAACGCGATGCTCACGGCCGGGTGCGAGGTCTCCCAACGCAAGGGGCCGCCGAGCGAGACCAACGTCGCCAGCGGATGCGTATCGAGGTGATGGGCGAGGTAGGCGTACAGAAAGGTCGCGCCCAGCGAACAGCCAATCGCGTCGATGCGGTCGGCGGTCGAGCGACAGCGGCGCCGGACCGTCTCGAGCACGACGGGCAGATCCACGAGCGCGAGCTCGCCGAAGCCGAACTTCCGCTTGCCGACGTGTCGCTTCGAGCCGCCCTGCCCGCGTAGGTTCGCGGTCCACACCTCGAATCCCTGGCGCGTCAGGTAGCGGACCATGCTGTCGCCGCTGGGGTGGAAATTGAGAATGAACGTGTTCATGCAATAGCCGGGGATCAGCAGCACCGGCCGGCGCGACACGTCAAGCTGCTCAGCATCCCAGTAC
>JBFIHF010000692.1:0-2096 GCA_041601915.1 Bradymonadaceae bacterium
GTGACCCGTGCCCGGCCGGCGAGGACCTGACCGACACCGATGGCGATGGCTTCAACGACTGCGTCGACACCTGCTTGAATCTGGCTTCGGCCGACAACGCGGATACGGACGGCGATTGGGTCGGCGACGCCTGCGACAACTGCCCCAACGCGCCGAACGCCGGTCAGATCGACCGCGACGGAGATGGCATCGGGGACGCGTGTGACGACGATCAGCCGTTCGACATCGAAGAGACGACGCTCGCCGAGATCCACGCTGCGATTCTGGCCGGCAACCTGACGTGTGCCGAAATCGTCGATGCGTACCTCGCGCGCGTGAACCAATACGAACTCGACATCAGCGACGGTGCGCCGCTCAACGCGTTCGTGATGCTCAACGAGCAGGTGCGGCAACAAGCCGCGGACCTCGACGCGGCGTTCGACGACAGTGGAGAGCTGACCGGTCCCCTGCATTGCGCGGTGTTCGTGGTCAAGACCAACCACGGCACGACCGACACCGACACGACGGACGGCTCGCTCGCCGCCCTCGGAGTGCGCGTGAAGAAGGATGCGTTCGCCGTCGCCGAGATGCGGAAACAGGGCGCGATCTTGCTCGGTTCGACCGGTATGGACGAATTCGCTCGCGGCATCCACGGGATCGGGGGCGCTCACGGTCGCAGCGGAAACGCGTACGATTCGACCCGGAACTCCGGCGGCTCGTCGGCAGGCTCCGGCGTGGCGGTCGGTGCGAACTTTGCCTGGGGCGGGACCGGCACCGACAACTGCGCGTCGATCACGATCCCGGCGTCGTACAACGGTCTCGTGGCGATCCGGTCTACGCTCGGTCTCGTGAGCACCGACGGCATTTTCCCCAGCGGAAAGCTCGACGCCGTGCCCGGTCCGATGGCCCGCACGGTCACGGATATGGTCGCGATGCTCGATGTCATGGCCCAGCGCCAGAGCGGCGACGACAGCCAACCGAGCACCTGGAAACGACCGGCGAGCTTCATCGACGCCCTCGATGCCAACGGCCTCGAGGGCAAACGAGTCGGGGTGCTGCGCATGTTGGCCGAAGATACGAGCGACGCCTATCGCGTCCCGTTTTCGGGCGGCGACGCCTACACGCAACGCGTCTGGCAGCGCACGTTCGACGATATCCGGCGCCTCGGCGGCGAAATCGTCGACAACGTCGTGCTGCCCGAGTTCGACGAACGACGCTACGGCGGCGGATTCGTCCCCGCCGTCGACGCGTTCCTCGCCGCCGCGGACGGCCCGCTCGACGACTTCGACGACCTGTGCGAGACGGCGCGCTTCGCCAAGCACGTCTGGGACAGCGTCGAGGACTGCAAGGACCGTGTTCGCAGCGGGCGGCGCGACCCGGGCGGCGGACTCGCCTTTGGCGCCACGCAGTACGCCAAGAACCGCAAGGCGGTCCAAGACCTCATGGACACGCTCGCGCTCGACGTGCTCATCTTTCCCGTCGACGCGCTCGGGGCCCCGAACGTGACGGCGTCCAAAGCGAACTGCATCGAGACGTCGGTCACGGGGATGCCCGCGATGACGTTGATCGTGGGCTACACCCCCGCACCCGCCCTCCCGATCGGCCTCATGATCATGGGCCGGCAATGGGACGAGGCGACCTTGATCGAGGTCGCGTTCGCACTGGAACAAGCGACGATGCAGCGTCGTCCGCCCCAACTGGTCTCGGCCACCGCCGCCGACGACGTTCCTCGCCTCGACCTCGCCGATTACAACGCGCTCAGCCTCGCCGTCGCCGAACGTGCGTTCGAGGATGTGCTCAAGGAACGCGGCAAATTCGAGCTCACCGGCGCTGCGATGACCGCGGCCGTTCGACAGGTGCTACAAGAGCGTGGTGTCACGCATCTCGACAACCCTTAGCCTCGCGTGCCTGCTCGCGTGCGGCTGCGTCCCGACCCCCACCGATCGGACGGCGCGCTACGCCGGGGACTTTCCGCCCTGCCGTGCGACCGCGCGCGGCGGCGCGGGCAACACCCCGGCGCCGGCCGGTGACCTGTGGGAGCGAGGTCCCTGGGCCGCATGGAACACGCATCCAGCCGAGGGGTGCAACCAAAACCCCCGCATCCGAGTCGACGACAC
>JBFIHF010000693.1:0-2087 GCA_041601915.1 Bradymonadaceae bacterium
CGATGGAACGCCCGCATCGCCCGATTCAACGTCCATTCTCCGGGTTCCCCGCGGTACCCCAGATGGATCTGCGCAATCACGGCCTTGAACGTGTCCCCCAGCACCTGCGGCATCGTGAAGTACAAGCGTCCGTCGTGCAGCCGCCCATGCCCGTGGATCGGCACGACCCCCGGATGCTGAAGCTGCGCCGTCGCCTGCGTCTCCTGCAGAAACCTCGCCACCGCCCCGTCATGCTCCGCCAGATCCGGCCGCAGGATCTTCATCGCCACATCGCGGTGCAGCATCGGCTCAAACACCCGCCACACCTCGCCCATCCCGCCAACGCCCAGCAACCCCCGCACCTCGTACGGCGTCCCCCGCAGGTCCGGCGGCTCAATATCGGGCCGCTCCAACACCGGCGGCGCCGTCCCCGGCACCAACGTCACCACCGGAGCCGTGAGCGTCCGCTGCTGCGATATCGTGTCGTCCTCGTCCATACCCCAGTGTATTTCGCCCTCACCTTCGCGTCACGCGCGCGCTCCGTGGCGATCACCGCGGCAGTTGAGCGATCCTGTCGACGAGCAGCTCCGCCCGGGGATAGCTATTCACGTGCCCAGCGATTGCGGACGTGAGGTCCTCGGACTCGATCGTCCGGAGCCAATCGCGAACGAACCTCGCTACGGCATTGTTGGCACTCAACAACGTCCAAATCTCCGTGTTGCCATCCAACACCGTCGCAATGTCCTCGAAGTCTTGGCTCGCATACAGGTCTCCCTCGCCGCGGTCCGCGAAAGCCTCCACTTTGACCGCAATCAAGTGCAGAACGTCAAAGACCGCGATCGTTCGACCATTCTCGAGGATGATCTCCTTCGCGTTCGCGAAGCCCTCCGCGAACCACTCGCTCTTTGAGAAGCCAATGTACTCCGGCTTCGTCGGCATTACGTCCACCTGAAGCCCCTCCTTCGACCACCTGCAGATCGGAGCGTCGTCAGAATGCAGCGACTGTTCGAAACCAATCCGCCGGAGCTCCGCCTCGATCTCGGTGAACTCCGCGTAGCTCACGACAGCCACGACAACATCCACGTCCTTGGTCGACCTCACTGGCGCCGCCGCAACGTCGTCGATGTGCAGGTGC
This sequence comes from Bradymonadaceae bacterium, assembly GCA_041601915.1. Classification (GTDB taxonomy): domain Bacteria; phylum Myxococcota_A; class Bradymonadia; order Bradymonadales; family Bradymonadaceae; genus JBFIHF01. The sequence goes on from JBFIHF010000693.1 coordinate 1,115, forward strand.
ACGGTCGCGCCGCCCAGAAACACCAGTTCTCGATTGAGGGGCGCCAGCAGTTCGGCCGCGGTCACCAGAAGTTCTGATCCGGGCTTCACCCCAACCTCCGCTGAAGCTCGTCGCCAGCAACCCCACGCTCTCGGGCCGATCCGGTCCGGATGATGTCGATGAGAGCGAACAACGCGTGGAGCTCCGGATTCTCCACCGCCACCAGCGGCAACGAACCGTGGAGCGGCTCAATGGACTGGCCCCGTGCTACGCCCATCGGACTGGGCCACACTCGTGCATCTTCGTCGGACTCGACCATCAAATCCGACAATCCAGGGGCGCTCCAGTCCGCGGGAAAACCTCGCGTCGCGCGGCCGGGCTCCACCGCAAAGGCATATCGCACGCCGTGAACCAGAAACTCCACGAGATTTCTGCGGATGAGCCGTCGCGAACTCTTCACAAACAGGCGCGCGGCCTCTGCCCGCTCCAACGACTTGAAAATCTGCGACGTCGACATGCCGAGTTCTTTCGCCAGTCGCTCGTATGTCCACTCCTGTCCCTCGTAGCTGGTGAGAGCGACGAGGACAAAGATGTCTTGTGATCTCAGCATCCGTACGGCCTCCGTTTCATATTTCCGAATACAGAATACATATCCTAGCGCTCTATAACAAAACATATTTCATATTTCTGAATATGAAATGATACGTTACATTGCACGGCCCACCCCGCCGTCGCCGCTCCTCCGTCGCCGCCAACGCCCTGCGACTCGCCCATTCGACCGCGTTGGCACGAAGCGATCCGCACGCTGATCCACACTGCTCGCTCTTGACCGTTCGATCCCAAAGTACGCCCAACCTCGCAGCAGATTGGGCCAGGGCGGGTTTGCGTTTCGGCGCACGAGGTGTCCGTGGATGACATGCCGGTCCTGATGAAGTCCGAGGTTGCGCATGCGCGCGGCACACGAGCCCGCTTCGTGCTGTTCGCCGTGCTGCCG
>JBFIHF010000694.1:0-2078 GCA_041601915.1 Bradymonadaceae bacterium
CGCCAGCGTCGATCAGGGGAAGCTGACCATCACGATGAAGCCGCTGGTCTACCGTTGGATCGGAGGCCGAACGGCCGACATCGAGACGGTGACCGATGCCACGGCACGGCTCGCTTTCGTTGCGCTGCACCGGCCGGACGGGCGTCAATTGTTGTTCGTGCCCCTCCCTCATCTGACCACCGCCGAAGGAGAGACTTCGAACCAGCGCATCGCGAGTTTCATCACGCGGCCATCGCGAGGCGGGGAGACATTGATGAGGCGCCCGAGGGAGGAACGTGAGTCCAGCCATTCCGAAGATCAGGAGCGCGATCCGGTGAATCCGTTTGACTACGCGACGACCGACGCGCCGCAGGGACGGAGGTTCACGATCTGCGCCGATCCGCGCAAAGTCGCGCTTTTAGCGCTACTCATCGTCGCGCTCGGCGGCGCGACCGCCGTTGGCAGCGAGCTGGCTTTCCCCGGTAGCTTCGAGCTGGTGCTCGGACTCTCTGCGGTCGTCGCAGGGATCTACTACCTGGTCGGTCGCACACAGCGGCAGGCCGTGACGGGCCGCCAATGACGCTGAACGACATTGTCGTGACCGAGACCGAGCGAGGGCTCAGCGTCCAGCGGTTGGCACGGACACGGTTCGCATCGCTGCGCCTAGACGCGCGCGTCACCACGTGGACGGGAGCTCTCGCGTGCGTCGTCTGGGTGGTCGGGTGCAACGTGAGCGGAGCGTGGACCTTGGGCGTGAGCTGGGCCGCCAGCCTGATCTTCGCGGTGATGATTTGGGGTTATGCGGTCTTCGTTCGCATGGAGAAGCGGCGGCTCGCTTGGGAGATCTTCGCCAATGGCGAAGTCATCCGGATCGCGTGGGACGCGAGCCTGCACTGGCTCTCGGACGAACTCGCGCGCACCGATCAACTCGAGATCTTCGTCCGGCCCACCCTGTTTGGTGGAGGCAGCCTCGCGGTTGTGAACGGTACCGATGTCGGAATACTTCTCGATTGTGACCTCGACCGCGCGGAGCTGCGAGAGCTTGGCAGCTTCCTCGCCGGGAAGCTCAATCTGAGACGAGTGGATCCCGATACCGACCATTGGCGAGCGAGCTGATTCTATGTGGCAAACACTCCCAATCGGGCGCAGCCACTCGCATCGCCGCATAGTACAAGGAATGGCCCGCGTGGTGATCGTCGACGTCCACATGTCGCTTCGACGAGCCGAGAGCCTCGCCTCGCCCCTGCGGAGTCCCCGTCCGCGTGGAGCTGGACGAGATTGCGGCCGCGCCCCCATGAACGAGTCTGAGGGAGAGGAGGCCGTCGAATGACGCTTACCGACGTCATCGTTACCGAGACCGAGCGTGGGCTCAGCGTCCAGCGCTTGGCACGAACACGGCGCGCGGCGCTGCGCATGGATGCTCGCTTCATCCTGCGCACGGCAGCAGCGGCGGCGGTTGTCTGGGTCGTCTGGTGCACCGTGACCGGAACGTGGAACGTGGGCCAGGAGTGGGCCATCAAGCTCTTGTTGGCGTCTATGGCCTGGGGTTTGGCGGTCGTCACTCGAGTTGAGAAGAGACGCCTCGCCTGGGAGGTCTTTGCCAATGATCAGGTCATTCGAATCGCCTGGGACACGGGCTATCACTGGCTCACGGACGAACTCGCGCGCAGCGACGAACTCGAGATCTTCTTGCGGCCCGCCCTGTTTGGTGGAGGCAGCTTGGCCGTGGTGAACGGTACCGATGTCGGGATACTTCTGGATTGCGACCTCGACCTGGCAGAGCTGCGGGAACTCGGCAGCTTCCTCGCCAGCAAACTCAATCTGAAACAGGTAGGCGCCGACGTCGACCGGTGGCGACAGAGCTGAACTCGTGTGGCGCGCCGACTGCGTGTGGCATCGCATGCGCGCGAAGAGCTCGGTCTGGGAGATCGCGCGTTGACCGCGGAGGCCGAACAACCTCGCGGCGGCTGAAACGCCGATGACCGCGGTCATCGGACCGTCAGAGTTCGGCGGCCACGGACGCGACGCAGATGCCCTCCAGTTGCTCCAAGGCGCCGTCGAGGTCGCCGTCCGCGATCGCCATCTCGAGCGCCATCGCG
>JBFIHF010000695.1:0-2077 GCA_041601915.1 Bradymonadaceae bacterium
GACGTCGAAGCCAGGCGCGAGGACGCCGGAGCCGTGATGGCGATATCGCGTGTTGGTCAGATTCAACGCCGCGATGTCGAACAGCAGATTGTCGAAGCGAAAACCGGCGCGGGCGTTGAGGGTGAGCCAGCCGGGGGTGCCGGGGCACTGTTGGCCGAGATCGTCGTGGAGCACGCCGACGTCGGCCTCGCAGATGCGTAGATCGGCGTTGTCGTCGGGTGACAGCTTGCGCTGACGCGCCGCTCCGACGGCCCAGAACGTCAGGTAGGTGCCGTGTGGCGTTTCGTACCGGGCGCCGGCCGTGGTGGCGACGGGGGGCAATCGGCGCGGGTTCTCGTAGGAGCCGCCACCGCCGAACAGCCCGTGGAATGGGCCCGGCGAGAACCTCGGGTCGTGGTCCTCGACCTTGACGGCGCCATCGATCCAGGACACCGATGCAAACGCGGATGCGCCGTTCCATGGGATCGTTCGGGCGCCGAGATCGGCCCCGTAGAAGTACGCGGAGTCACGGTTCACGCGACGACGGACCGCTTTGCCGTCGATCTCGGCCTGGCCGCCGAAGCTGGTGGGTTCACGGGTGATTCGATCGGTCAGGAACGCGAACCAGACCCCGGATTCGATGCGCAACATGTCGGCGATCTCGGCTTTGGTCCCGAGCTCAAACGTGTTGCTGCGCTCGGGCCCGAGGTCGGGATTGGGGACCTCATAGAAGTTGCCGGAGTCCCCAAGCACCGTCGTCTCCTGCAGGTTGGGCGCGCGGTACCCCTGATTCCAGTTCAGGTAGGTGTTGAGCGACGTGCCGCTGAGCCACGCCACGCCCGCCGATCCGACCGGGCCCGTAAAGTCGTAGGACACATCGCCGATCTCCTCGGTGACGTTCGGCGCATCGGCGCCGAAGTGCTCGAGGCGCGCGCCGCCGTGCACCCGAAACGTGTGCTCGTCGGCGCTCCACAGGTCGTAGGCGGCGAGTCCGAAGGCGCCGATCGTGCGGTAGGTGGAGCCGTCGGCAAAGTTGCCGCGATCGCGTGGCTCGAACTCGAAGTCGGGGGCCCGCGCATCCTCGCGCGTGGACTGCACCTGGTCAAAGTAGGCGTCGCCGCCCCAACTCAACCGGAGGTCGTCGTCCAACAGCCACGACGTCCCGACGATGCTGGATCCGAACGTGTCGACGATGTCCTCGTTGCGCCGTTTGCGCTCGATGCGGTCCGCGTCGAGCGCCGCACACTCGAAGCGGTTGCCGACGACACCGGTAGGGGCGTCGCACTGAAAGCGCTCCGCAAACTCGTTGGTGCGGTGCCAGGACACGTTGGCCCGCAGGTCGTCGACGCCTGGCGGCCCGTCGATCTCGGCCGTCACGTAGGCGAGGTGATCATCGTTGTCGTAGATGCGGACATCGCCCCGTCCGAGTGCGTCGAGCCGCATCGCGTCCCGCACACGGGAGCCGACGTAGTTCGCGCGGATCCGCTGCCGGCCGATGTCCACGCCGGCACCGCCGCGCAGATGCACGTCGTCGTAGCCCTGGGCGAGGTCGTGCTTGCCGTCGACAGCGCTGGCGAAGGTCGGCTGCGGGGAGCTGTTCGTTCCGACTCTCAAGCGCCCGTGTCGTCTCAGCGTGACGCCCGCGCGACTCGCGACGGCGCCGACGCGCGACCCCGCATCCGCACTGGCTGCGACGGTGTCGTCGACCGAGTGAACGAGGAATCGACTGCGCAGCTCGAACTTCTCCGGCAAGGCCAATGGATGTGCTTCGACGACGCCACCCATCGCCCCCGAACCGTACAGCACGCCGGCTGGCCCGCGCACGACCTCGATGCGGCGCAGCCCCCACGGGTCGATCGTATCGAGATACTGGTTGGGACCGGTGCGGAACGTCGACTGATTGAACCGCACGCCATCGTAAATGATCATGTTCTCGGGCCCGACCATGCCCCGCAGAATCAGTGTGCCCGCGCCGCGATTGGTGCGCTGCACCGACACGCCGGGCTCGGCCTCGAGCGCTTCGGTCATCGACGTCGGCAGCGACTCGTTGATCTCGGTGTCGTCGACGACGTTCTGGCTGCGTTCGACCGAAAACGCC
>JBFIHF010000696.1:0-2077 GCA_041601915.1 Bradymonadaceae bacterium
ACTCGTGGCATGCGACCTCCGGCGGCGGGCGAAATTTTCGAAGAACGATTCACGGTGGAGGCCGTGCTGGGACAAGGAGCGTTCGCGACGGTGATGCTGGCACGCGACACCGGCGCCGACCGGCACGTGGCGTTGAAGCTGCTGCTGCCCGACGCGGGTCACGCGTACAGCACGACGATGCGCGCGCGCTACCAGCGTGAAGTACAGATCATCGCCGGGCTTCGAGACCCGCACACGGTCCGGCTGTTCAACTACGGCGAGGCACGGAACGGGCTGTTGTACATGGTGTTCGAGCATGTGCCGGGGCGCGACCTCTCCGAACTGCGAGCTCAGGGGCCGATGCCGCCCGAGCTGGCGATCCACATCCTCCGACAGATCCTGTTTTCGCTGCGCGAAGCGCATCACGCCGGGATGATCCACCGGGACCTCAAGCCGGACAACGTGCGCATTTTCGCCTACCAGGGCGACCCGTACGCAGTGAAGGTCCTCGATTTTGGGATCGCGCGCTCCACTGACGCGGGGCATCCCTCGCTCACGATGGCGGGCGAAATCATCGGGACCCCGCGTTACATGTCGCCCGAACAGCTGCGCGGCGCGCCGCTTTCGGCGGCATCGGACATTTACAGCCTCGGCATCATGATGCACGAGCTGCTCGGCGCGAACCGCGGGAGCGCCATCGAGCCGATCATCCAGCGCATGATCGCGCCGGCCGTAGACGACCGCTACACCACCGCGGCGGCGGTGCTCGCTGCGCTCGACCACGTGACCGCGCCGTCTGGTCACGTGAACGCGCCGTCTGGTCACGTGACCGCACCGTCTGGTCACGCGCCGAGCTACGGTCACACGCCGATCCCGGCGACGCCGAGCCCCGCGAAGCCGAGCATCCACGCCCGTGTCCTCGTCGCGCTCATCGCGCTCGTGGTGTGCGCCCTCGTCGCGATCGCGATGCTGCTGCCGAGCCCCGCGGACGACCCGGTGGTGCCCACGCCGCCCGCCACCAAGCGCGACACGCCGACGCTGGTGCGAACCTCGCCGGACCCGGTCGTCCCGACGGCGCGCGATGTTACCGTCGATGCGGGGCCTGCCGATGCGGCGATCGACATCGCGACTGGCGCTGTCTTGAGCCCCGGTTGCGGCCAGCAACCGGTTCCGCGCCCCGGGCTGCGCCTGCTGGGAGGAACGTTGACGTACGTTCCCGAGAACTACGACCATCGCGTCCCCCATCGTGTGCTGATTCTGATTCACGGCGACTACCAGTCCGCGAACGAACTCATCGTGGAGAGCGGCTTCGCGGATATCGCCGACCGCGAGGGGATCGTGCTGCTGGCCCCCGAAGATCAAGGAACCCTGCTCCCTGGTGCGCAGACGTGGCGCGACGAACACCACGGCGTCAAGCGCGTTCTAGCGGCGCTGCGCAATGCCGGCGAGGATCTGTGCCTCGATACCGAGCAAACCTACATGCTGGGTCACGCCGCGGGGGGGCCCATTGTCGCGCGATTGAGTTGCACCGACCTCCTCGCCGGCGCGGCGTTCAGTGGATTCGCCGTGGCGACGGACGACGTCAAGATGCGCGACTGCGACCACGCGGTTCCGACGATCTGGCTTCATCCCAAGCGAAGCTCCCACATCAGCATCGACGCCTCGCCGAATTGTATGGGGCGGCACCAACAATCGCCGGCGCAAACGGTGGCGCGCTGGCGCGAGCGCAACCGGTGCAAGAATCACCCGAGGACGACGTTCGACGATTCGACCGGGCGTTGTCAGCGCTTCGACTGCGACGCCCCGTTTGAAATGTGCATGCTCGAAGGCGGCACGTTGTGGCCCGCCCGGCGCGAATTCATCGGCCACGCAGCGTTCGGATGCAGCGGGGACATGGGCGTCGACTTTCCGGTCGCCGAACATGTGTGGGAGTTCTTCGGTTCCCTGAAGTTGGCGACGCCTGCCGACGAGCGGTAGACTCGCTCGCCACGGGAGGCCGCCGAAATGCAACCAGGATTCATGTTCGAGGGGCGGTACCGCATCGAGGGGCTGCTCGGCGAAGGCGGTTTCTCCAACGTTTACGCTGCCGTCGACGACG
>JBFIHF010000697.1:0-2075 GCA_041601915.1 Bradymonadaceae bacterium
CGTCGCCGCGAACGTCAAAGGCGTGCAGCTGGGCCTCGTCAACGTCGGGCAGACCTCGGACTTCTCGCTGGGGCTCCTGAACGTGATGGTCCGCGAACCGCTGTACGTGGACGCCTCGATCGGCCACACCGGCTCGCTCACTGCGGGCCTCAAACACGGCTCGAAGTACATCCGATGGTCGTACCTCGGGGGGTTCGACCCCTTCATCCCCGCACCGACATGGCGCCTGGGACTCGGGCTCGGCGCGCACGTGCCGTTCGAGAAGCTCTTCTTCGACCTCGACCTGATCGGGATGGGCGTCGTCGCCGCCGGCGACCCGATCTACCGCACGTCCCAGCTCGTCGATCTGCGGTTCGCCGTCGGCTGGCAGTTCGCGCGGCGCTTCGCGATGTACGCCGCTCTGGACGCCAAGGCGCAGATCTCGGCACTGACGAACCACGACGAGCTTGTCCCGGGAATCGCCCAACGCGTCAGCGCCGACACCGACACCGCCCAGGTCTACGTGTGGCCTGAGTTCACGCTCGGCGTCCGCTTCTAACTTCGTCGCCGCTGCTCCGCTGGTCTGCTGGTCCGCTGGTCCGCTGGTCCCCGCTCCAATTCAAACTGGAGGCTCCCGCAGGCCAGCGCGCCACCACGCGCAGCGCCGAGTACCCACCGAAGGACGGCGTGCGGGTCGCTCGACGCTGCGCGTGGGTAGCGCGCTGGCCTGCGGGAGCCTCCAGTTTGAATTGGAGCGGGGACCAGCGGACCAGCAGACCAGCAGACCAGCGGAACAAGAAGAGAACGGCCGAGTGTCACTTCGTGTATTTCGGCTCGTAGAGCATCACTTCCTGGCCATCAGGCAACACGAAGTTGATGCAGAGCCCGAAGCCCTGATCAGTGACCTCGCCGACGAACTCCACGCCCTTCTCGCGCAGTGAGGCCACGGTGCTGTGGATCTCGTCACACCAGAACGAGAGCTCGTGATACGGCCGCTCCGACGGATGGCAGCCGATGTCCGCGGCCGGCGGGTCGAAGATCAACCAGCCGCCGCCCACGTCGACGTGCGGGAAGTCGAACTTGTCGCGGAGAAAGGCGCGCGTCTCCTCGGCCTTCTCGGTGTAGAACATCGCGTGCATTCCCTTCAACATATCGTTCCCTGTACTGGAGTTGGCGCGCAGTGTGCCACGAATCCGATGCCCCGCAAACCGTCGCTCGTCACCCCGCGATGTTCGACGCCGACAATAAAAGCGAGCGCTCGCTTTCTTTTCTTGCGGACGGTCGCTACGGTCGAGATCTGAACGGCGATGGGGTCACGAATGCTGATTATCAAGAATGGTTTGTTTTTCGACGGTAGCGGAGCGGAAGGCGAGATTCGTCATGTCGCGATCGACGCCGGTCACGTCGTCGAAATCTCCTCGACTCCGATCGACGAAACCGGCGCTGACCGCGTGATCGACGCCGAGGGCCAGTGGGTGATGCCCGGGTTTATCGACACGCACACCCACTATGACGCCGAGCTGCTCGCCGCGCCGGGTCTGCAGGAGAGCGTGCGGCACGGCGTGACCACGATCTGCATGGGGTCCTGTTCGCTGACGACCATCGCGTCCAGCGCCCAGGATTGCGCGGACTTCTTCTCCCGCGTCGAGGCGCTTCCCTACGAGGAGGTGCTGGCAACGCTGGAGGAGCACAAGACCTGGACCCGGCCGGCCGAGTACCTCGACGCGCTGGAGGCGCGGCCGCTGGGCCCCAACGTGGCGGCGTACCTCGGGCATTCCGACATGCGGACCTCGGTGATGGGGCTCGCGCGCGCCGTGGACTCCGACGAGCGGCCGACCGAAGACGAGATGCAACAGATGGAGTCGCTGCTCGAGGAAGCGCTGGACGCTGGCTACCTGGGGATGTCGACGATGACGAACCCGTGGGACAAGGTCGGCGGCGAGCGCTTTCGGTCCTCGAAGCTGCCGTCGACATACGCGACGTGGAAGGAGTACCGGCGTCTGCACCGCATGCTGCGCGAGCGTGAGCGTATCCTGCAGTCGGCGCCCAACATCACGACCAAGTACAACGTGTTCGCGTTCATGGGCGAGACGGCC
>JBFIHF010000698.1:0-2072 GCA_041601915.1 Bradymonadaceae bacterium
CCGCCCTCGCCCACCTCTGCGCCTTCCGCCGCCGCTACACCCGCGCCCGCAAGATCGTCCTCGCCGGCGGCCGCCCCACCTTCCCCCGCGGCACCTACGCCATGCACCGCTGGCACGGCTTCCCTCGCGCCCCCAAGCCCCACCCACAACCCACACACCCCGCGGACCATCCCCTGATGGGCCGCATCGCTGTGTCCGCCGCCGCCCCCCCCTCGAAAATCACCGCCCAAAACCGCGATTTCGCGACGACGCTCGCCCGACCGCCGACACACAGTTCGGTCAAACCGAACGTTGCGAACAAGAACGCAGTCGAGCACGAATGCTCTGACCCCGATCGCGGACCGCCCCGGGCGGTGCGTCGAGACCGCCCCGGGCGGTGCGTCGAGACCACCCCAAATGGTCAGTCGAAGGTCACGGTCTTGCGGCCGTAGGCGAGGACGCGGCACTGGAGGTGGAGGAGGACGGCGGTTGAGAGGACGACCTTTTCGAGGTTGGCGCCCTTGCGTCGGAGGTCGGTGACGTCGTGGCGGTGGCTGACGTCGTCGACGGCCTGGTGGATGATGGGGCCCTCGTCGAGTTCGGGGGTGACGTAGTGGGCGGTGGCGCCGATGAGTTTGACGCCACGGGCGTGGGCCTGTCGGTAGGGGTTCGCGCCGGCGAATGCGGGCAGGAAGGAGTGGTGGATGTTGATGACGGGGCCGGATTTGGCGAGGAAGTCGGGGGTGAGGACCTGCATGTAGCGGGCGAGGACGACGAGGTCGACGCGGTGGCGTTGGAGGATCGCGAGCTCCTCGGCTTCGGCGGCGGGCTTGTTGGCTTTGGACTTGGGGACATGGTGGAACGCGATGCCGTCGTAGGTCTGGACGGCGGGGCGTAGGTCGTCGTGATTGGAGATCACGCAGACGAGGTCGCAGGGGAGTTCGCCGGCGCGCCATCGCAGGGCGAGGTCGTGGAAGCAGTGGTCGGCTTTGGTGACCATCACCGCGATGCGGGGACGATCGGTGGAGAGGGTGATTTGGACGGCCATCCCCAACGCCTCGGCGGCGGCGCGGAAGAGCGCGGCCTGGCGGCGCAGTTCCTGGTCGTCGGCATCGGCGTGCGACCACTCGACGCGCTGGAAGAAGATCAGCTCCTCGGCATCTCGGTGTTGGTCGGCGTGGATGATGTTGCCGCCGTTCTCAAAGATCCATCGGGAGACGGTGGCGACGAGGCCGGGCTGGTCGGGCCCAAACATCAGGGCAATGATTGTCGTCGGAGGGGTCACCACGGCTCCTGCATCGGGCAGCACATTGCCGCAGGACACTATACGCGGGGCCACGCGGAACGGGAACCTCGCTCAATCAGCATCGGCGCCGAGCACCGCGGACAGTGGCGCCTTCGCGACGAAGAACCAGTTCAACGTCGCGAGGGGGGCGACGACGAAGACGGCGGCAGGTGATGGGTCGCTGTCGACGATGACACCGGGGGTCGCGGCGCGCACTCGCTCGAGAACCCGTGGGTTGCCAAACTGCGGGAGGTCCTTGATGTCGTCGACGTCGAGTTCGTAGCTCGATCCCTTCGAGGTGACCAAGACGCGCCCTGTGGAATCGAGGACGAAGGTCTCCTCGACGTCTCCTTCGGGCTTCATGAACTGTTTCTGCAGGAAGTCGAGGGCGACCTCGAAGCCCGCGACACCGGTCACGTCGTTGGCCTTCACGGCGACCACGCACGGCAGCACGAGACCTTGTCCCTGGCGGTCGACGTAGGGGTCGCCCCACACCGGTCGCGTCTGACCTCGCCCGCGCAGATACCAGGGGCGCTTCCGGGGGTCGTAATCTGCGCCGTAGCCCCCTTTGCCGGGATACGCGATATGCACACCGGCCTCGAGGCCCACGAACGCCCAGCGGCCGGGCACGCCGTCTTCGGCGATCGCGCGCCAGAGCTCGTCGGTGTTGGCGACGGCCACGGGCGCGACCCTGGAGTCGAGAAACAGCGACTCGAAATGCGCCCTGAGCGGGAGCAGGCGGCGCAACGTCGGCTCGAGCGGCTCCAGTCCGGTGCCCGGCGCGAGCTTGAAGACGGGTGCGGCGAGA
>JBFIHF010000699.1:0-2065 GCA_041601915.1 Bradymonadaceae bacterium
CCGCGGATCGTGAGCCAGCTCGCCGTAATGTCCCAGATGTTCTGCCCCGCGTCGGGCCGGTGGAACAGCGGGCGGGCCCCTTCTGCCGCGCGAATCGTGATCGGCTGCGCCGCCGTCCCGGAGACGTTCACGCCAAAGCGCCCGGACATCGGGTACGCCCCGTCGGCCAGCACGAGCTCATCGCCCGGGTTGAGGGCGTTGATCATCGACTCCACATCGTCGGCGGGACCTGCCTGGATGGTCGCTGCCGATGCGGCCACCCCCCAACCAAACACGATCGAAGCACACAGAAGTCTCAGGAGCGGCAGACGCTGATGTTGCATGTGAACCCCGTGAATCGAACGGCCCCTCGTGCCAAGAACCCGTGCCACATGTTCGGTGGCCATGCGGTCTGTGTCAAAGCTGTGCGATTCGCTGCCACCTCAGTCAGACTGACGCCGATTCACCGCTCGCGGTGCCCTGACCGGCGCGGGAGTGCGAGACCGCGTCGAACGGCGCAAGCCCCGGCAGCAACGAGATCGTGATCGTTCCTGGCGTGTTTTGTCCTAGGTTACAATGCGGCTCTTTGAATCTGACCTGTCGCTGGCGTCGGAAGACCGCCTCGCGTTGGTTCGGTTCATTCGGGACTCGCTCGAAGAGAGACGTGACGCGTTCTTTGTCAGGTGGTGATGGAACTCATTTCAGACAACCTGTCCTACGTGATCGGTTTCGCGTCGGTCACGCTGTCATTGTGGGCGTCGGCGCACGCGGTGATGTACAAGCGAAGGTCGCGGGCCGCGGCGTTGTGGGCGGGTCTGATCTTACTGTCGCCATTTCTCGGCGCGACCCTCTACCTCCTGCTCGGCGTCAACCGAACGCGGGCACAGACTCCTCCCCGAGCCCCGGTCGCCGCCGCCCGGACGGCGAACTCAGCGTCCGGTTCGATTGCGTTCGCCGTCGATCAAGTCGCTGAGACCGAACGTGTTTCGGGAAACGAGATTGCGATACTCGAGAACGGCGACGCCGCGTATCCGTCGATGAAAGACGCGATCGCCGGGGCCACGGACCGCGTTCGTCTCTGCAGCTACATCTTCGATCGCGATCGCGCGGGCCTCGAGTTCGCAGAGGTCCTCGGTGCGGCCGCTGCACGAGGCGTCGACGTCCGCGTCTTGGTCGACGATCTCGGTGCGCGCTACAGTCGGCCATCGATCCTCGCGGACCTCCAACGGCGGGGGGTCACCGTCGGCCGATATCATCGCTCTCTTTGGCCCTGGCACCTGCGGTATGCAAACCTTCGCAACCATCGAAAGAGCCTCATCGTCGACGGCGAGGTCGGCTTCACCGGCGGGATGAACATCCGTGCCGGCCACGTGCTCGGATGGCAACCAGCCGCCCCGATCCGCGATCTCCACTTTCGAGTCGAGGGACCGCTGGTTCATCAGCTCGACGAGGTGTTCTGCGCCGATTGGAAAGAAGCGACCGGCGAGGTGCTGCCGATGGGGACACCCCGCGGCGGGAAGGGCGGGCCGGCACTGGCCCGGTGCCTCGCCGACGGGCCGGACAACCCGACGAACCGCATCCGCTGGACCCTTCTGGCGGCGTTGGCCTGCAGCAAGAAACGCGTCCGAATCGTCACTCCGTACTTCGTGCCTGACGCCGGTCTCATCGACGCCCTCGCGACTGCCGCCCTTCGCGGCGTGAGAGTCGAGATCATCCTGCCGCAGGTGAACAACCTGCGCACCGTGGCATGGGCTTCGGACGCCACGTTGTGGCAGGTGCTGGAACGAGGCTGTCGCGTGTTTAAGACCAGCGGTCCCTTTGATCACAGCAAGCTGATGGTCGTGGACGACGAATGGTGTTTCTTCGGCTCCGTGAATTGGGACGCGCGCAGTCTGCGGCTCAACTTCGAGCTCAACGTCGAATGCGAGGACCGTGAACTCGTCGCCAAGCTGAGCGAGATCATCGACCGAAAATTGGACCACAGCCGGGAAGTCACGCTCCTCGAAGTCGATTCGCGGCACCACCTCGTGAGGCTTCGCGACGGCATTGCGCGACTCTTGAGTCCTTATCTCTAACCATCGTGAGC
>JBFIHF010000700.1:0-2059 GCA_041601915.1 Bradymonadaceae bacterium
AGGTTCTCTTTGGAGTTGAAGTGCGCGTAGAGCCCGCTCTTCGACATCGACATCTGCGTCGCGAGGGCGCCGATGCTGATCCCTTCGAGCCCGGCGACGCTCGCGTGGGCGACGCCGGCGGTGAGGATCTGCTCTTTGGTCTGGTCGCCCTTACTGATCATGGGTCAATAAAAGCACGTTCGTACTATTTTGTCAAATCTCGGAGATCGACACCGTCCGCCCCGTCGCGAGCGACTTCACGGCCGCCATCGCGATGACGACGGGCTTGCGGCCGTCGATCCCACCCACGAGCGGTTCGGTGTCGTTGTGCACCGCGTCGATGAACGCCTCGAGTTCGGCGGCGTACGAGGCGGTGTAGCGCGTCATGAAGAAGTTGAGAGGTAGCGGCTGGTGCACGCCATCGGCGTTGGACAGCGTGGTGCGATGTGGGGTGTCGTTCTCCGCGGAGATCGCACCGTCCGAACCGAACACTTCGACGCGCTGATCGTAGCCGTACACGGCCTTGCGGCTGTTATCGATCGTGCCGAACGCGCCGTTTTCGAACTCGAGAGTCACGACGGCGGTGTCGATATCGCCGGCTTCCTCGATCGCGGGATCGATGCGACACCCTGCGAACGCATGAACGCGCACGACTTCGCCGCATAAGAAGCGCGCCATGTCGAAGTCGTGGATCGTCATATCGAAGAACATGCCGCCCGAGACCCGGATGTAGCTGACGGGCGGCGGTGCCGGATCCCGCGACGTGATGCGGAGGATGTGCGGCACGCCGATCTCGCCGGCCGCGACGGCGCGCTGGACTTCGGCGAAGTTCGGGTCGAACCGACGATTGAAGCCGATCTGCAGCTTGACGCCGGCCCTCGCGACGGCCTCGAGCGCGGCGTCGATCTCATCGAGGTCGAACGCGATCGGCTTCTCGCAGAAGATGTCCTTACCGGCTTCGGCGGCCCACACGATGAACTCTGCATGGGTATGGGTGGCCGAGGCGATGATCACCGCGTCGACATCGGGGTGATTCCACACGTCCTTGGCGTCCTCGAAGACGTACTCGACGTCGAGGCGCGCCGCGAGCGACTTCGCGGCCTCGATGTTGGGGTCTGCGATCGCGACGAGGTTCGCGCCGGGGATGCGGTACGCGATGGTCTCGGCGTGCACGATGCCGATGCGGCCGGCGCCAATGAGCCCGATGTTCAGTGCAGACATGTTTCCTCAGAGTCCGATGGAGTGCAGAAATTGTCGATTGCGGGTCGCGCTTTGCAGTGGCGAGCCCATGCCAGGCAGGACGTCTTGTTCCACGACGATCCAGCCGTCGTAGCCGCTCATGCGCAACGCGCCGAGCACAGAATCGAAGTCGACGTCGCCGCGGCCGAGTTCGCAGAACACGCCGTGGCGAACGGACTCGAAGTAGGTCCAGCCTTCCTGGATCGATCGCTGATGGACGGCGGGGTCGTGGTCTTTGAAATGCACGTGCCAGATGCGGTCGCGATGCTCGAGGAGGCCGGTGAGGGGGACGCCGCCCGCGAACGCCCAATGGCCGGTGTCGAAGCAGAGTCCGAGCAGTTCGGGATCCGTACGCTCCATGAGTCGACGGACCTCGGCGGGCGTTTCGATCCATCCGCCGCAGTGGTGATGAAAGACGGTGCGCAGGCCTGTCTCTTCGCGAACGATACGGGCGAGTTCTTGAGTGCCGTGTACGACGTAGCGCCAGTGAATGGGGGACAGGGCGTCGCTGCGGCCCATCGCGTCGTAGACGTCGCCGACGATGCGACCGGCTCGCAGGGTGCGCATCGGGTCCGCGCCGTTGTCGTCGGCGAGCACGATGAACGCGTCGGGGTTGATCTGTGCGAGCAGCTTCGCGGTCCGCACCGCGACCGCGACGCCTTCCGCGTGGGCGTCGGGCTCGGTGAGCGCGACCGGGACAAAGGCGCCGAGCAGCGGCAGCTCGAACTCGTCGAGCAGTTCGCGCAGCTCGACGGGGTCGGTGGGCATGAAGCCCCAGTCGCCGAACTCGGTGCCGGCGTAGCCGGCCGCCTTGAGTTCGGTGAGAAACTGTCGGCAGTCG
>JBFIHF010000701.1:0-2053 GCA_041601915.1 Bradymonadaceae bacterium
AAGGCGCCGAGCAGCGGCAGCTCGAACTCGTCGAGCAGTTCGCGCAGCTCGACGGGGTCGGTGGGCATGAAGCCCCAGTCGCCGAACTCGGTGCCGGCGTAGCCGGCCGCCTTGAGTTCGGTGAGAAACTGTCGGCAGTCGGCCGTCTCACCGTCGAACCCTTCGAATTCCAGTACGCCCCAAGAGCATGGTGCGTTCGCAATCTGGATCATCGTCTGCCTCAGATGAACTCGCGCTCCGTCGCGCGGCGTTTTTCCCATTGTGCGCGAATCTCGCGCACGCTCTGCGATGTACTGACTTCGGCGATCGGCACGTCCCACCACGAGTCGTAGCCGCCGACGCGCTGTTCGCGGTCCGTCTCGATCACGATCATCGACGTTCTGGTTTCGGCTTTGGCGCTGATCAACGCGGCCTTGAAATCGCTGATCGTGGAGGCACGGAACACACGGGCACCGAGTGACTCGGCGTTGGCGGCGAAGTCGATCGGCAGGTGGTCGCCGTCGAGGCCGGTGTCGGTGCGCATGCGGTATTTCGTGCCGAAGCCTTCGGCTCCGACAGCTTCGGATAGCGCGCCGATGCTCGCGAAGCCGTGGTTGTCGAGCAGGACGACCGTGATCTTGATGCCCTCTTGCACGGCGGTGACGAGCTCCTGGGCCATCATCAGATAGCTGCCGTCACCGACCAGCACGTAGACCTCACGATCGGGGTCCGCCATCTTGACGCCGAGGCCGCCAGCGATCTCGTAGCCCATACACGAGTAGCCGTACTCGACGTGATAGCCCTTTGGATCTCGTGCGCGCCAGAGTTTGTGCAGGTCTCCGGGCAGGCTGCCCGCCGCGCACACGATGACGTCGGTCGGATCGCTGAAGTCGTTGAGGGCGCCAATGACCGCGGATTGAGCGACGGGCGGCCCGTGCTCGACGGCGTAGAGCCGCGTGACCTCAGCTTCCCACTGCGCCTTGAAGTTCGCGACTCGCTGCGACTCGCCGAGGTCGACGGACCAGTCTTGGAGGGCGACGGTGAGCTCCTCGAGGACCGACCGGGCGTCGCCGACGAGGGGGAGGGCGCGCACCTTGAAGGCGTCGAACTCCGCGACGTTGATGTTGATGAACCGGACGTCGGGGTTCTGGAATGCGGTCATCGACGCGGTCGTAAAGTCGCTGTAGCGGGTGCCGATGCCGATGACGAGGTCCGCCTCGCGGGCGATGTGGTTGGCGCCGGGCGTTCCGGTCACGCCCATCGCACCGAGGGCCTGCGGATTGTCGTAGTTCAGCGCGCCCTTGCCAACCTGCGTCTCCACGACGGGGATGCCGGTGGTGCGTGCGAACTCCTCGAGCGCGGCAGTGGCTTCGCCGTAGATGACGCCGCCACCGGCCACGATGAGCGGTCGCTTGCTCTGGCGAATCCAACCCACCGCGCGGTCCACCAGATCGCGGTCGGCGCGCGGTCGGGCGATCGTCCAGATGCGGTCCTCGAACAGCGCGTCCGGAAAGTCCCACGCCTCGGCTTGCACATCCTGGGGCATCGCGATCGTCACGGCACCGGTCTCGGCAGGTGAAGCGAGCACGCGCATCGCTTCGCACAGTGAGCTCGGGAGCTGGTCCGGCCGATTGATGCGGTCCCAGTAGCGCGAGACCGGCTTGAAACAGTCGTTGACCGACACGTCCTGCGACTGCGGCGATTCGAGTTGCTGCAGGACGGGCGCGACGTTTCGGCGCGCGAAGATGTCGCCGGGGAGCAACAACACCGGCAGGCGGTTGATCGTCGCGCCGGCGGCGGCCGTCAGCATGTTTGTTGCGCCGGGACCGATCGACGTCGTGCAGGCGAGCGTACGCAGGCGGTTGGTGTGCCGTGCGAACGCGGCGGCAGTGTGCACCATCGCCTGCTCGTTGCGCGCCTGAAAGTACGGGAACTCGCCGTACTCGTGCAGGGCTTGACCGATGCCGGCGACGTTGCCGTGGCCAAAGATGCCGAAACAGCCCGCGAAGAACTTGTGGCGTTGGCCGTCGCGTTCGACCCACTGCCGGTCCAGCCAATGAATCAGCGCCTGCGC
>JBFIHF010000702.1:0-2048 GCA_041601915.1 Bradymonadaceae bacterium
CGATCGCGCCCGATGCGCGCCGCATCGTTCGGCTTGGCGGCTGCGCGCACGGCTTCGGCGTGCGGCGTCCCCTTGAACTTCGCGGCCTGGAAGTAGTGCTCGGACGTCTTCCAGTACTTGCCGTCGAGCTCAAACCCATGCGGCGAAAAGTTTGAGAAGCACCCGTACTCGCAGTTTGTGGTGTAAAATTCGATCATACTGCCTCCGTTCGTGTCAAACGTACACAAAGCGCGGAGCCTTGTCCAGGCGGCGTGTGCTGAGTAGGCTCCGGTCATGTCATTTGTCCTTGCGCCCGATGCGGTCATTGCCGGCCGATACCGCCTCGATCGCCAGCTCGGCGAGGGCGGTTTCGGGACCGTGTGGCAGGCCAACGAATTGGAGACGGGGCGAACGGTCGCGGTGAAGGTCCTGCGGACGACCGACGAGCAGGCCCTGCGCCGTTTTTCGAACGAAGCACAGGCCCTGGGCCGCCTCGCGCACGTGAACGTGGTCGCGCTGCTCGACTACGGGCAGCTGGCGGACGGCAAACCGTACATCGTCACGGAGTATGTGCGCGGCACAACGCTGACGGAGTGGAGTCGTGTCACACATAGCGTCGACGAGCTGATCGAGGTCGCGCGACAGATCGGCGCAGCGATCGAACACGCGCACGTCCATCAGATCAGCCATCGAGACCTCAAGCCCGACAACGTGATGCTCGTGGAGGGGGCGTCGTTGAGCGTGAAAGTGCTCGATTTCGGGCTCGCCAAGCTGACCGCGACGCGACAGACCGACGTGACGAAGACCGGTGAGGTGATGGGAACGCCGGGGTTCATGAGCCCGGAACAACTCCGAGCGCGGCCGGACGTCGGTTCGCCGTCGGACGTGTACTCGTTTGGCGTGTTGCTGTTTCAGCTGTTCGAACGTCGCCACCCCTTCGAGGGGCAGACGATGCTGGAGCTGGCGATGAACCATCTGACCAAGCCGGCCCCCGCGATCGACAGCCCGATCTCCGGCCACCTGGTCGCTCTCGTCGCGGCGATGTTGGCGAAAAGCCCGGCCCGTCGTCCGGCGATGGGGACGGTGTGCCGTGTGCTCGATGGCGAGCCATTCGATGCGACGACGCCGGAGCAGGCGCGACCGCCGCGGTTCGAGCGGGTCGACCACGCACCGTCACGCCGCAGTATGATCGCTGTCGGCGCAACGATCCTCATCGTCGGGGTGTGTGCCCTCGCCGTGGTTAGTTTACTTCCGCGCGAGCCGCTGGGGCCGTCGAAGGCATCGACGCAACGCGCGGCGCCGCGCGGTCTCCTCAAGGGATACGCCGCTCCGGATGGGCCGACGCCCTCGAAATCGCCAAGCAGCCGTTCGAGCGGATGCGGTCTGCCGTCGCCCGGTGCCGGCGTCGGCGTCAGCAGCAAACTGGATGGGGTCGATGTTCGGACGGTGGCCTGGCGTGTACCGCCGGGCTACGACCCGAACGTCGCCGCGCCGGTGTTGATCATGCTGCACGATGTGGCGCAGACCAGCGCCGACATGTTCAAGTTGCGCGACCTGGAGATCTTCTCGGCGGAGCGGGGCTTCATCACGATCGCGCCGCTGGATCCCGACCCGCTCTCCACCTGGCTTCGCCCCAACGATTATGTCCGCGCTGCGAGGGATTTCGAGGTCGTGGCGTCGGAGTTCTGCATCGATCTGGACCGCGTGTTTGTCTTCGGCCACGGCAACGGTGGACTCGCGGCCGATGTTCTCGCGTGCACACTGCGGGGCGTCCGGGCCGTTGCGACCACGTCGCATCGCCTCTGGGGCGACCTGAGTCTATGCCTGGACAAGCCGGCCGTGCCGCGCCTGTTCATTTCGTCGATGGACGACCCGTTCGCGCCGGTGTCTGGCGGGACGGCTTGCATGGACCACTTCGAGAAATGGCCGCTCGCGGTGCACGAGCGCGAGCTGCGCATGCACCATCAGTGCGCCGGGGCTGACGAGGCCGTCGAGGAGGAGGGTGGCCGATGTGAGACACCGACGTGCGCGGTTCCGCTGACGCTGTGTCGCGCCGAGGGCGGTCGCTA
>JBFIHF010000703.1:0-2034 GCA_041601915.1 Bradymonadaceae bacterium
CTATTTCGAGCACGAGCAGCAGCGACACCGGAACTGGTGCCGCGAGCAGATCGACCGACAACACGCCGCGATGCGCTGATGACTATCAAGCAAGTTTCGATCAAGGCGACTGCGAAAACGGAAGGCGTGACGACGCCGATGGCCAAGGTCGCCAAGGCGATGGAGGACGCGCGCGGCGCTACGAAGGACTTCGACGAGGCACTAAAGCGCGCCGAAAAGAGCGCGAAGATGCAGGGCGATTCGGTCGACGCAGCATCGTCCGTCCTGTCGAAGTTCACCGATCGCCTGCGCGTTGACGCCATAGGCGCGTTGCAAACGTTCGGCTCGGCGGTCGTCCGTGGGGCTGAACTGGTGAGCGAGCTCGCCGACGAGTCCCTACGCGCGCAAGCAGTGTTCCAAAACCTGCCGTTCCGCATCGATGCGGCTTCAAAGTCGACGGCCGGGCTTGTGGACAACATGAGCCTGGCGGTTGCCGCCGCCAAGGCGCAGCGGCTCGGCGTCACGGATAACGCCAAGGTGTTTGCGCAGATGTCCGAGGCGGCGATCAAACTCGGCCAATCCGTCGGGCAGGACGGCGCGCAGTCGATCGACGATCTGACCGTAGCGATCGGGCGTCAGTCGCCGAAGATCCTAGACAACCTTGGCGTGTTCCTGAAGATCGAGGACGCACACGAGCGTTACGCGATCTCGCTCGGGAAGACGTCGAAGGAACTGACCGAGAACGAACGCGCGGAGGCGTTCCGCGTCGAAGCGCTCAAGGCAGTGTTCGATGCCGCGGAGAACGTCACGCTCAACACCGACAGTGCGGCGGCAGCGGTCAAGCGGTTCAACGTCGAGTTGCGGAACATGAAAACGTCCGCGCTAGGCGGCGTGCAGCCGACGGTCGATCTCGACGAAGCTGTTGCGAAACTCGACGCAGCGACGACGCTGAGCACCGACGGGATCCGCAACTACCGCTCGGACTTCGTCGAAGCGCGAGCCGCCCTGCGCGACATGGGCGTAGAGACCGAGATCCTTACCTCGCTCACGCAGGATGGGCTCGCAACTGCGGTCGCCAACCTGCGCAAAGAAGAGCGCAACCGCATGGTCGACCTCGCCCTAGGCAACGACCTGAACGCGTCGCATGAGGCCGCACTGGAGCGCCAGTTGTCGCTACTTGGCCGTCAGACCGCCGAGTACAAACTGATGGCGAAGTTCCTGATGGAGGTGCGCGTGCAGGAGGCGGCACGCCTGTCCGCTGTAGCGATCGGCATGTTCGATGAGTTCGCCGGATTCGACCCCGAGAAGGAGGCGGCGCGGATCAATAAACTGAACGCCGAATCGGGGCTGACCGGCCGCGAACGAAAGGGTCGCGGGGGCAGCAGGGACAAGCGCTCCGATTTCGAGAAGACGCTCGGGCTCAAGAGCGGCGCCGAGGCGCGCTTCGACGCACAGGCCGCACGCGACCTTGAGGGCGAGGGCGCGATGGCAGACCTACTCGACTCGTTCGGCCCGGACAAGTCGGACCCGTTCTCGGAGGCCAACATGGCGATCCAGAACGAAAACCTTGAGCGTCAACGAACGTTCGAGCAGACGCGCGCGGAGATTACCCTCGCGGGGCGCCTGCGCAGTATCGAGATGCTACAGGAGTCGGGCGCCGATCCGATGATGCTGATCGACGCCGAGGAACAGGCAAAGATCCAGTTCCTCGAGGGCGAGCTGCAGCGGTCATCCGGCAAGATCGAGCAGATGCAGATCGAGGGCAGGATTGCGGAGACGCACCACGCCGCGACCATGAAGCGCATCGCTGCCGAGGACGCAGCGCGGCGCAAGCAGGCCGCCCTAATCAAGATGCACACCGATTTCGCGATCGATCAGATGTCGGCGTTCGGTGGGGTTGCACTCACGGCAGCGTTGACCAGCGGGCAGTCGGTCAAGGAGTCGGTCGCCGCGTTCGCCAAACAGCACGCGATCATGATGGCCATCACCGCGACGTCGGAGGCTGTGAAAGGCGCCGTAGCGCTGGCCGGCATCGTGACGGCACCGCTGGCGCCC
>JBFIHF010000704.1:0-2024 GCA_041601915.1 Bradymonadaceae bacterium
GAGCATCCCGAGACCAAACAGCCGATCTACCTGATGACGGGGCGCTTTGGGACGTACCTGCAGCTCGGCGACCGCGAGGAAGGCTCGAAGAAGAAGCCCCCGACCGGATCGATCCCGTCGACGTGGAGCGCTGACGAGCTCACCGTCGATCAGGCGGTTCAGTTGCTGGCCCTGCCGCGACAGCTCGGCAAACACCCCGAAGACAAGAAGGGGATCGAGACCGCGATCGGCCGCTACGGCCCATTCGTGAAGCACGACAAGGACTACCGGTCCCTGGAAACCGAAGACCAAGTCTTCACGATCACGCTCGAAGCGGCGCTGGAATTGCTGGCGAAGCCCAAAGCGCGTCGAAAGTCCGGGCAGAAGACGCTCAAAGAGCTCGGAAAGCATCCCGACGGCGACGAGATGAATGTGCTCGACGGCCGTTACGGCCCGTACATCAAGGCCGGCAAGACCAACGCGTCGCTGCCCAAAGGCACCAACGTCGACGACCTCACGAACGAAAAGGCGATCGAGATCGTAGACGCCAAACGCATGAAATAGCCCGCAGAGAGTGGCTTGATGCTCGAAAACCCCTACCGGTCTTCGCTGCCGTGGCTGCGCGGCAATCTACACACCCACACCACGCGCAGTGATGGCGCGAGGGACCCGCAGGTCGTCGTCGACGACTACGCGGCGCGTGGGTACGACTTCCTGATGATCTCCGACCACGACATGCTCACGGCGCCGGCGGACGTCGACGACCGGGGCATGGTGTTGATTCCGGGCAATGAGGTCACGGCGCGCGGCCCGCACATGCTGCACGTCAACGCCGACCGGCGCGTCGAACCACAGCCCGATCGCCAGGCCGTCATCGACGACATCGCCCAAGACGACGACGCGTTCGCGATCATGGCGCATCCGAACTGGCACCCCGACTTCAACCATCTGCCGCAGATCTCGCTGGAAGCGCTGGCCGGCTACGTCGGCCTCGAGGTCTACAACGGCGTGATCGAGCGACTCGCCGGCAGCCCCTACGCGACGGACCGCTGGGATCAGCTGCTCGGCAAGGGGCGACGAGTCTGGGGCTTCGCCAACGATGACAGCCACAAGGACGGAGACGTCGAGCTCGGCTGGAACGTCGTGCAGGCCGATGAGCGCAGCGTGGCCGGCATCATCGCCGGCCTGCGACGCGGGTCGTTCTACGGATCGACCGGGGTCACCCTCGACACCATCGAGGTCCGCGACGGCGTGATCCGGGTTACGGCGGCCGAGCAAGTGCGGTTCTGCGTCTATCGCGAGTACCAGAAGCGCGTCGCAAACATCGTCGGGACGACGCTCGAGTTTGCGGCGCCGACTGACGACCATTTGAAGTACCTGCGCGTCGAGGCCTACGGCGCGTTGGGCCGCGTCGCCTGGACCCAGCCGTTCTTCCGATCTTCGTGACCTGTGCGCCTCGATTGGCTACTCCTGTAGCCACATCGACGCCCGTCTCCGCGCAGAAACACGCCGTCATCTGCTGGCACGTTCATTGCGATACGGTCGCGCATGAAATCATTTGAGGAGAATCGCATGGCCCGCATCTACGCCCTCATTCTCGCCAGCTCGCTCGCCTTTGCGTGCGGTGACGGCGTCGTGGACGACAAGGGAACCGAAGACAACCCGCTGACGGACGGTAAGGACGATAGCTTCTACCGGCCGACCGAACACGGTGCGCTGCGGATGGGGATCGCGAATCCGGCGACCATGACGGACGACGAGCAGTTCCACGCCTGGACGTTCGAGCTCACCGGCGACGCCACGATCGAGCTGTCGACGGAGGTCTCGCAGAACCTCGACACGGTGATGTACCTCTATCAACGCACCTCGCCGACCGACAGCTGGGGCCGCTACAAGAAGAAGAACGATGACGACGGCGAGCTCGTCTCGTCGCGCATCAAACTCGAGGCCACCGCCGGCGAGTTCCGGGTCGTCGTGAAAGGCTTCAAGTCCGCGCTGCGCGGCACATTCGCCGTTCACGGCGAGTGCACGGGCGACGGATGCAC
>JBFIHF010000705.1:0-2022 GCA_041601915.1 Bradymonadaceae bacterium
CTCGTGACCGGTGACCTGGGCTACCTCGCCGACGGCGAGCTGTATGTGACCGGCCGGCAGAAGGACATCATCATCCTCAACGGTCGCAACTACGATCCGCACGCGATCGAGTGGGCGGTCCAGGACATCGAAGGCATTCGCAAGGGCAACGTCGTCGCGTTCTCGATCCCGGGAACACAGACCGAGGAGCTCATCGTGGTCGCCGAGACGAAGGACGAGGTCGATCACGAGGTGCTGCTGGAGCGGATCAAGCAGACGCTGAGCGAAGACCTCGCCCTGGCCCCCGGCGACACGGTGCTGGTGCAGAGAGGTCAGTTGCCGAAGACGTCCAGTGGCAAGCTGCAGCGGGCGAAGACTCGTGCACAGTACCTGGACGGCTCGCTGGGCACCGAGGGCGTGCGCACACTCGGGGCCACCGGCGACCGCATGACACTGGTCAAACACATCACGCGCAGCGCGGTGAGCCAGGTGCGACACCGCGTGCGACGTGGGGCTGCAAATGTGATCGGACGCATCAATCCGCAGTGGCGGGGGTGAACCGATGGCTGATGACGATTTGTTGAAGCTGTTCTGCGAAGCCGCGTGGGAAGTCGACCAACGTGAGTTCGACGGCCTGACGATGCAGACTCGAATCTCCGACCTCGGCGTGAGTTCCGTCGCGCTGTTGGAGATCTTTGGCTACGTCGAAGAAGAGCTCGATATCTACCTGGCCCAGGAAGACCTGACACAGGTCAAGACCATGGGTGATCTCGGCAAGCTCATCGGCCGCCGGTGACCTGGGAGGGCTAGCATGACGGAACGCGATTCTAGCCGCGACGTCGCCATCATCGGCATGGCTTGCCGCTTTGCCGAAGCGAACGATACCGAAGAATTTTGGGCGAACCTGCTCGATCGGCGGCAGTGCTTTGGGCCGATTCCGGCGGAACGCTGGGACCACCGTGCGTTCGTGACCGAACGCTTTCGTGAAAACGACAAGACTTACGTGACGCGGGGCGGGTTCATCGACGACGTCGATTCGTTCGCCGCGATGCACTTTGGGATCGCGCCGCGCCGCGTCGAGGTGATGGATCCGCAACACCGCATGGTGCTCGAGACGACGCGCGTCGCGTTGCTGGATGCCGGGGTCGAGGCGTCGCCGTCGGACCTCGAGACGATGGGCACGTTTCTCGGCGTGTCGACGTCGGAGTACCGCAACCTCGTGACCTCGCGCACGATGGGTATGCTGATGGCGACCGGGCAGATGGGGAACGGCGGTGCGGTGGGCGAAGCGATCTCGCGCAGCGTCGAAAACGTCGCGCCGATCTCGGCGTTCTCGATGCCCGGCGTACTCATGAACATGGCCGCCGCCAATGTCGCGAGTCACTACAAGCTCGGCGGACCGGCCTATACGGTCGATGCGGCGTGCGCTTCATCGCTGCTCGCGGTGCATGACGCCGTGACACACATCCGCGCCGGGATCTGTAAGACGGCGGTCGCGGGCGGCGTCTATCTGAACCTGACACCTGAGGCGATCATCGGATTCTCGCGCATCGGCGCGATCTCGCAGAAGGGTGACTGCCGGCCGTTTGACGCCGATGCCGACGGATTCTTGCAAGGCGACGGCTGCGGTGTCGTGGTGCTCAAGCGCTTCGACGATGCCGTGGCGGACGGCGATCGCATCTACGCTGTGATCCGCGGCTCCGGCGTGAACAACGACGCCGGCGCGAGCTCGGGGCCGATGGCACCGAGCCTCGAGGGGCAGAAGGGCGCGATTCGCGCCGCGCTGCGGGACGCCGACGTGGACGGGGCGACGATCTCGTTCGTGTCGTGCCATGGAACCGCGACCCCGGTCGGAGATCCGGTCGAAGTCGGGGCGATCCGCGAAGTGTTATCTAGCGACGCGACCCGGGCGCCGGTGCGCATCGGATCGGTGAAGGGAAACATCGGCCACACGATGAGCGCGGCCGGTGTCGCCGGCTTGATGCATGCCGTGTTGGCGCTTCATCACGAGACCGTGCCCGCGCAGGCTGGTTTTTCGACCCC
>JBFIHF010000706.1:0-2012 GCA_041601915.1 Bradymonadaceae bacterium
AGGCGGCGCAGCGATGAGCAAGGGATCGCCCATAACATCGTCCAAGACTCTGGACGAGTACCTGGCCTACGACCACACGCCGCCCTCCGTCATCCCAGGCGCGCACTCGGTCAAGGCGAACGCCGAGGCCATCGAAGCCCAGCTACGCGCCGCGCTCGACCAAGCGACGTGTGAGCTCGACGAGGCCGCCCGCGACATCACGAACCTGCGCGGCAAGCTCGAAGCCATGACCCGACGAGCGCACGCAATGGAGCAGTCCTGGCGCCGCGCATGCAGCCGCAGCGCCGAGTTGAACGCCGCGCTACATGAGACCGCATGAGACTTTACGCTAGACCGCTAACACTGGCGAAGGCTAACGCCGCGGTCGCGCGATTACACCGCCACCACTTCCCCGTAGTCGGGCACCGCTACTCGATCGGAGCGTATGACGACGGAGAGTTGGTCGGCGTCGCGATAGTAGGCAGGCCAGTCGCCCGCGCGTGCGACCAGTTCAAGATCGCTGAAGTCTCACGCCTGGCCACGAATGGACACCGGAACGCGTGTTCGTTCCTGTACGCAGCCGCCGCCCGTGCTGCTGACGCAATGGGATACGAATCGATCCAGACATACACGCTAGCGAGCGAACCCGGGACCAGCCTGCGCGCGTCAGGGTGGACGGACGAAGGACCTCGGTGCGGCGGGGACGGTTGGCAAAGTCGAGTAGGCCGACGGAACGACCAGCCCACGTGCGCAAAAAGGCGATGGAAAAAAGTACTACGGAACGGAACGGCGTCGCTGCCTGACGATGTCGAACCAGTGGCCTGCGCGGTTGCCCAGTTGGAACTGACGATATGAGACCTAACTACACCGCGAACGACATCGCGCGATCAATCCGCGCGTTCCTGTTCGGCGACAACGAGGCCGCCGCGCAAGCATGCGTGACCGAGGCGATCGCCGCGCCGTCCCGCTCCGCGCTCGACACCCTGCGCGAAGCCGTGACCGTCCAAGACATCCGCGAGACACCGCGCAGCGACAAGCACAAGCGGGGGCGCCGCCGCGGCCTGCGGTCCTGGGACACGATCACCGGGATCTGCCTGCACCAGACGGCGAGCCCGCTCGGATCGCAGCACCGACTCTTGCCCGCAGTCCCGGCGCACGCACACGTCGGCCAGGACGGGATCGTCACGCTACTGCAACCGGCGACGGCGTACATGTACCACGCGCACGCGCTCAATCGATTCACGATCGGGATCGAGGTCGAAGCGCGCGCCGCTGGGACCGAGGGCCTGATGTCGACGTTCTGGCGCTCGTCGAAAGAGAAAGCCGCGGGCACGTCGCCTGAATCTCTCACCCGTGAAGCTACCGCGATCCAACTGCGATCACTCGACGCCCTCATCTGCTACTACATCGACTTGCACCGGCGGAACGCGTCGCCGCCGGTGTCGCTTCTCGGCCTGTATGCGCACCGCCAGGGGCACGCCAGCCGAACGTCCGACCCCGGCAGCAAGATCGCCCGGCACGTGTTCCGGGAGTTCTGCGCGTCGCCTACGTCGTCGCACGGGATCCTGCGCGACACGACAACCGAAACCTACGGCAGCGGGAAACCGTGGCCGCGAGAATGGATCGAGTAATGCCAGCGAAACGACAATCACGGCGGACGTTCAGCGTCTGCGCATCCACCTACCGCCGCCTGATGCTGCTCGCCGAACGCGAGGGCGTCTCGAGCTCAAGCATATGCGAGCGGCTGATCCTCGGCGCTTGCGATGCCAAGGACGTGCCCGATCCCGGCGCCGACTGGCGAAGCGCGATCCAGAAACAGCGAGCGAATCAAGTCCGCGCGGCAGCCGAGCACGGCGCGAGCATCTTCACGTTTTGAAAGCACCATGTCGCCTCGACAAATAGCAAACGACGTAGCCGAGATGGCCGCCAACCGGATCGGCGCCGTGATCCGTGACCGGATGAACTGGCACCTGGAGCATCCCTTCGTTGCCTATAAGTTCCACCAGACGATGACGACGGCACTACCGCGCTGG
>JBFIHF010000707.1:0-2011 GCA_041601915.1 Bradymonadaceae bacterium
AGCTCGCCGACGAGACCTACGGGCTCAACGACTTTGGCACGTGGGACTTCGACGACGAGGCCGCGACGCTCACGTTCCACAACGATGGCGTGGTTGGGCTGGTCGCCGATGTTCAGCTGATCGGCAGCTACTCCAACAACAGCCACACGTGGGCGTGGTCGTGGGCCGTCGACAGCCGATCCCATCTCATCCACGCTGCCCGCCGGCTGCGCGTATTCGGCGAAGTCCGCGGTTTCGGGTTCCTCAACGCCGACGAGCCACAGTCCGTCGAGATTGAGGATGCGTGGGAGTACGCGGCCGTGGCCGCGGCCCTCTTCGACGCCGAGGCCATCTACCGCATGCCCGACGAGCACCTCTTCTACTTTCTGCTGCTCCGGAATCTTCGCCGCGTCTCCTGAGCACCTGGCAAGCGCGACACCGCACGGCGCTTCGACTGACCGTGGATTTCCGAGCGCATCGGTGAGGAGGCGGCAACGAGATCGTCGCCCCGGCACAGCGCGAATGGCTCAGCACTTCCGTCGGGTGCCGCTAGTCTCCCATCGCGATCTGCACGATTTCCGGCGCGAAATACGTTTTCACTCGCTGCCCGGTTAGTGCTCGAAGAATCCCCAACCGCTCTAGTTTCGCGAGGTCCTGGCTCGCAGTCGGATACGAGACACTAAAACGCTCTCGGACGTCCACGACGCGGACGACGAACTCGGTGAACAAACCGTGCGCGATCTGATCCAGGCGGTTACTAGCGCGGATCGTGGCAATCCGTTGCCGAAACTCATCCTGCAGGGTCAGCAGCCGACGGCACCGGTCGCCGGCGTCGGACGCCTGCTCGATGACACCGAGCAGACAGAACTCAATCCACTCACGCCAGTTCCCCTGCGTACTGACTTCGTAGAGCAACCGGATGTAGTCATCCTTGTTCGCATCGAAGTATGCGGACATGTAGATCCACTGGCTGGAGAGGTTGAGCCAGTGTTTCAAGCTCAACGACAGCAGCAGGCGCCCCACGCGGCCATTGCCGTCCTTGAACGGATGGATCGTCTCGAACTGGTAGTGGACCACGAACGCCCGGACCAGGGGTCGCAGCACCTGGTCCTCGTTCATGTACCGTTCGAGGTTGGTGAGAAGCGCGTCGAGCTCGCCAGGCACCGGCGGCACGAAGCGCGGCGGGTTGCCGATGTGGACCTGCGAGTTTCGGATCTCGCCCGGACGCTTGTTTTGGCCCCTCACGCCAAGCATCAAATGAGCGTGCAACTCCCGGATCAGGCGCGTCGACAGGGGCAGGGTCTGGAGCAACTCGTCACCGGCCTTCATCGCCTGACCATAGTTGAACACCTCACGGTATGCGTTGGCGGGGTCCGCCTCGGACGACGGCATTGTGGGGTCGAGTCGGAAGGCGAGTTGCCCCTCTTGGTCGGTAAACGTTCCTTCGAGACTCGACGATTTTACCGCCTCGCGTTGCTGCAGCGGCGACAGCAGAAGTTGGGGGTCCTGCAGCAACGAGCCGGCTCCCGCGAGATGGGCGACTTTGCTCTCGGCGTCGCTGAGCAGCGGCCACAGCTCATTCCACCACTCGAACCTCGGTGGCAACAGATCAGGAACGAACGCCTGAGTGACGAGCGGGTGGGTAGAACCCACGACCGGAACCAGCCTGCCGGGAGCTGAAAGTTTGAAGTCGGATTTTTTCATCACCGGCCGGCCGTTAAAGAAAAACGCCAGAAACTTTAATCGGCCATCCCCCGATTAAAGTCCACTTTAAGTAGTCCTCAACCGTGGGACCGCTGCGTGCCATGCCCATGTTGCGAACGCCTCGAATACGAACAACGGCACTGAGCCATCTATCGGATGCCCGACGAGCACGTCTTCTGTTTCCTGCTGCTCCGGAACCTTCGCCGTGTCTCCTGACGACTCCGATCTCCTATCCGGCGATCCCGCTCGTGGTCACTTCAAGGCCCTCGTTGAGCGAGACATAGATGGAGTGGCCCCAGAACAGGTCCCCGTCGTCGAAGTAGACGAC
>JBFIHF010000708.1:0-2000 GCA_041601915.1 Bradymonadaceae bacterium
CACCGCAGCGGCGAGCGCGAACACCAGCTCGCGCTCCACGCCGACGACGTCCACCCCCGGCGCCCATCGCAGGACCGCCGCGAGCAGCACGCCATCCCCGCACGACAGATCCGCCACACGGCCCGTTTCGTCGGCGTCGACTGCGCACCGTGCGAGCTGGTCGGCGATGCCGGGCGGGGTGAAGTAGGCCCCGGCGCGGCGGCGTGGTCCAGATGGAACGAGCTCGTCAATCGCCCCACCCGCCTCGGGAATCACCCCCTGAAACTGCGCCCGGACCGCGTCGCAGGCCGCGGAGTCCAAGACCGGTGCGACACGATCCACAAGCTCGTCGACGGTGCTCGTCGCCGTGGCGTGAAGCAGTGCCGAAACCACCCGGATGCGCCATGATAGGCTAGAGTTCACCGGATCCCACCGGTCGCGCTTGCCCCCGACCCCCCGTTGTTCGTATCCTCAATGCCGGGGTTCCACCCCCATTTCGCTAAAGGCATATGACTGATTCCAGCACAGTCGGTCCCGGCACCGTTCTAGGCGAACGGTACGAACTCACCGACATTATCGGGCGAGGCGGCTTCGGCACGGTCTGGCGAGCGCGCCAGCTCAACATGGATCGCGACGTCGCGATCAAGGTGCTGCCCTCACAGTTCATGACGCTCAAGGATGTCGTGGAGCGCTTCAAGCGCGAGGCGAAGCTCGCGTCGCGCCTGCGCCACCCCAACACGATCACCCTGCACGACTACGGTCAGCACGAAAATCTCCTCTACATCGTGATGGAGCTGTTGACGGGTGAAGACCTCGCCGACCTGCTCAAACGCGAGGGCCGGCTTCCGCCGGAGCGCATTCTGCACGTCGCCCGACAGGTCCTCAAGAGCCTCGCCGAGGCCCATGAGCAGAGCATCGTGCATCGCGATCTGAAACCCGAAAACATCTTCCTCAGTGTCGTCGGCGATGAGCGCGACCATGTCAAGGTGGTCGACTTCGGGATCGCCAAGCTGCTGCAGCCCACCAGCGCCGACGCCGAGGAGCCGTCCGGCCGGCGTCTCACGATGAGCGGGAGCACCGTCGGCACCCCGACCTATATGTCGCCCGAACAGGCCGCCGGCGAGGACGTCGACGGCCAGACCGACCTGTATGCGCTCGGGATCATCATGTACGAGGCGGCCAACGGCCGCCCACCATTCCACAACAAGGATCCGATCAAGGTCATGCGCGCGCAGCTCTTCGATGTGGTCCCACCGCTGCGCGACCCCGCGCAGCGCGGTACTCTGCTCGATCGCGTCGTGCAGAAAGCGCTGCAGAAAGACCGCGCCGATCGGTTCGAGACCGCGCAGCAGATGCTCCTCGCCCTCGCCGGGGAGCCCGTCGCGCGTCCGCTCATCCAGGGCCTCGAGCTCGAAAATCTGGACGAACCCAGCACCGGCGACCTCACCGAGGAGACGGGCCCGAACACTGACGATTTCGCGCCCGGCAAGCGGTTCCCGAACACGTTGTCATTCGCCAAGGCGATCGCGAACGACCGCGAGACGGATGCGATCCCGTTCGGCGTCGTCGACGCGCATGCCGACACCGTCGCGCCACGCGCGCGCCAGCCGGTCCGTGAATCGGCCGTCGACACCGCATCACCTTCGCAGCCACCCGGTGCGATCCGCGCGAAGTCCGATCGCAGCGGCGAATCGAGCTCCTCGTCGATCATGACCGTCATCCCGCCGACCGGGGAACCGGACGACGCCCCCGTGATCCTGCTGACCAAGCGCAAGACTCCGGCCTCGGTCGCTGCGCAAGGTCCCACGAACGCCACGAAGAAGCCGCGGCCCGAGACGGGTCAAGTCGCTGCGGGGCGCGCCAATGAACTGCGTGACGGTGCCGACCGCGATTCCGACATCTACAAGTCCTGGGAGTGGGAACAAGGCCAGGACCTCGACAGCGAGAGCCCCCAGAACATCCCGCAGCGAGACGGGATCGGCGTCTGGTTCGTGCTCACCCTCGTGATTCTGGGGATCGGC
>JBFIHF010000709.1:0-1999 GCA_041601915.1 Bradymonadaceae bacterium
CCGGGCTGCAACGCCGTCAACGACACCGACTGCGGCCCCGTGTGTCCGAACGGCGTGCGAGAAGGCGCCGAGATCTGCGACGGCAACTGTCCGGCGAGCTGCAACGACCAAAACTCCTGCACGACCGACGTGCGGTCCGGCAGCGCGGCGATGTGCAACGTGCAGTGCACGAACACACCGATCAGTGCCTGTATCGGCGGCGACGGATGTTGCCCGGCCGGATGCACCTCCGGCAACGACAACGACTGCTCGACGTCTTGTGGCAACGGGGTCGTCGATCCGGGCGAAACCTGTGACCCCATGGCGACGCCTCCGTGCCCCACGAGCTGCATGGGCGCCTGCAACCAGCTCGTCACCACCGGTCCTTGCAACGTGTCGTGTCAGCCGATTTCGGGCTGCGTGCCCTGCACGTTGGGCGGGAACTGCCCGTGTGCAGCGGGGCAGGTCTGCACGGGCGGCAAGTGCCAGTCGTCGGCCGGCGGCGCCTGCAGCTCGGCGTGTGTCCCCAACGCGTATTGCGTGGCGAAGAACACCGGGATGGTCTGCAGCGCCAATGTGTGCCGTGATTGCGCCAACAATTCACATTGCGAGCCCTACGAGGCCTGCCAGGCCAGCAATTGCATCACCCCGGCTACGTGCAACCTTGCGCGGAACCCCGATGACTACTGCGTCTACCAGGGCCTCGGGACCGCGTGTGACACCGTCAATCAGCGGTGTACGACCGCGTGTATGGTGCCCGGCGATTGTCTGGGGGACGAGACCTGCGTGGGCGGCTTTTGCCTGCTCGCACAGACGTGCAATGAGGCCTCCGATCCCGACGCCTTCTGCGGGTTCGGGGAGGTCTGCATCGGCGAAAAGTGCCGCGTCGACTGCGGGATGACCGGTGCCTGCGACTGCGACTACACCGAGACCTGCACGGTCGACCCGCCGTCGAACCGTTCCTACTGCAACAAGGTCAAGCCGCCCCGCTGTACCGCGGTGTGTTCCGTGGACCGCGAAGCGTACTGCCAGTTCTACCATGCCCCGGGCTGGTACTGCAGTGGGGCGTCGAGCGCGCCCGACGGCTGTCAGATCGGCGTCATCGCGGGGGACGACCCCAACGGGCCCGATCTGGGCCCCTGATCGGCGATTCGCCGCGTCGCGCTCAGAAGTACATCATGAACTTCGTCTCGGCCGCGATCGCGGCGTCGAGCAGCCTCACGAACTCCGCCAGGGCGCGGCTGCTCGGATTCGCGGCCGCGTAGCTGCCGGCGATGGACCGCGCGACCTCGAGGTCATCGACCCCCACGATCTCCTCGTCTTCGTAGTCGTCAATGAGCAGGTCCAGCGCCGAGTTCAGCACCTCCAGCAGCCCTGACGCGCGCAGCGCTTCGTACTCTGCTTCGTCGAGCGACGCTTCGAGCAGGTCGCCTTCCACGCAGGAGTCGAAGTCGATCCGCCGTGCCGCGGCGGCGGACAGCGGCACGCTGAGAAGTTTCGAGGTCATGCGGGTCCGTGGGTGAGGGTTCGGCGTCGGACCGACCGTGGGCGCAATTCGGGCTGCGGTCAACCATACTCCTGGGACCGCGGGGCGCTGGTTTGAATCCGTGAATGCAAAGTGGTATCGGTTCGCGCACTGGACCGATCTCGAGGATGACAATGCGATATCTGATTGTAATGGCTGCCGTTTGCGCACTGAGCTGTGGGAACCCGCCCACCAAGGGACCGATCACGATCAACAACGATCCGGCGAACGGGGACCCGAACAACGTCGTCGTCAACAATACCGCGCCGAACGCCCAGACTGGCTCGTGCGCCGACGGCCAGCTCGAGGCCTCCGTCAACGGGGAGGTCGGCTGCTACGACGCGTGCGACGCCGGCACGTGCGCGGCCGGACAGACCTGTCGGTCGGGGATTTGCATCGCCGATATCGTCACGACGAACAACACCGCGAACAACACCTCGAACAACACCCCGACGAACGCCGTGACCGCCTGCAGCACCAATGCCGATTGCCGCG
>JBFIHF010000710.1:0-1992 GCA_041601915.1 Bradymonadaceae bacterium
CGCATGGGCAAAGACCTTCAGCGCAAGGCCGAGCTCTTCATGACGTCCCAGGTCAACTACATCCGCGCCCTCGGACGCCACCACCCGACGTGGTCGATGGCCGCCGGCTACATGATCGGCCGACTCTACGAGGACTTCTACCGCGACATCTTCACCGCCGAGATCCCGGACAATCTGAGCGACGAGCATCTGGCGCTGTACTTCGAGGAGCTGCGCAAGCAGATCCGGCCGCTGATGGAACGGGCCGTTCAGGTGTACGAGAAGAACCTGTCGCTCTCGAAGCGCATCGTCCGCGAGGCCGACAACGAGTGGGTCAGCGAGACCGAGAAGCACCTCGGGCGGCTCAAGGCGTATCTCGAAGACCCGCAGACCCAGCAACGCGCGGAACGCTTCGTCCTCAACGGCCGCGACCTGAGCCTGATGTTCGAACCGATCGGCCACGCCCAGGACGGCGTCTCGGTCGGTCTACGCGACGCCGTGCGCGCATCGCACGTCGCCGTCGAACCGATCGTGCCGACCGCCACGCTCCCGTAGCTGCAAGGCCGTCAGGGCTCCAGAAACCGGCGCACGGTGCGGATGAGTTCTTTCTCCTGAAAGTTGAGCTTCACGAGGTAGCCGCTGGCGCCCAGTTTGAGCGCGCGCTCCTTGTCGGCGGCCTCGCCGAGCGTCGTCAGAATCACGACGGGGAGCTCCGCAAAGCGACCATCGGTGCGGAGCTTTGCCAACAGCTCGAGGCCGTCCATCCGCGGCATCTGCACGTCGGTGAGCACGATGTCGAAGCGCTCGTTCTGGTCGAGTAGCTCCCAGCCGTGCCAGCCGTCGTCGGCCTCGGTCACATGCAGCCCCATGTCGCGCAGGATTCCGGCGACCAGCGCGCGGGTGATCTCGCTGTCTTCGACGACCAGTGCACGATGTTGACGCGCGATGCGCGGCAGCTCGAGCGTGGCGCGGACGCTGCGCCGCGGATCCGTCGAGATCGTGTTTTCGGGGGACAACACCTCGTTCATGTTGAGGAGCGGGATCACGTCGCCGCCATTGGTAATCGCGACACCCCGGCAGGCCCGGACGCCGGCGAGAAAGTCCCCCAGCGGTCGCGTCATCGCCTCGCGCTCGCCCTGGATGTCGTCGACCCAGACCGCAACGGCCCGGCCTCCGCGCCGTACAAACACCAGCGTCAGCCGACCGCGCGGAACCTCGCGCGTCATGGTCGGAATCAGCTTGCGCCAATCGAGCAGCGGGACGCGCATCGGGCGATCGACCGAGTCCGCGACTTCGACCTCGGCGCCGTCGATCAACTCCTCGTACTCCACGAAGTCGACCCGCTCGACATCCTTGGCGGGGAGCGCGAAGCGCGCATCCCCGACGATCACCGCGAGCACGGTGCCGACGGACGACGAGATCGGGACGACGAGGGTCACCGTGGTGCCCTCGCCGGGAAGGCTCTCGATCTCGACGGTGCCCCCGATCGCGCCCACCTGGCGGCGCACGACGTCCATGCCGATCCCGCGACCGCTCAGATCCGTGACCTGATCCCGGGTCGAGAAGCCCTGCTCGAAGATCAGCGCCAGCGCCTCGGCGTCCGTCATCTGCGCGGCGGTCGGCCCGTCGATGAGGCCTCGCTCCACCGCCTTGCGCTTCACGTGCTCGGGATCGATGCCGGCGCCGTCGTCCTCGACGATCAGTCGGATGCTGTCCCCGGCCGGCTCCGCAATGAGCCGCAGGTAGCCTTCCGGTGACTTGGATGCCGCGACCCGCACCTCGGGCGTCTCGATGCCGTGGTCGACGGCGTTGCGGATCAGGTGCAGCAGCGGGTCCGCGAGTCCGTTGAGCACCTGCCGATCGACCTCGACACCGGAGACGTCTTGCTCGAGCCGCACCTGTTTGCCCTGCGATGTGGCGAGATCGCGGACCGCGCGCGGGTAGTGCTGCAACGCGTGGTCGAGCGGCAAGTGGCGCAGCTCGCGGGTCTGCGCATCGAGCTGGGCACCCCAC
>JBFIHF010000711.1:0-1990 GCA_041601915.1 Bradymonadaceae bacterium
ACCCACACAGACCACCAAGCCCCATAGTTTGAGACGAAACAGCCCGAACAGGGCGCACCCCATCAAGACGGCGCAGGAGGTCAGCGCTGCGGCTTCGGGCCAGTTCCGTACCGAATCGTACATGTGGATCGTCGCGTACATCAGCAACGCCATCAAGTCTGCCGCGCCGAACAACAAGGATGCGAGCATCGCGCCGCGAAACTTCGTTGGCTTGAAGTACGAGGTCGTCGCGTCGAGGCCAGAGCGGCCCACCGCGGCCAGCGCCACGATCGGCCCCGCCCAGATCGTGGCCACAGCGACCACCGCCCAGCTCATCTCGAGCGTCTCGAGCGTCGCGGAGCCCGTGTGGAACTTGTAGAGCGCGTATCCGCCGGTCAGCGAGTAGAGCAGGGCGGATTGGAACCAGAACGCGCGCGCGATCAGCCGCGCGGCGAGGCTGGCATGCAGATTCAGGATCGGCGCGATGAAGAAGGCGAGCACGTACAGTGCCGCCATGACATTCACGTCAGCGCCGCTCTCGACGGCGAGGCCGACGTAGGCGAGGCCGACGGCCCAGGAGGCAAGAAAGCTGAGCGCCGTGCGCCATGTGGGGCGAATCTCGAGTCGAGCCAAACCGTCACCTGTGGTTGCGGGTACCAGAGGAGAAGGTCGACAACGCGCGACCTATTCCAAGGTCAGCGGTACTGGGCGAGGTTTGCCCGCAGACGCTCCCGGATCGGTGGGCTCTGCACCGGCTCAAACTCGCGCCCTGTGATCATCTCGTACAGCTGCTGATAGCGCGCGGAAAGCTCGACCACCAACTCCTCGGGGGCCGCGGGCAGCACCGCGTCGTTGTATGGATCGCAGTTGTCGACGAACCACAGCCGCAGGAACTCCTTGTCGATGTTCTCGGGCTCCTGCCCCGCCTCGAACCGTGCGGCATAGCTATCGGCGATCCAGTAGCGACTGGAGTCCGGGGTGTGGATCTCGTCGATCAGCATCACGTTGCCGTCGGCGTCCCACCCGAGTTCATACTTCGTGTCCACCAGGATCAGGCCGTTTCGAGCTGCCAACTCTTGCCCGCGTGCGAACAGCGACAGAGCGATCTCCTCCATCCGCTTCCACGCCTCGGCGCTCAGTGTGCCGTTCGCGACGATCTCGTCCCCGGAGGTCAGCTCGTCGTGCTCGTCGTCTTTGGTCGTCGGCGTCACGATCGCACGCGCGAGCTTCTGGTTCTTCACCATCCCGTCGGGCAACGTGTGCCCGCAGTACTCCCGCGTTCCCGCCTGGTAGTTCTTCCAGATGCTCGTGCTCGTCGATCCGGTCATGTAGCTGCGCACGACGAACTCGATCGGCACCACCCGCGCCTTGCGACCCACGGTGACATTGGGGTCGGGCACCGCCATCACGTGGTTGGGCACGATGTCCCGCGTCTGCTCGAACCAGAACGCGCTCACCTGGTTCAACGCCTGTCCTTTGAAGGGAATCGACGCCAGCACGCGGTCGAACGCGCTCTGCCGATCCGTAGTTACCAGAATCAACTTGTCGCCAAGGTCGAACGTGTCCCGCACCTTCCCGCGCCGGTAACCCGGGAACTCCAGGTGGGATGCCTCTTCGAGGCAGTTGTCGAGGTTGTCGCGAATCAGGTCTCGATCGATCATGGCGGGTCTCGTCCGGTGGCGGTTCGACATCAAATCCTCGCGCATCCATAGGACGAGACCGCCGGCCTTTCAAGCCCCCTCCAACGCCCCGCCACGGAATCTCCAGACTCGCCCCCCGCGCAAACGCCCCGCACCACCTACGCGCACGATCGCCGTCGCCCGCACGGACTGTTGGTCGGTGCGTGGTGTCCGGCGTGTGGTGTTCGCTTGAGTGCCCCCGGCGGGATTCGAACCCGCACTGGACGGATTTTAAGTCCGCTGCCTCTGCCGGTTGGGCTACGGGGGCGTGGGTGCCCTTATACCGACTTCGGGGTTGCGGATACAGAAACGAAACGGAACGAAGTAGGGTG
>JBFIHF010000712.1:0-1986 GCA_041601915.1 Bradymonadaceae bacterium
GACAGCTGCGAGGCGTATCTGACGCAGACCTTCACGTTCGACCTCACGTCGATGAAGGACGTCTACAATGCGGGCTACCCGGGCACGCCGGGCACGGTCCTGCTGGCGGTCGACGGCGAAGGCACCCGATACGACTTCTAGAGACGCGATCAACTAACGCCAAGCCAACCTCGACGAGACGCCAGCATTTGTGATCCAATGTGGCGTCATTTGCCAAGGAGGGCGCGATGGTTTGGGATCCGCCGCAGGAGCTCGCCGCTGCCGAAGTGCTGCTGCTGAAGCTCTGTAAGAAGCAGAAATTCTGGGGGTTCCTTCGGACCTATCGTCACGTGATTCTCGACGACGAGGTGCGGGGCTGGCTTGCGGAGAGCTACTCTTCGAAGCCGCGCGGTTCAGAGCCTGTGGCGCCTGAACGACTGCTGCTCGCCATGCTGCTGCAAGTGGCATTCGATGTTGCTGATCAAGACGTACCAGTGCTTACGTCGGTGGATCGGCGATGGCAGATGATTCTGGATCTGGACTCCGCCGACTCGGCCGCGTTCTCGCAGGGGTCCGTGTTCAACTTTCGGGAGCGGCTCCGCGAGTCTGGCGTGATGAGTCGTATTCTCGACAAGACGGTCCGAATCGCACGAGAAACGGGCGGATACAGCCACACACGCCTGCGGGCTCTCATCGATTCCAGTCCGTTGCTGGGTGCTGGGAGGGTTGAGGACACCTTCAATTTGCTTGGTCGAGCCATTGTCGACCTGCTGGCGTGCAGTGCAAAGACGAGCGCACGCACCGTGGATGAGGTCATCGACGAGGCCCAACTGTTGCCGCTCACGTCAGCAAGCATCAAAGCCGTTCTCGATGTGGACTGGACCCAAGACCAGG
The DNA here is from genome assembly GCA_041601915.1 of Bradymonadaceae bacterium. Taxonomy (GTDB): domain Bacteria; phylum Myxococcota_A; class Bradymonadia; order Bradymonadales; family Bradymonadaceae; genus JBFIHF01. The sequence continues at coordinate 874 of JBFIHF010000712.1, forward strand.
CGCGCACGCTCGCGTTGAATGTGCTGCTGGAACAGTTCGAGCGTCTCAACAAGTGGATAAGGGCTACACTTGGGGACGAAGTCAACGAACCGCCGCTGAGCGAGAAAATCGGGTTCGTCGAGGCGCTGATAGAACAGGACACCGAGCCGGATCCGGATCCACCAGCCAAACAACCGGGCGCGAGACGAGTGAAGAATGGGGGAACCGATCGGGTGATCAGTGTGGCTGACAAGGAAATGCGCCACGGGCGGAAGTCGTCGACGAAGGGCTTCGCCGGGTACAAGCGCCATGTGGCGGTCGACGCTGACCTCCCGGGTCTGGTCGTCGCAGTCCACATCGACCCCGGAAACCGCAGGGAGTACGACGGGGCAGCTCCCTTACTCGCGAAGATCGACCACGCCGGTTTCGACCTCGTAGAGGCCCATTTTGACAGAGGCTACCTGCCCTCATTGGTACTGAACGAACGTCGGCTTGGCGGAATGAGGGCGATCTCGAAGCCGCCCGTCCAGCCGACTGACACGAAGTATTTCCCCAAGACAGCCTTCGACATCGACTTCGAGTCGAAGAAGGTCTCGTGCCCTGCGGGCGAGGTCACCGATCTGAGGACCCGGTCGAACGGTCGCCCCGCCGCGTCCTTCTCGAATCGCGTATGCGGGAGCTGCGCGCTCAGGGAAGAATGCGTGAGAATAGGAACGGGCCGCTCCGTGGCGTTCCACCGATATGAAGACTATCACCGTTCGATGGCGGCCGAACTGAAGACCAGCGAGGGGCGAGCGATGCGTCGCAAACGCATCCCCGTCGAACATGCCCTCGCTCGCATCGGTGCGATTCAGGGCCGCCGCTCACGGTTCAGAGGACTCGCCAAGAACCAGTTCGACCTCGAGCGGACAGCCGTGGTCACCAACCTCTTCGCGATTGCGAGGTTGATGGGATGAATCAAGTTGGTCGCGTCTCTAGCGGACCAGCGGAGCGGGATGAGCAGACGGACTACTCGCGATCGACTTCGGACGTGACGCGGTCGGAGATCGGCGATGGCGCGGGGTCGCGCTCGATCTCTTCGGTCTGAGTGACGCGCTGTTCGGGCCCGCGAGTCGGCTCGAGATCGTCGGATCC
>JBFIHF010000713.1:0-1982 GCA_041601915.1 Bradymonadaceae bacterium
GCGATTGAAGCCGGTCGTCGTGATGTTGCCGGTGCCCACGAACACGAACAGTTCGTCGATGACGAAGAACTTGTTGTGCATGATGTGGCCTTGATTGCCGACCTGGATCGGGATGTGGTTTTCCTGCAGCTGCTTGTATCCGCGCTCGTTGTAGCCGAAGTGGCGGGCGTCACCGACGACGCGGACACGCACACCGCGGTAGTGCGCGCGCAGGACGGCGTCGATGATGTTCTGATTCGAGAAGCCGTAGATGCAGGCGTCGAGCGTGCCAGTCGCCGAGTCAATGCGCTCGATGAGCGCGTGTTCGGCCCCGATGATGTGCTGGTTGCCCTCTCGCGTGCCCGTCGAGTTGAAGTACGCGGTCACGCGAGGCGTGCTGAGCTCGGCGAGCTGTGCGTCGTCGAACTGGTTGCACGAGATCCCAATGACCGCGGTCAGTGCAATCGCAGCCGCCGTTACGAGTACCTTTTTCACGGCGCCTCCGATGCTTGCCACAGGGTGTTGAACCACTTCTCGAATCGGTCGATCTCGGCGACCTCGTGGATCTGTCCACGATACTCCAGCAGCGACCACATGTTGCCGTCGATGAAGTAATCTGCGGGGTGAATCACGACGCAGTCCGATCCGGTCTGCTGCGGGCAGAACGGGCTCGAGCCGTCGTTGCGGATGATGTCGAACGGGCCGGCTCGCCACAGCGGCTGCGACGACACGTGAATCCGGCGCGGGCGCTTCTCGCCGTCGGCATCGGGCAGGGAGTCGAAGATCGCGATCGTGGGCAGCGAGTCGATGTTTGCCGGGGCGTAACGAACGACGCCAGTCGCTTCGAGCGCGTCACGCGTGAAGTAGGACTGCGCCGCATCGTTGACGATGATGCGAACCTCGAAGGCATCATCGCCGCCTTGCGCGCGCTTGGCGCGGGCCTTGTAGGCCAGCGCATCGATGAGGAAGTCCTCCCCCAACGAGTCCGTGACGAGGAACACGCTCGATCGAGCGCGGTACGTGTCGTCGATGACGGTCTTCGTCACGCGGTCTTGCGGGTTGAACCGCAGCTCGAGTTCCCCCCGATCGGTGAGGTAGCTCTTGGCATTGAAGTCCGGATTCTCTTGAGTCGTGGACTTGATCGGGCCGTTGTAGACATCGAGCGACGTCGAGAACACGCCGCCGTACAGCTGCGTGAACTCGCGGTCCAGCACCTCTCTCATGCGCTCGGATTCTGCGCGAAACGCGAACTGCGGTCCGTCCTGGCCGTCGAACGGGCGCGTGAAGTTCCAGATCGTGCGCACATCGACGATGAAGAAGTTGTGACTCATGAGGTTGAAGGAGCCGGGACGGAAGATCGCCCCCGCGGGTTCCACGCCGTCGTAGTTCTCCAACGGTTCGGAGTCTGCGGGCTCGGGGCAGCGCACGACGCCGTCCTTGAAACCACACGGTGAGTCGACGATGCCGGCGACGGACGGATCCGGCAGGTAGAAGAGCTCGCCGTCCCCGTAGACGGGGCGAATCCCGGCTTCCTCGATCATCTGCAGACCCGGATCGTTCATGAAGTCGCGGTCCGCGACGACGCGAACGACGGCCCCGCGCTCTTTGGCGCGCACGATCGCTTCGGCGATGTCGGTGTCGACGAGGCGTGTCACCGCGACGTCGAGGCGCGTCTCGGCGTTGCCGATCTCGGCGACGAGCCGCGCATTGGTGTCCTCGTCGACGAAGTACTCGATCGTCGTGAAGTACTCGCCGACCGGTTCCTTGTTGCAACCGGCCAGCAGCGCGATCAGGCACAGGAGCGTGAATGTCCTCATTCGAACCCTCCCGAGGATGCGTTGCCGGAGTAGTCGGCGCTGTTGGCGACGCCGGGGCTCGCCAGGGTGTAGGTGCGGTACCCCTCGGCGATCGACTCGTAGCCGACCTGGTCGGAGTAGGCGTGCCAGTTCCGCGAGCTCGACCCGCGGTTGCCGAAGATGAGCGCCACGCGTTCCATGGACCGC
>JBFIHF010000714.1:0-1981 GCA_041601915.1 Bradymonadaceae bacterium
ACGAGCGCATTGGCCGACCAGCCGTACTGGGCGTCGGCGACCTGCATCGCGGCGGCGCGGATCGCGGCGTCGCGATCCCAGAACCCCCACACTCCTGCGACGTCCGCCGCGAACGGCGATTTGATCTCGCCGAGGACCTCGAGCGCGCGCTTCTTGTCCGCCGACGTACCCTCGGCGAAGGACTCCGCGACGTGCAGACTGCGGCTCAGCAGGGCGCGTTGGTGCCAGTCGAGCCAGTCCCACTGCGGCCCATAATCGAGGCATCCGTCGATCCGGTCGTCCTTTGAGCAGCCGATCCGGAGATGGAAGTGGTCGGCGTGGGGCGGCGCATCCGTCGGCTGATGTAGAACTTCGGCGGCACGACGCAGGACCTCCGGTTTCGCGCCGATGCTGCGACCATGGTCCAGCAACGCCTGCTTGAGGGGGATGCTGATGAACAACCACTGGACGTTGATCTCGGTCTGGTCCAGCAATCCCTCGACGAGGCGCCAGTTGCGGGCGACATCGAATCGCAGGTCCTCGCGACCGCGCGGGACGCCCTGGTCATTGAAGCTGAGTAGGTCCGGTGCGACCACCGACTCGTTGCTCTCGAATGCCACGACGTAGAAGGCGAGGTCCGCGTCTCGCCCCGAATTGTGGGAACGCGACCATCGGATGTCGCCGCCTTTCTTGGCCGACATGTTGCCCACGCGCAGCGGTGCGCCGGGCTCCGAGATGTAGACGTGCTGCGCGGCTCGTTGGATGAGATCGACGAGCTCCGAAGTACCCCAACGGGTCTGATTGCGTTGATGCCGCTCGATGATGGAGTGGAATTCACCTTTTACGGGGAGCTCGGCGCCATCGAGCAACACCCCATCGGCCACCGTTCCCGCGGAGAACGACCCGATCGGGACGCGGTTGGTGTCGATGATCACACGCCAAGGCAGGTCGGGGTCCAGGGTGCGCCAGCCCACGGCGCGCGACATCGCGGCGTCGAGTGCGTGGTTCGTGCCGAGCTGTGCGTCGACGACCGCGGCCGCAATCCCCGGCGCCGCGGCGGCGGCAGCGCGCCGTTCCGCCTCTTGCAGCTTCGCTTCCGGCGTGCCGACCTTGACGGTTCGACACGCCGTCGACCACAACAGCGGTAAGGCGAGGAGGAGCACATGGAGCTGGGCGGTCGAACGAGACATTCGTCTACTCTAGCATATCGGTCGAATTCGAGTCTCGGGCGGGCCAGGACGTGGGAAACAGCCGCACGGCGACAATCCCTCCCGCAATCGCGAGCGCGACCGCGAAGACGAAGTGCCCGGTGTATCCGAGCGTGCTCGCGCTGAAGCCGCTGAGCGTGGATCCGGCGCCGGTTGCCAGCACCACCGTCGAGGCGAGCACGGTGTAGTCGGCACCGGTGTGTCGCGGTCGACACCAGTCCATCATGCAGGTGAACAGGATCACGGTCGCGATCCCGCCCGTCAGATGTTCGATGCCGACGAGCCACATCGCCGTGTACGACGTTGGAACTTCGAGGGTCAGCGGGATGTAGAACGCCCCACCGACGGCCTGGATCGTCGCACCGAACGTGATCGCCTGTCGGCGCGTCAAGCGATCGGCGATGAAGCCCCCGATGAAGGCGCCGACGAGGCCCGCCCCAAAGCCGACGAACCCCACGATCATCCCGATTTCGCCCATCGACAGTTTCTGATCGACCAGCAGTGGGCGGAGCATGCCGCTCGCGAGGGCATCGCCAAACTTGTACACGACCAGCAGAAGCAGGATCCGGCCGGCGCCAGGTGTTCGCACGTACGACGCGAGCGTCGCCAGCCCCGATGGCTCAGCGGGCGCGGGGGCGGTCACCGCACTACGAGGGTGTTCGACGGTCCACAGCACCGGCAACAGCGCGACGACGAGTCCTGCGACGCAGAGCGCCATCCCGGCGCTCCAGCCGACGACTTCGATGAGGGCGAGCGCTCCGGCACCGCCGAACACCATGCCTACGCGATAACCA
>JBFIHF010000715.1:0-1980 GCA_041601915.1 Bradymonadaceae bacterium
AAGCTTTTTCACCTCGCGGCACAGGTACGCTTCGATCGCTTTCTCACGCATCGACGCTCGCCCAGTCCACGCCGAACTTCACCGGTTCGAGCCACGACGAGTGTTGGGACTCGTGCACGTCGGCGGTCTCCACCTCGATCAGTTTCTCCAGGTAGTGGATCGCCTTGCGGATGTCATCGATGCCGCCCTTCTCCTGCCACCGGCTGATGTACTTGACCGCGTTGCCCTCGCACCACCCAAGCTTGTTCGCGATGATGAAGTCCCACGGCTCGATCGGCAGTCGTCTGTAGTGCTCGCCGCCTCTGTCGTTTGCGCTCATTCGTTTCATCCCTTGTGGTAGAAGTAGTCTTCGTAACCCTCGGCCGCCAGCGGCAGGTCGCGGTAGCCCGCGGCACTTTCCGCCAGCAGCGCGCTCAGTCCCTCAGCGGTGAACTCGTCGCTGTCCGGGGTCTCGGTCACGACCTCGTCGTGCACTGTCAGCACCGGGTCGTAGCCCACCTTCGCCGCCCGGTGCATGCCCTTCGCGAGTTCGTCGCGTGCACGCGCCTGAGTGATGTTCTCCACGAACTTGCCGCCCCACGTACTGATGCGCCCGTACTGGTACTGCTCGCCGAGGCCGTGGTAGAACAGCGCCGTGACCTCGCCCCACGGTTTCTCCAGCGTGCCGAGGACGGGGTTGTAGTACATGAGGTGCCGGCCGGTATCGAGCTTGCAGCACAACCAGCGGTGGCCGTTGTGCTCCAGGCAGTGCCACTTCTCGCGGCGGCAGGTGATCGTCCTGCCGGGGCGCTCGACGGCGAGATGCGCCGCCTTCTCGGTGTCGTACCAGTAACTGCGAATGCGCGGGTGCGCCTGGCGCCACCCCTGTACGGTCGCTTCGATCTCGCGATCGGACAACTCAACTCCGTACATAGCCGCCATCGCCTTGAACGCGCCGGCGCTGCCGCCGAACCCGAACGCGAGTTCCATGACCTTACCCACTTGGCGCTGGTCTTTGGTCACCTGATCGACCGGGACGCCGAACGTGCGCGAGTACGTGAGCTTGTATAGGTCGTGGCCGATGCCCGCGTCGAAGTCGCGGAACGCCTGCAGTTTCCACTCCTCGCCGGCGAGCCACGCCAGCACCCGCCCCTCGATGTTCGCGAGGTCCGCCACCACGAGCTTGCGCCCCTTGGGTGCTGCGATGACCGTGCGGATGCACGAACTCGTCACCTCGATGACATCGTCGTACAGGATGTCCGCGGTGCCGTGCTTGACGGCCCTGCGCGCCGTGGCGAGGTGCTTGATCGTCGGGCGATACATGTTCTGCGGTTGCAGTTGCCGACCGGCCCAGCGCCCGGTGCGGAGCGCGCCGTAGAACTGCAGCGTGCCGTACAGGCGCCCGTCCACCGCGCCCTCAATGGCCGCGGCGTACTTTTTGCCGGAACTCTTGCCGGACTGCTGTCGAATCTCGAGCACCCGGCGCACCGCCGGCGAGAGTTCCGTGTCGAGCAGTTTCGACACGGAGTCCTTGTTGATGCTGAAACAATCGACGCCTTGGTCGTTGACCCACGTCGTGATCTTGCTTGCCTCGGACACCGCGGTGACGGCACCGCCGGTGATGGTCCGCAACTCCTCGTTCGCGGCTTCGAGCGCCGTGTCGATCGCGCTCATCGCCGCCGTCGCGAGGTCCACGTCCACCGGCAGGCCGCGGTCGTTGATCTCCTGATCCAGCAACCAGTTCGTCCGCTCCAAGTCGTAGGTGTGGCGCGGCAGCGTCTGCAATATGAGACGCACAAGTTCCGCGTCGCGCTCGCAGTATTGGATGAACCGCGCCCACTTCTCGGGCTTGTTCTCGCGGGTGTACCGGGCGGCCTTGTGATTGCTCGGCGCCGGCTTGCAGAACATGTTGACCAGCGCGCTGCCGTCCTTGAGTTTCGCGTGGTCCTCATCGAGACTGAGCGCAGTGCACAGCGTCTCCAACTTGCCCGGCAGGCCGCA
>JBFIHF010000716.1:0-1979 GCA_041601915.1 Bradymonadaceae bacterium
AGCCGCGGACCGCTTCGCTCGCGAGGGGCTCGACGCCCTGCAGCACGCGGAGCGCGTGGCGACCGCCAGCTACACCGCCGGTGCCATGGATCTCCCGGAACTGCTCGCCGTGCGGCGAGAACTCGCCCTGGCCCGAAACGATTTTGCGACGCTGCTGCTGGAGCTGGCACTGGCGCGCGTAGAACTCATCGCGAGCACCTCCGCATGGTGAACGCACACTCAATCCCAATCCCCTCAAAACGTAAGGAGAATCTCATGCTTCGAATCCTCAACACGCTGGTCATCTTGGTCGTCTTCGCAACATCCGCATGCGAGAAGGCGCCTCCGCCCGCGGCACCCGTCGCCGAGCACGCCCCCGCAGGTGTCGTCCCCGGATCGCACGACGATTGGTGCGGCGAACACCAGGTGCCTGAGTCGCAATGCACGCGGTGCAACGCGTCGCTGATCGCGGCATTCAAGGCGACCGACGACTGGTGTGCCACACACAACATGCCGGAGTCGCAGTGCCTGGCCTGCAACCCGGACCTCAAGATCGAGCGCCCGAAATGAGCACGTTCCTGCGCTACCTGCTGGTAGCGGTGACATTCGCGACGATGCTCGGCTGCGATACCCGGCCGGCGGAGCGCGCGGTCCGCGGCGCGCCCGCCGTTCGCGCCGCGGCTGGCGGGATGTGCGACGAGCACGGGGTGCCGCAAGCCTTGTGCACGAGCTGCAATCCGGCGCTCGCGACGGTCTTCAAGGCGAAGGGCGACTGGTGCGACGAGCACGAGTTCCCGAAGTCGGTGTGCCCGGTCTGCAACCCGCAGACCGCCGCGCCGGATCTCGACGAACCGGTCGTCGAGGAGAAGCCCACGGTCGGCGCCATCGAGGGCCGTGTGGTGCGCTTTCGAACCCCCGATATCGAGGGCGCCGCCGGCATCGCGACGGTGCCCGCTGTGGCCGCGGAGACGGCAGACGAGATCGCCTGTTCGGCGCGGATCGAGTTCAACCGGAACGCTGTCGCGGATATCCGCGCCATCGTGCCCGGCATCGTGCGGAAGGTGCACGCCGAGCTCGGCGCGGCAGTGGAGAAGGGGGCGCCGCTGTTCGAGCTCGAGAGCACCCGCGTCGGCGATATTCACGCCTCGCTCGGCACCGCGCGTGAGCGTGTGAAGACCGCCGAAGCGAACCTCGCGCGGCAGCGGGAGCTGCGCGCCGGCGATATCGCCTCGACCCGGCAGGTCGAGCTCGCCGCTCAGGAGCTCGCCGCCGCGCGTTCCGAGGCTCAGAGCGCCGAATCCACCCTGCGCATGGCCGGAGCCGGGCGCGGGGCTGCGTCGGGGCGCTTCGTGGTGACTGCGCCCATCGCGGGCACCGTGGTGCGCCGACCGGCGGTCATCGGGGTCCTCGCCACCGAAGAGACGTCGCTGGCCACCGTCGCCGACACCTCCACGATGTGGGCGCTGTGTGAGGTGCCCGAAGCGAGCGCGAGCCGTGTGCGGCTGGGGCAGGTCATGCAACTGCACACGGGCGATGAACAGCGACCGTCCGGCGAAATCATGTGGGTCGCCGCCGAAGTCGACGCGCGCACGCGCACGGTCGCGGCGCGAGCGGATGTCGCGAACACCGACGGGGCGTTGCGAGCCAATCAGTTCATCGAGGCTCGCATCCTGATCGGCGCACCCAAGCAGGCCGTCACCGTGCCGCGTGCCTCGGTTCAGCGCGTGGAGGGCCGCGAGGTCGTGTTTGTGCGCAGTTCGCCGGGGACCTACCTGCCCAAGGTCGTGCAGCGCTACGGCGACGGCGACCCTGTGGCGGTGGTGGGCGCGATCCAGGCCGGCGACGAGATCGTGACCGATGGCGCGGTGCTGCTGCGCACCGAAGTCATGCCCGGCAGCATCGGCGCCGGCTGCTGTGAGGTCGAGTGATGCTGACTCGCCTGATCGACCTGTGCCTGAGCTACCGCCCCGTGGTGTTGGTGGCGACGCTCGTTCTCGTGG
>JBFIHF010000717.1:0-1960 GCA_041601915.1 Bradymonadaceae bacterium
GGCGGTCGAGAACTGGGCGAAGCTGCCGACATCGGGATCGTCGCCCGCCGGATGGAGGGCTGTCGTGGTGCTGACGATCACCGCGGGTTCGGTTCCGAAGCTCGTCGGGTAGTCGTACGCGACCTCGACCTCGGCGGGGACTGCGCCCTGGATGAACCGGCCGTACGCGTCCAGCCGGTCCCAGGTCCACTCCTGAATCGCGGGGACCTCATCGCCGTCGTCGACGTCGTAGACCTGCTCGAAGTGTACGCCGGCGACCTCCATCGTGACGCGCACCCGCGCGATGTCGGGGTTCAGCACGCCTTCGTGCAGCGGCACGTAGATCGTCGGCAGGTACCCCGGCACACGGCCGCTCTGATAGACGAGCGTCAGTGGGGTGCCGCCCAGACGCATCACCTCGCCGAGCGTCTGGCTGTCGCAATTGATGATCGAGCCGGTTTCCTTGTGCGTGCTGCACTTCGCCCGGTTCGCACCCCAGAAGTCCAGCGGACCCTTGATCCCGAACAGTCGGAGGGCCGCCCAGTTGAAGTCCACTGCGCTGAAGTGCTTCAACGGTACGCGCCACACCTCCTCGCCCGCTCGATAGTGGCTCCCAAGTTCCCGTCGTTCCGTCGCCGTGATCCCCAACTCGCCAAGTTCTGCCGCGCTGAGCGGCTCTCCCGCGGCCAACACCGCCAATCCACCGACGACCTCCTCCACGCGCAGAACGATGCCGTCCTCGTCGCCTCTCCAACTCGGGTTTCGCCGATCGAACCAGCCCGACGGGACCAAGGACCCCGGCTCAAACCCCAGGAAGTTGTCCACATACGCATAGACCGGCGCGTCGAACAGCACATGCTCGGCTCCCACCGCCTCCGCCTCGGCGACCGAGAACTCCGCCGCGAACGTGTACTGACTAGCGCCAGGCAGTCGTCCTGGCATCGCCAGTGGGCCGTCGTCGCCCACAGTGACCTCGGTCAGTGAAAGTATCGCCACCTTGAGCGCCTGCTTCGCGCCATTGGGAAGCAACAGCTCCGCACCCACGTTTGCCGGCACATACAGCCCGACTCGCCGGGAGCCGTTCGCGTCGCTCGCCGCGTCACTCATCACAAACGATGCGCGCCCGAACGTCACCGCGGTGCCCGCCGCAATCGGGGTCAAGACCACATCATCGAGCACCGTCGCGTGTTCTGGCGCCGCATGCACCGTCCGCATCACCGGGACGTACCCGGGTTTCTCGACCCGCACCACCACGTCGGCGCCGCCGTTCAGCGCGATGTCGAACGCCCCGTTGTCGCGCGTGTAGGTTCGCCCCAGGTTCGCCCGGCCAACCACGGTCACCGCAGCCGCGTCGATCAGCGCGCCGCCCGGTTCCCGCGCCCGCCCACTGACCACGGTCACGTTGCGCTCCTCGATCGCGCCCTCGTCCACGCCGCGCTGGATGGCGTCCGGGCCCTCGAACAGAAACCGCACCCGCTCATGGAACCCCATGATGCCCGTCACCGGCACCGCACTCGCCACATCGACCGGGTCAGCCGGCGCGAAGACACACGCCGCAAACAACCGGCAGTCGTCATCCGCGCACGACACCCGACCGTCCCCATCCTCGTCCACATCCGTACCGCACACTTCGAGCGGCGTCACCGGCTCGGTATCCTCCGGCGCCGGGTCGTCACACCCACCACAGGAAAGCGCCAGGGCCAAGAAAAATGCGGCTATGCGTTTCATAATCCCCCCAGAGGAATCTGATGCGTAACGCCATGATAGCCAACATGTTCGACACCGTAAAACCGTTTCCCGAGCGGCATGGTCCATGCCGGATCGAGCGCCGAGTTTGACCTCCTACGAAGCCAGAGCGCGCCCCCGATCCCGGAAGTTCTGGGCCGTTCAGACGTCCGTGCGGGCCCTGAACTGCTCCCGCAGGACCGACTGCAGTTGCCGCGCGCTAGCCAGCAGCGACGACGCGAGCGACGCCGGGACC
>JBFIHF010000718.1:0-1958 GCA_041601915.1 Bradymonadaceae bacterium
ATCCGGTCAGAGGCGCCCAGCGTCGGATGGAGCCGCTCGTAGCTGGCGCGCACGAGATCGAGCACGCTCTTGCGGCTACGCAGCATGAAGTCGCGCTCCGCCGCGTCACCCGGGTCCGGCGGCACGAACCCCTGGAACAGCGAGTTGAACGCCTGTTGGGGGCTGACCGTCGCGTCGATCGGGTCGTTGTAGCCTCGGTACGAGATGAGGTCGCGACCGTACGGCGCGGACTGGTCGAGGTACCACGACGCCTGGACGCGGTAGACCAGCGACTCGTGGATCGTGTCCTGCCCATTCGCCGCGGCGACCATCTGGTCCGACGTGATGCCGCGCACCGTGCGCCCATCCGTCACGGATCGCACCCCGGACAGCAGCGGACTCATCGATGCGAGGTGGAAGCCGTCGTGACGGCCACCCGCGGGCTCGACGCCGCCGTTGCGTCCCGCCCAATCGATCTCGAGGCCCGACACGACCGACACGTGCTGCTGAACCCCCTCCTCGCCCAGTGGCTCCAGCGCGAGCTTCAGATCGTAGTTCGCACCCACGGTGTCGGGCACGAACATGTTGTGGATCGGGTCGTTGTCGGCGCCCAGCGAATGGCCGCCGAAGCAGACGACATACCGCTTGGGGATCGGCTCGCCGCTCTGCGCGAACGCCTCGCCGTGGCCATTGAGCATTGCCTCGAGGATCGGCAAGCCGACGATCGTACCACCAAGGCCCGTCAGGAATGTGCGGCGATGCAGTTTGGGCGCCATCAGTTGGCCTCCGGTGCCGGTTCGATGCGGTAGAGGAAGGACTCCGACCCGACGATGTCGAGCAGGAGCTGGTCGTAGTGGTAGCCGCCGTCGGCGAAGCTCGCCTGCAGCGCGGCGATCGCGTCAGCATCCGACGCCGACGCCACGTTCCCGACCGCGAACTGCCAGGTCTGCTTCACGACGCAGGACTGGAACTGCGTCGAGTTGACGAGCACCTCGCCGAGCTCTCGCGGCCCGTTGAACGTCGTCTGGTCCGCGCCGATGTAGAGCGCGCCCGAGCCGTCGATCGGGCATCCGGGTTCGTCGACATCGGTGGCGCGGTACTGCCCGGCCTGCGAGTAGTTCTCGAGGCCGAAGCCGATCGGGTCCATCTGGTTGTGGCACGCCGCGCAGCCCGTCGACTGCAGGATTGTCGCGTACCGGTCCTTCTTGCAGTTCGAGTCGGGGCTCGTCGGCGCGACATCGGTGTCCACGCCCAGCGCGGGGTCCGGCGGGGGCACGATCGTGCACAGGATGCGCTCGCGGATCAGCCGCCCGCGCTGCGTGGGGCTCGTGTCTCCAAACTTCGACGCCACGGACAGGAACGTCGCATGCGACAGGATCCCACCGCGCCCATCAGCGCTCACATCGACCCAGGCGCCCCCTGGTGAGCCCGGGCTCGCCATCCCGTAGTGCGCGGCGAGCTCGTCGTTGATGAAGCTCTCCGTGCTTGTGAAGAGGTCAAAGTAGGACGACTTGTCCTCGAAGATGACGCGGTCCACCAACGCGTTGGTCTCGGCGAGCATCGCCTGCCCGATCGTCCCGTTGACGGCGAATCGGTGGTACCCGAGCCACATCGCGTGAAAGCGCTGAATCCGCGTCTTCGCCCGCGGGTCGGCGAGCATCCGCTCCGCCTGGGAGCGAACCTCGTCGCTGGTCTTGAGCTGCCCGTTCTGCGCCGCATCGAGCAACGCGGCGTCGGGCATCGCGCCCCACAGGAAGTACGACAGCCGTGATGCGACCTGGAAGGAGCCCAGCCGATAGGTGTCCGGCCGACCGTCGAGCGGGACGCCGCGCTGCAGGTGGTACACGAAGTCCGGCATCTGCAGCATCGCCTGGATCACGAGCGTCGCGCCGACGTAGAAGTCCCCCGCTTCGACGCCAAACGCCGCCAGCGGAACGAACGAGTCGACCTCCGTGGTGGTCAACGGACGGCGGAACGCC
>JBFIHF010000719.1:0-1951 GCA_041601915.1 Bradymonadaceae bacterium
CTGGACCAGACCGAGATCAACGTCCAGTGGTTGTTCATCAGCATCCCCCTCAAGCAGGCGTTGCTGGACCATGGTCGCAGCATCGGCGCGAAACCGGAGGTCCTGCGTCGTGCCGCCGAAGTTCTGCATCAGCCGACGGATGCGCCGCCCCACGCCGACCACTTCCATCTCCGGATCGGCTGCTCAAAGGATGACCGGATCGACGGCTGCCTCGATTATGGGCCGCAATGGGACTGGCTCGACTGGCACCAACGCGCCCTGCTGAGCCGCAGTCTGCACGTCGCGGAGTCCTTCGCCGAGGGTACGTCGGCGGACAAGAAGCGCGCGCTCGAGTTCCTCGGCGAGATCAAATCGCCGTTCGCGGCGGACGTCGCAGGAGTGTGGGGGTTCTGGGATCGCGACGCCGCGATCCGCGCCGCCGCGTTGCAGGTCGCCGACGACCAGTACGGCTGGTCGGCCAATGCGCTCGTTCAGGTCCAAAAACTCATCACGACGGGCGACGCCTCGGCACGCGAGCTCCGGATGGCGTACGCGATCTTGCGGCGCAGCCGAGACCCCCTGTCGCGCGACTTCGCCCTCCAGCGCCTCGCCGACACCGCGGCGCCTCCCGCGGAGCGCGCACTCGCCGCTGGTGCATTGGGTCACTTCATGGACCCCGAGATTGTGCCGCCACTCATCGCCGCACTCGCGGACGCCGCACCGGACGTGCGTGAATCGGCCGCCGACGTGTTGCGCCGCGTGACGAACCGCACGGACGGCATCGATTGGCGACGCACATCCACCAAGGGCGCCGCCGACGCGCAAGCCGAGTGGATGGCGTGGTGGCAGAGCAACCAGAACACCCCCCGAAAACTGCTGCTCGCGCAGGGCTTTCGGGCGTTCGGCGTAAAGGTGGACGGCGAACTGGACGCCCAACACATCGACGCCCTCCTCAAGCTGCTGGAGTCCCGCGAGTCGTTCGTCCGCTACAATGCGAATCGTTCGATTCGTGAGCTCACCGGCCGTTGGGCGCCGCTCGAACAAGAAGACGGTCGAGCGCTGACGAAGTACTGGGAACCGTGGTGGAAGAAGAACCGCGACCGCGTCCTGTCCGGCGAGATTGGCGGCGACTCCTGATCAGTCCTCGGGCCCTTCGATCGCATTCAAGAACCCGCGGATGTACTCGCCGGCGCTCGATAGACTGAAGATGACGGAGATGGCGAGGAGCCAAAACCCGGTCCGGTGGAAGTTGAACCGGATGGTCGTGAACCCGTAATCGAGATCGTAGGAGTAGTGGATGATGAGCCCGATGAGGCCCAGCATCTGAAACGCCGTCTTGAACTTCCCGCCCTCTCCCGCCGCGATGACCATCCCCTCGGTGGCAGCCATCGCGCGCAAGCTCGTGATCGTGATCTCGCGGGCGAGGATGATGACGACCAACCACTGATCGACCCGTCCCAACGCGACGAGGAACACCAGGGCCGCCATCACGAGCAGCTTGTCTGCCAGCGGGTCCAGGAACTTGCCGGTCATGCTGACGAGGTTCTGTTTGCGTGCGATGTATCCGTCGAGCCAATCCGTCGCCGACGCCACGGTAAAGAAGCTGAACGCCAACAAGCATGAGCGTGGCGAGCCGTCGTAGATCAACAGGCATACGACCGGGATCAGCACGATGCGAAACATCGTCAGCAGATTCGGCACGTTCAGGATGTCTTGCCGAATGGTGCTGGCCGTCACTGGCTCGCCTGATCGATGTTCAATCGCCGACGGATTCGGCGGCGTAGTGCTGGTACCAGCGGAACACCGAAGCGACGTATCCGCGCGTCTTGGGATACGGGATCCCATCGTACCTTGCAACGGCAGCATCACCGGCGTTGTAGGCGGCAAGGATCAGGTTGATGTCCCCGTCGTAGCGGTCGATGAGGATCCGGAGGAACTTGGAGCCTCCGAAGATGTTCTGGCGCGGGTCGTA
>JBFIHF010000720.1:0-1950 GCA_041601915.1 Bradymonadaceae bacterium
CGGACGAAGCGGAGGATATCGACTACGATCGCGATGAGGACGGATGTCCCGATTACTAGTCATGATCGGGGCCCTGTTGCTCGGACCCGTGAGCGCCGCCGCACAGGCGCCGCCGGCCCGAGACCGCGTGTACACGACCGATGAGGCGGGACGCTCGTTTCGCGTTGGGTTCCCGCTGCACGATCGCGTGTGGCTGCGCGGTGGTTACGAGTTCGGTGCCGAGCCAACACCGCTCGTCGAAATCGGATGGTCGTTCAAGCTGAACGTCGACTTCCCCGACGAGGAGATCTGGTGGCAACTGCGCCATCAGCTTCTGCGCGCCGAGCTGCGGGCGGCGTCGGACTCACCATGGACGATCACGGCGCTCAGCGCCGACTACCTGCGCCACGACGTGAGCTCGTCGATTCTGATCCCTCGGAACAAGCGCGATATTCGCCTTCCGGCGCCGTTTGACATCGCCGTGGTGTGGTCCCTGCTGACCCTTCGACTTGCGCCGCGCTCCTCCGACACGGTTCGCGGAGCGGAGATCGCCGAGCTCGCGGTCCTCGCGGACTTCGTGCGGGACGAGACCTATCGCCACCGACTCGCGATCGGCGCCGCCGCAAGCTACGTCGCCGAACGCGACGAGCGCACCGCGCGCTGGCGGCACGAGATCGTCCCGTTCTCTGGGCTCACCGCCTTGTGGGGGTGGGAGCATCGCTCCGGACGTTTCAGCGCGGCCGTGACGCCGATGGTCGCACGGGCTGCGATGCTGAGTGCGGGCGACCAGATCGCGTGGGCATGGCGGGCGAGCGCCGAGGCCGAGATCGAGTGGGTCGTCGTCGCCGTCAACGACGCCCCGATCAGTCTGCTCGCTCGGACAGAACTCAGCACCCAAGTCGGCGCGGCGACACACTGGAATGCCGGGCTCGGCGCGCGCCTTGCGATCCCGTCCGGCTTCTGACGGTTGCCAGCCGCGATCGTGGGCCGTACAAACCGAGTCGACCCGCGCGATGGAACCCCCATGTCCGCTGTGAAGTTCGTCCTGATCATCCTGTTGACCGCAAGCTTCGGATGCCGAGGCACGCTGTACCGATTGCCGGCGCCGGGACCGGCCGCCGAGCAACGCTCCGTCTCGCTGATCCCAGGGGAAGAGCAACGCAAGGCCGAGGAATTGTACCTCGAGGCGCGCGCCAAGATCCTCG
Source organism: Bradymonadaceae bacterium (assembly GCA_041601915.1). GTDB lineage: Bacteria > Myxococcota_A > Bradymonadia > Bradymonadales > Bradymonadaceae > JBFIHF01. The sequence goes on from JBFIHF010000720.1 coordinate 1,185, forward strand.
AGGCGAATAATCTCCTCTCGACGCGACGCTACGCCGAAGCCGCGGCCCTCCTGAGCCTCGAGACTCTCGATTGGCTCCAGTCGATGGGCGGCGGGGCGGAGGTCGCAGAGATTCTCGCCTCGGGAAAACTGCGCCTGCGGGATGGAAAAGTAGTCGACTTCGACCCCGTGTCTACGCTTGTGGCCCAGGACGTCTCCAAACTCGCAGACAGCGTGGATGGAGTTGAAGAACATGAAACGAGCGGGCGCAAAGAGATTTTTGCGACCCTTCCCTCGGGTCAGCTTCAAAGGATCGTCCTCATTCTTGAAGGTGGCCAATGGGTGCTTCATCGTACGCGTCTCCCGGAACCATTCGACCCGCCGCCCGCGAAATGATGCGGGCCCCCGACGGATTCGGGAACACATCGCTGGTCGAACGCGCGGACCGACCGGGCCTCATCTACAAACCGCGCGTCTTGCGGGCCGAGCAGCACCTCTTTCGGATCGTGGGTGACCGCGACGATGAGCGCATCGTGCCCTGGGGGTTCTGGGGCGGGATCCTCGCGCTCACGGTGGGCATTCTGATCATCGGGTACGAAGGCGTCACCGGCTTGTGGGAGATCTGGAACCTCGCCGGTGCGATCGCGGCGATGACGCTCGGCTTGCTGCTGACGCGTTTTGCGGCCTTCACGTCGCTTCGCGAGGAACCATGCGCCGAGCTCGACCTCGCCGCGGGCACCCTGCGCTTGACGTCGAGCAACGACATCGCGTTGCCCGAAGTCGCGATC
>JBFIHF010000721.1:0-1950 GCA_041601915.1 Bradymonadaceae bacterium
CGCCACCGCAGCGCATGCGTTGACGCCGAAAAAGTCCACGCTGGTTCGCGCGATCGAGTACGGACTCTCCACGCACGCGATCGACCCCGACACGGGCGCGCTGCTCGGGCGAGCGGAGTGCGCGGCGCTGGAGGCGCGGACAGCGGACGTCACCTTCGTCTTCGGGCTGACCGCCGATGCGCCTGGTCGCCTGGTCGACGCGTGGCTCTTCGAGCTCAGCCCCACCGCCGGCGCGATCGCGTGTGACGAGTCCGAATGTCTGCCGCTGGAGGACGTTGCGACGGACGGTCAGGACATCACCGTGAGTGTGGACCCGCAGACCTTGCTGCAGGGCAGCGGGTGCGAATCCGACCGCGATGTCTTCGTCCGGATCGACCTCCTCAAGCAGCTCGATGAGGACGACATCACGAGCGCGGACGCGCGGCTGCGGCTGGACGTCACGCCGCCCGGCGCGCGCGCCATCGAAACCGTCGACGCGACGGACAACTTCGTGGAGGTCACGCTGGAGGCGGTCTCGGCCTCGGAGGACGCGGAACGCTGGCACGTGGGCTGGATCGTCGCTGGAGCGGCGGCAGACGGACCCGACCAGCTGACGCGCCTCGGCAGCGTCACCGGCGCGGCGCGGACCGCGACGTTCGACGATGTCGAACTGGCCGCGGGCGTACCGATCGACGTCTACGTGTGGGGCGAGGACGCGGCGGGAAACGAGGGCGCGCTATCCGCGCCATTCGAAGTGGAGCCCGTCGACGCGATCGATTTCTGGGAGGCCCACGGCCACGACGACGCGAGCTGCGCGAGCGCTTCCGGGTCGACGTCACTGCTCGGCCTGCTCGTCGTCCTCGCGGTCGTGCTCGTCCGTCGGCGGCGCGTGCTCATCGCGTCCGTGGTCTCGCTGTTGGTGCCCGCCGCCGCCGCCGCCGAGGTTGGGGTCGTCAACGCACGCATCGGCACCTACTCCCCGGTGGTCCTGCGCGAGCCCGAGTTTTCGCGGTACTTCGGCGAGCAGTCCCGCTGGATGGTCGGTGCCGATGGGAGTTGGATGTTCGCACAGTCCAGCCTCGGCGGGCTCGGCGTCGACGGCGGGGTGAGCTACACCCGGATGCGCGGCGCCTCGTTCGCGGGCGAGCGTACTTACGCCGACGGCTCGAGCCTGACGCTGTTCCCCGCTCGGCTGGGGTTGCGCGCCCTGTCGGGCACCTGGTCCCGCTGGTTCGCGCTGTCGATTCAGGCGGGCTTGCTCGCCGTCCCGTTCCGCTTTGGCAACCCCGGGGGGACCAGCGTGTCGAGCGATGGCGCCGTGGGTCGCGGCGTGCAATGGGGCTGGGCGACGTCGGCCCAACTCGCCATCAATCTCACGGGGTTCGACCGTGAGTCCGCCGCAAAATTGGAGTCGGGGTACGCGATCCGGCGGACGTTGCTGTTCGTCGAAGGCGACTACTCTCGGGCCGATGACTTCGGGCGGAGCTCGATCGACTTCGGGGCCACCCAACTCAACGTGGGCCTCGGTTTCACGTTCTGAGGCCCTGTGGCGTCAGAACGCCTTCGGCACGTTCCACTCGCATCGGCGATTCGCAACGCGGTAGGACGGCTCCTCGTAGCACTCGGTGTCGGTGGCCACGAAGGTGGTGACGACGGTGTCGTTCACGATGCACGAGCACTCCTCCGAGGTATTGCACTCGAGGCGGTAGGTCTTACCGTCGTCGCAACCTTCCCAGATCCCAAATGTCGTGTTGTAGCATTGGGAGTCGGCCTCGGCGTACTCGCAGAAGGTGTGGTCGACGCAACCGGCGGCCCGGCACTCCTGATCGACGCGGCAATCGGCATTGGTGCTGCAGGCGGTCACGGCGTTCGTCGGGGTGTTGTTCGAGGTGTTGTTCGCGGTGTTGTTCGTCGTGACGATATCGGCGATGCAAATCCCCGACCGACAGGTCTGTCCGGCCGCGCACGTGC
>JBFIHF010000722.1:0-1943 GCA_041601915.1 Bradymonadaceae bacterium
GCCGTTCGAAGGCGAGGCGGTCGTCGGCGGGCCGGCGGGCCGGTTCTGCTGCGACATGAGCGACGACGGCGGCTGGTACCACGTGCCGGGCGGCGCATCGGAGCTTCCGTGGGGACCGGGCTACGGCACCGGGCTGCGCGAGTGGAAGAACGGCAAGTTCACCGCGTTGGGCCGACCCACGCAGGCCGCGCCGAATCTGGGCGATCGATGAGTTGGCGCGAAATCGAGCACACCGCGGACTGGGCGATCGAAGTCATCGCGCCGGACCTCGATGCACTGTTTCTCGACGCCGCCGCCGGGCTTTACGGACTCGCGAAGTGCGTGCTCGGCGACGGCGCAGTCGAAGAGGAGTTTGAGGTCGACGGCCCCGATGACGAGGCGGTGTTGGTCGCGTTCCTCGATGAGCTCCTCTACTTCCTCGACGTGCATCACGTCGCGTTCCAGAAGTTGGACCTCGTGCGCGACGGCGAAATCTTGCGCGTGAGCGCGACGGGACGGCCAGTGTTGTCGATCGTCAAGACGATCAAGGCCGTGACCTACCACAACCTCGAGATCGAGCAGCGGGGCGCTGAACTCGTCGTCACCATCGTCGTCGACGTCTGACCATTGAAGTCGCGTCGAGCGCCACGTATGCAAGTGACATGAAGATCAGCGACCTGCAGAAGATCGACGAGTACCAGTGGGAGATCCCCACCTCGTACCGCAGCGACATGCTTGTGCCCGTGCGCCTGTTCGGCACCCGCGAGCTGCTCGAAGACATCATCGACGACAAATCGCTGGAGCAGGCCGTGAACTGCTCGACGCTGCCCGGGATCGTCGGCAGCGTCTACGTGATGCCCGACGTGCACCAGGGGTACGGCTTCCCGATCGGCGGCGTCGTCGCGACGCGCTACCCGACCGGCGTGATCTCGCCGGGCGGCATCGGCTACGACATCAACTGCGGCGTGCGCCTGCTGGCCACCGACCTCATGTTCGCCGACGCCGAAGAGAAGCTCGACGAGCTCGCCACCGCGCTCGACCACCTGTGCCCATCAGGGGTCGGCGTGGGCGGCCGACATCGTGTGGGCGAGTCCACCCTGCGGGAGATTTCGGTCGACGGCGCGCAGTGGGCACTGCGCGAAGGCTTGGCCACCGAGGACGACCTGCGCCGCACCGAGAGCGGCGGCACGATCGCGGACGCCGACCCCGAGCACGTCAGCAAACGGGCGCTGGAGCGCGGCCGCACCCAGCTCGGTACGCTGGGCGCCGGCAACCACTTCATCGAAGTCCAGGTCGTCGAGGAGATCACGCACGCCGCGGGCGCCGCCGCGATGGGGCTGCGCGAAGGTGCGCTGGTCGTGCTGATCCACACCGGGTCGCGCGGCTTCGGCCACCAGATCTGTACCGACTACGTCAAGCAGTTCCAGCGCACGATGCGCGACCACAACATCGTGCTGCCGGATCGCGAGCTCGCCTGCGCACCGATGGATTCCGTCGACGGTCAGGCGTATCTGGGTGCGATGCGGTGCGCCGCGAACTTCGCGTTCACCAATCGCCAACTGTTGGCGATGGGCGTGCGTGAGGCGTTCGACGAGATCTACGGCGCGGACACGGAGGTCCGTCAGGTCTACGACATCGCCCACAACATCGGGAAGATCGAGACCCATGTCGTGCAGGGCGAGCGCATCAAAGTGTGCGTGCACCGCAAAGGCGCGACGCGCGCGTTTGGGCCGGGCCTCGACGAGCTGCCGATCGAGTACCGCGAGCTCGGCCAACCGGTGTTCGTGCCCGGCAGCATGGGCACCGCATCATGGGTGCTGCTGGGCACCGAAGGGTCGATGACGCAGTCGTTCGGCTCCACCTGCCACGGCGCAGGCCGCAACATGAGCCGCTCCAAGGCGCGCAAGAAGATCCACGGCGCCAAGCTCGCCGCCGAGCTCGAAGCCCGCGGCATCCGAGTCCGC
>JBFIHF010000723.1:0-1942 GCA_041601915.1 Bradymonadaceae bacterium
GACGGCAAGCATCGCGCCGATGCGCCGAAGTTCGTGTTGGCGGTCGGCGGCGCCAGCCAGTTGGACGAGGTCGAGGACCGCGCAGGTCTCCGCGGCGGAGCCGAGCGCGATCCGAAAGTGGTTCTTCGCCGCGTCGTTCTTGCGCGCCGTGCCTTCGGCGATGTTGAGGACGACGGAGTCTGCGGCGCGAACAGCCTGGCGACGCAGGTCCGCGTCCCCGCGCGCGAAGCGGGCGAGTCGTACCCAGCGCGCGACGGATACGGCGAGTTGGTAGCAGTCGAAGCGTTCGTGATCGAATCCCATGGTGGTTTCTCCTTTCGGTGGGGTCAGGTGAGGCCACCCCATGCGGCCTCACCCGAGAGGGCGCCGAAGGCGTGGCCGCATGGGGGTGGCGTCGCCTGACCCCATCGAAAGGCGAGAACCATCTGCATGGGAGGCGAGCCGCGGAGGCGTGCTGCCGCCGACGTGCCGGTCGGCTGGCGCTGGTACGGCGCCCCGGGCCCGACTCGCCTCGGGCTCGTCCTCGTCCTCGTCGCCCGTCGTTCTCGGTCCCGTTCTCGCTGTCGTTCTCGCCACTCGCTCCTCGTTGTCACTCCCGTCCGATCGACTTCCCAGCACCGCGGCCGATTCTGTCTCGCCGTGCGGGGAACTCGATAGGACGAGATCGAAAACGAGAAACGAGAACGAAACCCACGAGAACGAAACGCACGAGAACGAGACCCCGAGAACGAGACCCCGAGAACGAGACCCCGAGAACGAGACCCCGAGAACGAGACCCCGAGAACGAGACCCCGAGAACGAGACCCCGAGAACGTGACCCCGAGAACGAGACCCCGAGAACGAGACCCCGAAAACCGATCTACGCGAACGATATGTCTTGAGAAGATGGCCCCGGCGCGATTCGAACGCGCGACCCTCAGATTCGGAATCTGATGCTCTATCCAGCTGAGCTACGGGACCTGCACGGCCGAACCTATCACGACACGCCTGTGTTTCAATACCCGGGGGATGCCGTCGCACCACTTTTGACGCAGGACCCGGCTCAACCACAACTCAGGGCGCGACGGACGGGACCACCGGGGCCGCTTCGGGTTCCGGGAACATGTCGCGCAGCAACAGGCTGTCGCGGATGAGTGGGCTGGCGGGCGTGACCCCCGTCGGAAACTCGATCGGCGTCTGCTGGACGGCCCGGATACTACTGTGGATGCGAAACCCCGGCGACTGTGTGAATCGATACATCAGCGTGAGGTACGCGTTGATTCCGTCCAACCGTGGGTCGGGCGGTCCGGTCGGCGGCCAGCAGTCGGTGCACCATTGCTTGACGCCGTAGGGCGAAAAAATGGTCCCTGGGATCGCGTAGTCGATCACGGTCGAGGTCCGCGAGTACTCGAGGATCGGGTAGTCATCCGTAACCGGGAGCACATCGGCGGTCGCTTTCTTCAGCGTCTCGGACGAGGCGCCGTACAGCGCGATGAAGTCCATCAGCGGACCGACCTGGATGCGCTGGAGGTCTTCCGTGACCTCCGGTCGCTCCGCGAGGCGCCGAATCAGGTCGTCGAGGCGTATCTGTAGCGGTGCGCCTTTCCGCCCCACGAGAATCAGCTCGGACCCCGCGCCGAGGAGCAGGATCGCGTCCGGAAAGACGTCCTGAAATGCGCGAATGATGGAGAGCACGGTCGTCCCCGGCACCTGATAGGCCGGCAGCCACTGCGTGACGAAACCACCGTCCTTGAGGCGACTGCGCGCCAATTCGTAAAACTCGCGGCTGTAGAGCGACGAAACGCCGGCAAACCCCAGCGGTGGTGGCTCGAGTGTGACGAGGTCATAGGTTCCCTCGTCGCGTGTGCGCAGGTGACTTCGTCCATCCTGAATGAACACGTGCGTGCGCGAGTCGTTGAGCACGTTCTGGTTCCACTTCGAAAAGTACGACGCGTGGCGCAGA
>JBFIHF010000724.1:0-1942 GCA_041601915.1 Bradymonadaceae bacterium
GACGCGCAGTTGTCGGTGCCGGTCCCGCCCCAGGCAAAGTTCGCACCGACCGCCACGCCGGAGCCTGCCGACGAGCCGCCGGAGTTCCGGGTCGAATCGTACGCGTTTCCGCTGCGACCGTGCGCGCCGCCGATCCCGTGGATGCCGCGCGCGAATTCGTCCATACCGGTCGAACCGAGCAAGATCGCGCCCTGGTTCCGCATTTCGGCGACGGCGAACGCATCTTTCTTCACGCGCACCCCGAGGGCGGCGAGCGAGCCGTCCGTCGTGTCGGTGTCCGTCGTGCCATGGTTGGTCTTGACCACGAACACCGCGCAATGCAGGGGACCGGTCAGCTCGCCACTGTCGTCGAACGCCGCGTCGAGGTCCGCGGCTTGTTGCCGCACCTGCTCGTTGAGCATCACGAACGCGTTGAGCGGCGCACCGTCGCTGATGTCGAGTTCGTATTGGTTCACGCGGGCGAGGTACGCATCGACGATTTCGGCACACGTCAGGTTGCCGGCCAGGATCGCCGCGTGGATCTCGGCGAGCGTCGTCTCTTCGATGTCGAACGGCTGATCGTCGTCACACGCGTCCCCGATGCCGTCTCCGTCGCGGTCGATCTGACCGGCGTTCGGCGCGTTGGGGCAGTTGTCGCAGGCGTCGCCGACCCAATCGCCGTCCGAATCCGCGTTGTCGGCCGAAGCCAGATTCAAGCAGGTGTCGACGCAGTCGTTGAAGCCATCGCCATCGGTGTCGGTCAGGTCCTCGCCAGCCGGGCACGGGTCACAGACGTCGCCGAGTCCATCGCCGTCGGTGTCGACGAGGTCGCCGCCCTGGTGGACCCACGGGCAGCTGTCCTCGTCGTCGGGCACGCCGTCGTTGTCATCGTCGAAGTCGCAGCGGTCGCCAGCGCCGTCGTGGTCGGAATCCGCCTGGTCGGGGTTCTCACCGTCGGGACAGTTGTCGCACTCGTCGATGACGCCGTCGCCGTCACGATCAGGTCCACCACGGCACTCGGGTGGTGGCCGCGGGCCGGGGCTGTCCGGACAACCGGCGAGGAAGAGGGCGGCGAGCAGAATCCAGAGTCGCATGGGGCACACATCCAAGAAGTCGTGTGACTACTAACACAGCGTCGCGGCGGTTTGGACGGTCGCGCGGATCACGCCTGAGTTGGCCGCAGTCGCTTGGTCCCTTCCACGACGCCCACCACCAGCAGCCCGACGAGGATGCCCACGACCGCGTTGAACAGCATCCCGAGGACCGTACCCAGTCCGCCCGGCGGGAGCAGCTCATGTACGAAGTGCTCCAGTCCCGGGATCCCGTGCGCGATGATGCCGCCGCCGACGAGAAACATCGCCAAGGTGCCGGCAATGCCGAGGCCCCGCATCAGGTACGGGGCACCGGCGACCATCAGATAGCCGAGTTTCGCCGCTCCGCCACCTTTCTTGCTCAGGTGCAGCCCCACATCGTCGAGTTTCACGATCGCGGCGACGAATCCATAAACCCCGACCGTCATGATCACCGAGATGGCGACGAGGACGCTCGCCTTCTCGATGAAGGTCGCTGCGGCCACGGTGCCCAGGGAAATCACGACGATTTCGGCCGACAGGATGAAGTCGGTGCGAATCGCGCCTTTGATCTTCTCGCGTTCGAATTCGACCATATCGACGGATTCGTCGGTCAAGGCCTTGAGCATTTCCTGGTGATGCTCTTCGTCCTCGGCCTCGTTGTGCAGCACCTTGTGCAGCACCTTCTCGACGCCCTCGAAACACAGGAACGCGCCACCAACCATGAGCAACGGTGTGATCGCCCACGGAGTCGCGGCGCTGATCGCGAGCGCGGCCGGCACGAGGATCGCCTTGTTCAGCGCCGAACCCTTGGCCACCGCCCACACCACCGGCAGCTCGCGGTCGGCGTCGACCCCGGTCACTTGCTCGGCGTTCACGGCGAGGTCATCGCC
>JBFIHF010000725.1:0-1938 GCA_041601915.1 Bradymonadaceae bacterium
GGCGCGACCGGTCCAGCGGTGGACAGCGGGGAACTTCGTGCGGATCCGGGGCACGAATTGGAGAAAGCCGAGCGTCGTGAGCAGGGCGCCGGTCACGAGATGAACGCGCGTGAGCGACGCGTGATCGGTGTACCACGGCTCAAGGACTGCGCTCGGGTTGAGCAGTCCCGCCTGAAGGATGAGCTCCCGCACCCAGGCCTTCCACAGCAGGTACAAGCCCGCCGCGATGGGAAACGCGGCCGCCCAGATCGGCAGTGCGCTCGTGCGCGCTATGGAGTCATCGCGCATCGAAGCACGGGGCATGGGGAACGGTCAGCGTTCCACGAGTTGCTTCAAGTTCGCGAGGCCTTCTTCGTAATCCTTGCCGACGAACCCGTCCATCATCAGGCCGATCCACCCGCCGAGGGGACGGCCGAGTTCGCTGCGCAGGCCCCAGATCACCCGGGTGTTCTCGCCCTGCGGCTCGAGTTCGAACCACGCCGTGGCGGGGCCCGACTCCCCGAAATCGAGGGACGTCTCGACGCGCTTGTTTTGGACGACGGCCGTGATCGTTTGCGAGCCCGTGCCGACGTCGTCGTTCCCGCTCCAACTGTACTTTGCCCCGACACCGGACTCCGGACCCTCGAACGTCCAGGTGGCGTTGGGGTCCCTCTTCGCCCATGGCGACCAGGCGAGCAGCGGTTTCGGGCCGTTGAGGTGTGGGAAGATCACCTCCGGCTTCGCCGAGATCACGATATCGCGGGTGACGACGACTTCGGAAGGCAGGACGAGACCGATGCCGAGAAACAAGACGACGAGCGCGACGAGCGCCACTCCTGCGACTTTGAGCTTCTTCATGGGATCTCCGGTGGTACCCGACGACAGTTCGTCGTTATCGTAGGCAAGTTTAGGCCGTGCACAACGGAGTCACGTCTCGCGCCGACCGGTCTGACTCTGGAAGTAGACGACCTTGCGCGCCCGCATGACCTCGCCCAGTGGGCGATGGGCCATCAACGCCGCCCACGGGTCGAACGACGCGGCTTCGATGGTTTCGGTGAGCGCTTTTCCTTCCTCGCTCTGCGGGTCCTGGGCCGGAATCGTCAGCACGCCGACGGTGACGAAGGGCGCCGCATCTTCGGGCCATGCGCCCGATGCATCCTCGATGGGGGTCCGGGCCTCGTCGACGTAGAACTGTAGTTGCAGCTCGAAGCGGAGCGGGCCTTCGCTGAGATGGGCGAGAAAGTCTTTGGCCCAGTCGTTCTTGGCGCCAGGACGCGCGATGGTTCGCGCCGGCAACATGCGAACGCGGACCGCATACGGTCCGCAGGCAATCGGTGCGGCGCTGAAGAACTTCGCCGTCGCAAACCCGCTGAAGGGGATGTTCAGCGCGTCGGCGATCTCCTTGAGTTTTCGGAACGCGCCGCCCAGCCCGTGCTGCGAGACCATATGACGGAGCAGCGTGACGGGGCCGCGCGCCGTGTTCAGCACGAGATCGACGAACTCCCGGCTGTTCACGAAGCCAAGCGCTGGCTGCTGAATCAGCAGGAAGTCCTGACAGTCGGTATCACCGTGGCCGAGAGCGCCAGGCCCCTCGACGCCGCGGACCTTGATCGCGAAACCGCGAAAATCAGGTCGACGATCGGAGACACGATCCACGCCGCCATTGGAGAGGCGCACCCAGACTTCGTAGCTCGCCGGAGCCGCGAATAGTCCGTGCTGCGCGTGATCCGGCAGGTCCGACAAGACCTCGAACTGCCCGCGCAGCCCGAGGCGGGGGAAACGGTGGAGCTGGCGGCCCTTGCCGTACTTGGCGTCCTTGAGCCGCCGCATCTCTTCGAACGCGACCAGGTGTTGCGCGTGAACCTCCGCCTCGCCGGGCGCGATATCTTCCTTCCATTCGGTGCTCGGTTCGGACACGACGCTCTCCTCGGTAGTGCACCTTCCGGTAGCACGGCCAAC
>JBFIHF010000726.1:0-1931 GCA_041601915.1 Bradymonadaceae bacterium
AGAACCTCCTTCGAGCCGATCCCGAGGGACGGTCGCAACGCGCGGTACAGCGGGTCCGTGTACGGCACGACGGTGTTCAGGCCGTCGTTGCCTCCGTTCAACTCCACAAACACCACCACGCGGCCGCGTCGTGCCGTGCGAGCCGCCACGCCGGATGGGGCGAGCAGCACGAGCCCTGCAAGTCCCGCCAGTTCGATGAAACGCCGTCGATCGATGTCCATGATGTCACCCGAGCTGGTAGATGGGGTCGGAAAGCAGTCCGCGCACCTGGGTGCGCACGTGGCCGGTTGGCGGGGCAGTCAGCGGATCGGCGGCCAGCAAGATGCGCTGGATCCGCTCCGCTTGCGGGCGGCCGGCAAACGCCTTGCCGAGCCACTGGTCGAGGTCTTTGATCTTGGTCTCGAACCGGCCGGCCCGATCGAGAATCGCCATGCGGCGGAGCAACGAGTTGCTCGTAATCCATGCGTCTCCGCCGGCCCACCCCTTGACGTTGGGCGGTTCGAACACGTCTTGACCAAGCGCGCGGGACGACTGCACCAGCACGCGCTCCCATGGGATACGGAGCCGCAACGTGCGAATCGTTCCAACGAGCAACTCCACCGGCGACTTGATCCTCGTGGCGCGGTTGTTCGGCGCCCAGAACGCATCCGACTTCAGCACGGCGGCCACCAACGCGGCGATGTCCCAGTCCTTTCGGAACCGGGCGGCGAGGTGCGCGAGCTCGGCGGGGGCGGCCGCGGTGGTGATGAACTCGCCGCGCAGCTTCGCAGCGATGTACGGGGCGCAGGCGGTGTGGCCCAAGATCACCGGCACCATCTGGTCGCCGTCGAAGCGACCTGTCTTGCCCAGCAGCGTCTTCTCGCCGGTGTCGTGCTTCCATGGCGCCGCGCGGAACTCACCGGTCCGGCGATTGACGCCCCACCCCGTTAGCGACCGCGCCGCCGCCTTGACGTCCGCCTCTTCGTACTGCCCTTCGCCCAGCGTGAAAAGTTCGAGGAGCTCTCGGCCGAGGTTCTCGTTCGGCTCATTGGCGTGGTTGCGCACGTTGTCGAGGTACACGAGCATCGCGGGGTCGTGCAGCACGGCGCGCAGCAGGTCGTCGAACCGGCCGAGCGCCCCCGCTCGCAGCATCAGGTTCTGACGCAGCATCAGTGCTGGCCGCCGAACCTTGCGCAGCCCCGACGTGAAGTGATTGTGCCAGAACAACGTCATCCGCTCGGTCAGCGGCGATGGCGTCTCGAGCATCTCACCGAACCACCACTGCTTCAGCTCGAAGCCGCGCTCGCGCAGCATCTCCTGAACCGCCTTGGGGTCCGACATCGCCGCGACGAGAACCTCCCGCGGGCGCATCGGTTCGGACGCCCATGACGGCTTCGTCGTGGTCGGCGCCGACCGAACCCCGCGCAACAGCGCGTCGACGGCCTTGCCCCGCGTCATCTGGGCGAGCGCCGCGATCTCGGCGGGCGGTGTTCCGATCCCCGTTCGGCTGACGAGGTGGCGCGCATCATCATGTCCCATCATGGCGATTCTCCTGATTGACAGGAGTGAGTGCCCCCGAGCCCCGGCCCATATGACAGCGCGTCTAACCAAAGACTCCGCTCGTCTGCTGGTCTGCTGGTCTAGCGCGCCGACCACCGTCGCCCGTCACCCAGCACGACGGCGCCCTGCGGTCCGTCGAGCACCGCGACGCCGCACGCCTCGAAGATCTGGGCCAGACCGCGCCTCGTGTCGAGGCCCGCAATCTCCACGGCGTCCACGCACGCTGGCCCGTCCAGACTCCCTTGACTGACCTCGATCAGCACCTCGACGCCCGGTCGCGTGAGCCAGACGGCGCCCGTGTCGCGGCGCAGCGCGAAGCTGCGCGGATGGAGGAGCCAGCCGGAGCCGACCACCGCCGCCTCAAGGAAGGCGTCGAGGTCGTCCACCAGCAA
>JBFIHF010000727.1:0-1927 GCA_041601915.1 Bradymonadaceae bacterium
GTGACGCAGCACGGACTCAGGTGCTGGTCGCGGAACCCGTGGTCCCGCGCGAAGCGGTCGATCATCTTGTACGACCCGACCTGCACCGCCTGCATGTTGATGCCCGTCTGCGGGCATTTGATCTCACTGTGCCCGCTCTTGTGCTTGTGCCCGCAGATCGCAATGTGGTCCCGCGTTCCGAACTGCAGCGCCTTCGTCGGGCCATGCGCCGGGTTGTACTGCGAGGACCCGGCGAAGTCGTGCCGCGCGTTGATGCGGAACGTCGTCTTGTTCGGCAGGTGCACCTCGATGCGCGCCTCGCTCGGCTGGTACGTCGCACTGGACGACCGCATGATCCACTTCAGCGGGTCCTTGTTCCCGCTCCACGCATCGTGATTGCCGCCGATGAGATAGATGAGCTTGCCACTCAGCAAGTTCATGAAGTACTCAGCGAGCCGCCACGCATCGTGCTCCGTGGTCGAACTGTCGGCGTACAGGCGCGCGAGGCGCCCTACCCAGTTGTCGGTAACGTCACCGACGTTCGCCGCATACAACCCCTTCGTCTGAAGCACCAGTTGACAGTGCTGCTCGTAGAGCGCGATGTCGGTGCCGTCGTTGTCCAGGTGCGGGTCACCGAAGTGCAGTATCCCTATGGGACCCTCGCACTTGATGGTGCACTTGATGAGCTTGCGCTCGTCCTCGTGGGTCTTCTTGCGCGCGAAGCGCCTCTTCTTGAACTCGATGAGTTCCGCTATCGGAACATCCGGGTTCGACGGATGCTGAACTACGACCTCCGGACTCCCCCCGTCCGCCTTCCACTTTGTCAGTCGCCGGCGAACCGTAGACTCGTCGCACCCCACGGCAGCGGCTGTCGTCGTGTACATCCTCCCGTTCTCAAGATAAAGCGCGTACAGTTCCTCATTGCTGATATTCAAACAGAGCACTCCCGGTATGCCAAAACGTAGCCGTTCTGCTGAGTCAGTTCGCGCTTCTCGACGTACTGATACGCGATGCGGAACAACTCCGAACGCTTGGGCCGCAACGCCGCCCAGTGCATCGCCGTTTGCCGACGGCGTTCGGGTTCAATGCTGACCAGGGCTTCGACCGCCGAGGCCCAGAATTCACACGGATTGTCGTCCGGTCCTGCCCACGGCAGCGTCTGACCATCGATGACTATCGCCACCATAAGCATCAGGGGGAAGCTCATCGGGCCACTCCTTGCACCGCCAGCGGTGCTTGGGTCTACGCGATCCCTTCATAGAACAGGTGCCGTCCGTGCTCCTTCACCGGGAATTTGCCTTCCGCCCAGAACGGCGGTTTCGGCATGCTCTTCGCGTAGTAGTGCCGCACCTGCGGCGAGAACGGGTTCACCCCGTCGATCACCTCCAGCGCGGCGCGATAGCACGTCCGAAAGTCCTTGTCGGTCAGGTCCACCGTCTCCAGCCGCACTCGGTTCGGGTCGTTCCGATTCCAGCACGAGAACTGCCACGGATCGCGGCACACCGTCACGAGACTCGCATTGCCCCGATACCGCGTGCGCAACCGGTTCATAATGACGTAACCGACGAGCAGCATGCCGGCGTACCCTTCACCGCGCGCCTCGCCGTACAGCGTGCGCGCCAGCGTGTCGATGTCCTGCGTCCGTATCATTCGAACACCCTGCGCAAACGCTTCCTCGAATTGTCCTTCAGCACCGCCGTCAGCCCCTTCGCAAGCGCGTCCACGATGCGCTCTTCGTCCACATCACCGCGGCTCAACCCCATCTGCGTCCACACCACATGCATGAGTTCGTGCAACAGCGTCTCGCGCTCGCGGTCGGGCGATAACCCTTCCGCGACCACGATGGTGTTCGTCGCGTGGCAGACCGCACCGTCCAGGCCCGCGAGGTCCATCAACGTCGCCGATGCGTATACGATCGAGTACGTCTGACCGAGGACGGTTATTTTCA
>JBFIHF010000728.1:0-1925 GCA_041601915.1 Bradymonadaceae bacterium
CGCCCGCTGACGTGGAACTCGCCTTTGACGAGCTTGTTCCCGCGGTACAGCTCTTCGATGTAGGTGCGGAACGCGCGCCCCGGGAACGAGATGTTGTCGTTGCCCCAGGTCTCGAGCGCGATGAAGCCGTCGAGGAACTCGTCGTCCCACGCGCGGTCCACCGCGTAGACGAGCTTCTGGAGGTTCAGCGTGGGTCGCATGAGCGTGAAGCCCAACTGCATCAAGGGCCACGGCATGTTGCCGAACGCGTCGATGACCGAGGTCAGTGAGAGTTCTTCGAGCCGGCTCCAGATCGACAACAGGCCGTCATCTTCGAAGTCGATCGGCGCGGCGAGGTTGACCATGCTGGCCACCGTGTCCGGGTACAGCGCGGCGTAGATCGTGGTCAGGGTGCCGCCGAGACAGTAACCCAGCAGGTGCACCTGATCGGTGCCGGCAGCGCGGCAAGCGCGACTGACAGCGCGGCGCAGGTAACGGTCGCAGTAGTCGTCGAACTCCAGATACTGGTCTTCGCGGCTCGGGGTGCCCCAGTCGATGATGAAGACGTCCCAGCCCTGCGCGAGCAGCCACTCCACGAAGCTCTTGCCCGGCATCAGATCGAGCACGTAGTGGCGGTTGATGAGCGACGGCACCAGCACGATCGGCGTGCGGTGGCTGACGCAGTCACTGCGATAGCGCAGCAGCCGCCACTTGTTCTCGGCGTGCACGACGTCGGACGGCGTCAGCCCGACCTCGGGGCGTCCGGCGAGCAGCTTTCGCGCGATGTTCGTCCATCGACCCATGACTTACCCGTACAGTGCGCGGAACTCGTCCGCGAATGCCTCGTAGACCTTGTTGCGCTTCACCTTGAGCGTCGGGGTCAGAAACCCGTTCTCCACGGTGAGCGGCGAGCTCATGACTTTCCAGCTCTTGATCTGTTCGTAGCGCGCGAGCCGGTCGTTGACCGCGGTCATTTTGCCGGCGATGTGCGCCTCGACCTGTGTGGTCGCGGCGTCGTTGCCGAACACCGCCCGCACTGCGATCGGCTCCAGCCATACGCCCGCCACGAGGTATCGCTCACCGTCGCCGAACACGACGACCTGGCCGAACACCGGGTCATCGAGGAACTCTTGTTCGATGTTTACCGGTGAGATGTTCTTGCCGGCGGCGGTGACGAGGATCTCCTTCTTGCGGCCGATGATCTGGAGGAACCCGTCGTCGGTCCACCGCCCGAGGTCGCCGGTCTTGAGCCAGCCATCCTCGGTCAGCACCAGCGCGCTGGCCTCGGGGTCTTTGTGGTAGCCGCCGAAGATGCTCTCCCCGCGCGCCATGATCTCGCCGTCGTCGCCGAGCTTCACTTCGAGCGACGGGAGCGGCATCCCGACCGTGTCGAACCGGAACGCGTCGGGCCGATTCAGCGTGATCGTCGGGCTCGCCTCGGTGAGGCCGTAGCCCTCGGTGATCAGCAGACCGTTGTCCCAGAAGAACTCCTTGATCTCGCGCTTGAGCCCCGCGCCGCCGCTCAGGCAGAACGACAGCCGGCCGCCAGTGATCGCGTGCAGACGTTCGCGCCGTTCGGCGTCGGTCTTCCCCTCGCTGGCGATCGCGGCGATCTTCTCGAAGTAGCGCGGAACGCTCATGAAGATCGTCGGTCGCACTTCGGGCAGCACGTTCAGCACCTGGTACGGATCGCTGAGGTAGCTCGTGAAGCCCAGCGTATTGCCGAGGCACGCCTCGCCGAAACCGAAGATGTGGCTCATCGGGAGCCACAGCACATCGACGCCGTTCTCCTCGACCAGCGGACCGTTGATGACGAGCCAGTCGCGCCCGTTCACGGCCACGTTGCGGTGCGTGAGCGGCACGCCCTTCGGTCTTCCGGTCGTTCCAGACGTGTAGAGCATCACCGCCATCTGATCGAGGTCGACCCCGGCCATCACCTCGTCGAA
>JBFIHF010000729.1:0-1921 GCA_041601915.1 Bradymonadaceae bacterium
AGATGAAGACCGAGCTTCTCGAGGTCGGGCTCGACGTCGAGGGCCAGCTGCTCCGTGAATCGCAGCCGGTTCTCGTTGACCTCTTCCGGGGTCAGGGTCGCGAGCACGCCGCGAATGTTGCCCTCGAGGGTTTCCTGGGCGACGCGGACCATCTCGTCGCGGGAGCGGCCGAGGAACCGCTCGATCGCGTTGTGAATCTCGTCGGCATCACTGGAGATCTTCACGTTCGCGATCGCATGCACGTTGAGCGGGATCCCGCCCTTCGAGTACGCACCGCGCGTGTCGATGCGGACCGGGAACACCCGCAAGTCCATGCGGTCGACCGTCTCGAGAATCGGCGTTTGGAAGGCGAGCCCACCGAAGATCAACCGGTAGCCACGAACGGTACCGTCGGCCCCCTTGACGTCGGTACCCGTCAGGATCAGGACCTCATTGGGGCGCCCGATCCAGATGTATTTCTTGAGCAGCGCGAACAGTACTAGCAGCAGCACCGTCAAGCCGAACATTCCGCCGATTATCGGATCCATCGTTACTCTCCAAGTTGAGGCGGTTAGCTGTTCTTGCGCCGCTCCAGTTGAGACGGGTGCATCACTCGAACGACCCCATCTTCGATTCCCAGGACGAGGCACTCCTCCCCGAAGTCGAACACCACTTCGCGATCGGCCTCGGCATCGCCCTCGGCTTCGTCGTCCTCATATTGCCGTGCCATCAGCTCGACAAGCTGTCCTTTGATACGAAGTTTCACTTTCCCCAGTTGGCCCGGACGGATCGGAATGGTGACCGTCGCCGTCGTGCCCACGAGCTCTTTTCCGGTCGAGACTCTCCCCCCCTCCGACCGATTCGCAGCATGCAAGAGGTACGTCATCCCGAGTCCGGAACCAAGCCCCATGATCAGGGCGACGATGAACGTCAACGCCACGCCGGCGCTGAACAACGTCAGCAGCGTCCCGGTCAGCCCGAAGAACGCGGCGCTGAAGGTGTAGAACTTGAAGCTGAGGTAGGGACGAAACTTGCGACCGCGAGGCGCGATCTCGATGTCCTTGTCGACATCGGCGTCACCGTCGGCATCCGCGTCCGCGTCCGCGTCCCCGTCGAGATCGATGTCCTTGTCGAACTCGAACTCCTTGTCGAACTCGAACTCTTTGTCGAACTCGAGCTCCTTGTCCATCTCGACATCGCCATCACCGCCGAGCCCCGACAGGACGGAGAGGCCGACGAAGACACCTCCGAAGATGAGGCAGCCGATGTACAGGGACAACCACATCGCGCACCGCGAGCTGAGAATCGATGGGGTTAGAGATACTTGGGCGCGGCGGGTCGGTCAACCACCCGCGACGAGCTTCTCGATCTTCTGCACCGCGGCGTTGAACTCGTCATCGGTCAACCGAAGTCGGCTGCGCAGCCGCTCCAGCAACACGAGTTCACGGGCGTCGACGGTGCCGTCGGACGCGGCGACGAGGAACACCTGCTCGAGCAGCGCCGTGCGCAGCTCGGGGGTCGACGCCGCCATCTCCCAGTTCGGCTCCGGCGGCGCCGCGTCGAACCAGGCCGCCACGACGTCGCGATCCGCGGGCGGCATCTCGACATGGTTGAACAGCGTCGCCAGAATCGCGTTCTCCGCGACCCCGATTTCGCCGTCGACCCAGGCCGCCGCGAACAAACACTGCAGGAACATCCGTTTCTCTTCGACCGTCATGTACCGCTCTCCGCGAGGCCTGCTGCGAGATCTGCGACGATGGGAATATTTTTTGAATCCCCACGGAACTTTTCTCGTTTCAATGCCTCTAATCTGGGAACAAAGGCAGAATCGCGTCAACTTTAAGTCCTACACGGTGTCATGTATACTCCGACGAATCCGTTGGGACTCTCACACGAAGGATGCTCATGAGCACACTACGCCACATATTGTTCAGCCGAGCGC
>JBFIHF010000730.1:0-1888 GCA_041601915.1 Bradymonadaceae bacterium
CTGGGCGTCGCACTTTGCCGCGAGCTCCATCAGATACGTGGCGAGCGCCTGTTTGCGGGCGCTCAAGGCGATCCCACGCGTGAGCGTGATGTCCATCTTGATGTACTGCGGCTCCAGATCGGCGATGAGCTGCAGGTTCGAAGTGCCCGTGCCGACGTCGTCGATCGCGAACTGAAATCCGCGGGCCTGAAGCTGTCGAACGCTAGGAAGGATGCGGCGCAGCTGGTCGTGGGTGATGTTCTCGGTGATCTCGAACACGAGTTGATCGGGCACCAGCCCGTCCGCTTCCCACTCGGCGAGGATCAGCTCCAGGTCACGCATCGGCTCGTAGAACGTACTTGGCAGGCAGTTCACGAACAGCCGCCGGCTCGTCGACAGCCCCGGGCGACGCGCCATCGACAACGACCGGCAGGTTTGGTCGAGCTCGCCGTCGAGATCGGCCTTTGCCGCCGCGACGAACAGGTGCACGCCGAGCTTTTCGGCGTCGGACTGTTCGGCGCGACTGAGCGCCTCGAATCCCACGGTTTCGCGGGACCGGAGGTCCACGATCGGCTGGTAGAGCGTGCGAATCTTGCGCTGCGCGATCATGTGGCCGACGACGCGGTGGCGCTGGCGCTGAATCTCGCGATGGCCGACCTGTGCGTCGATCCGGGCGTGGCGGATCGCGCGGTAGATCTCGCGGCGCGGGTCGACGGAGTCGTTGCGAATCAGCAGCGCGCTGCCCGTGCACACCATCTCGAGCGCGGTGTGGTACCAGAGTTGGATCGATTGGAACGGCTCGAACAACTGGCGTTTCACGCGGGCGACGATGCTCTCGAAGTCGATGCTCGGGCCGTCGTCTCCGGCGCGCGGACTACCGAGGAAGATCAAGATCGTCTCCCCGCCGCTCGCGTCGATGCAGACGATGTCGTCGGTGCGGATCGCGCTGCCTTTCATGCGCTCCGTCGCTTGCGCGAGCTTGCTCATCAGCTGCATGAAGAGCGCCGCGCCGTACTGGCGCTCCCAGGCGCCGAGGTTCGTCGCGTCGACCACGATCACGCCGACGCAGGCTCGGCAAGCCACCCGACGTGCGATCTCATTGATGTGGTCGTGCAGCGGCGGCAACACGACGAGGCCGTGCTCGGCGTCTTCGTCGCGCACGGCCTCGGAGAGCTCGTTGAGCTCCTCCTGTGTTCCGCTATCGAACGCGTCGAAATCGTTCACTCGCACTCCAAGGGATGCCGCTGCGCAGCCCCCGAGGAAACGCGGCAAAAAATTGGTTGAGGTTCTATCCCCAGTCTAGGTGCCGCGTTGGGGGGTGTCAAAACTTCGCGTTGCGCGCGGTCGGACCCCGCGAGATCCACGTGCCGAAAGTCGCTGTGACATGGTCTGCCGCGGGTGTAGAATTTGGCGACACAGCCCCGAGGATCCCATGAGCGCCGCCGCACGTGTGATTGAAAAGTTCAGCCCCGCCACTGGCGAGAAGATCGCCGACTACCACATCAGCACCGCCGAGGAGGTCGAAGCGGCCGTCGGTCGCGCCCGCGCGGCGTTTGGGGCTTGGAGCGCGTTGTCGGTCAAGGAACGGCTGACGCGGTTGCAGGCGGTGCGCGAGGTGTGCGTCAAGGACGGCGAGGCGATCGCGCGCCGGATCAGCCTCGATACCGGCAAGCCGTACGCTGAAGCGCTGATGCACGAAGTGATCGGCATCCCGTTGTTCCTGGACCACTACGACAAGCTCGCCCCCAAGGTGCTGGGTCGCCACAAAGAGCGCACACCGATCTTGTTCCCCGGCAAGACCAGTTACATCAGCTACTTTCCGATGGGCGTCGTCGCTGTCATCTCGCCGTGGAACTTCCCGTTTCGTCTGTCCATGGCCCCGATCATCTCGGCGCTGATCGCGGGCAAC
>JBFIHF010000731.1:0-1885 GCA_041601915.1 Bradymonadaceae bacterium
GCCGACGCCATCGATTCCGCGATCGGCTCGGCCCAGCGGGAAAGGCACGACGCGGCAGCGGCGCGCGCCAAATGCAGCCCCCGAACCGTACGCTCGGCATGCGCGACCCCGGCCGGATCCGTGAGGCCGTCGAGGAAGGCCCGGAATCGGCGCAGGCCGCGCAGCCCGGGCGCGTAGTTCTCCGAGGTCTCCTGGAAGAACTCCTGATCGTTCCGGGCATGCTGCACGACCCATCGAAGGAGGTCGATCTGTTGACGGACCTGTGAGGCGGCCCACTCCGGCTGCTCGCCCGGGCGCACGAGTAACAACCAGTTCCGAAAGAGCTGTTCGTCTCCCTGCAGGCGGGAGTCGTCGCGCACGACCACCTCGCCGGCCTGCGTCACGACGACGCGCTCGTCGACCCCGATGCGGTACCCGGTGACCAACGTCGGGTCGAGGTCCGGCGTCAGCGTGACCATCGGACGGCCGGCATTGATCTCGAACGCGACGATCTTCAGGGTTTCCACCGCCGACAAGGCGCTGACCTCGAGGATCTCCCAGCCCGTGTAGTAGCTGATGCTCTCCCACGGCCCGTAGTTGGAGAACAGCGACGCGTAGGCCGAGTACTCGCGGGGCTCGGGCTCATGCGTGTTGACCGCGGGATCGAACATGTAGGTGCAGAAAGCGGCCGACGAGATCCCGAGCAGCTCGTCGACATCGGCCGCCATCAGCTGCGCGACGCCTTGCACGAGACCGGGAAGACCGGGTCCCAGCGGCGGGTGGTTCAACTCGAGGTGACCCTGCTTCATCTGAGGTACTCCATGAAGATCGTGGCGAGACCGAGAAACGCGAGGAACCCCGAGACGTCGGTGCAGGTCGTGACGATCACGCCACCGCCGAGCGCCGGATCCTGGTTGATCGCCTTGAGGAACAGCGGCACCGCGGCGCCGGCAAACCCGGCAATCGCGAGATTGAGCACCATCGCGGCGCAGAGGACCAACCCCAGGGCCGGCGTCCCCTTCCAGACCCACGCCAGTGCGGCCGTGATCGAGCCGACACCCACCCCGATCACGAGACCGACGGTCATCTGCTTGAAGATCGCGCTCTTGGCATCGGAGAACTCCAGTTCACCGAGCGCAATACCCCGCGTCACGACGGTCAGCGTCTGCGTCCCGCCGTTGCCCCCCATGCCCGCCACCACGGGCATGAACGTGGCGAGAATCACGAGCTCCGTGATCGACTCTTCGAACGCCCCGACGACCGTCGCGGACAGCAGCGCCGTGCCCAGATTGAGCACCATCCATGGGAAGCGCTTGCGGATCGACGTCGAGATCGGCGAGTACACACGGTCTTCTTCGGACAGGCCCTGCATCAGGTACATGTCCTCGGTCGCCTCTTGTTGGATCACGTCGATCACATCGTCGACCGTGATGACGCCCAACAGCTTGAAGTTGTCGTCGACAACCGGAACGGCGAGCAGGTTGTAGCGCGCCGTGAGCTCGACGACTTCCTCTTGGTCGGCGGTGGCAGGGACCGCGATCGGGTCGACCACCATCACGTCGGACAACGTCGCGGTGGCCGACGCCGTGATGAGTCGCCGAATCGGGACGACACCCAGAAACGTACCGGCTTCGTTCACGACGTAGACGTAGAAGATGAACTCCGACGTCGGGGCCTTCTCCCGAATCGCTTCGATCGCGTCGCGCACGTTGACGTCGTCCCGCAACGTGAGCATCTCGCTCGTCATCAGCGAGCCCGCGGACTCCGGCGGATACATGCGGATGTGTTCGATCCGCTCTCGGTGGTGGGGTTCGGTGTGCTTGATGACCGCTTCGACGCGCTCCGGGTCGAGCAGACTCACGAAGAACGCCGCGTCGTCGGGCGCCAGTCGCTCCAGCATCTTGCC
>JBFIHF010000732.1:0-1883 GCA_041601915.1 Bradymonadaceae bacterium
GCGCATCAAGCTCGGCGATTCGGTCCGCGTGAACGACATCTCCGGCGAGGTCATCGAATTCGGCGTTCGAGCGCTTCGATTGCGCGCCGTCGACGGATCGATTCACGAGATCCCGAACGAAAAACTGGTCACCGAATCGGTGACGAACCTCTCCGGTGACGGCGGCGATTCGGCCGCGGAGCTCCTGATCTCGATTCCGGCCGGCATCGAACCGGACCGCGCCCTCGAGATCGCGCGCCGCGTCGCGATCCTAACCCCGCTCGCCTCCCCGCGTCATCGGCCGGAAGTGTTCCTCGAGTCGTCTGGCATCGACGGTCGTTTCGAGCTTCGGATCCGCGGCTATGCGTTCGATGCCGCCTACCAAGACCACTTCAAGAGCGACGTCGTTTCGCGCATCCAGAGCGATTTCGCCCACTACGCGGCCACCGAAAAACACCATCCCCAAACCACCGACCGCTGAGGAGCGCTTGGCGGCTGCGCCGCCGCGCGCAGGTGGCGAGCTTGCGGCGGCTGCGCCGCCGCGCGCAGGCGGCGAGCGCTTCGCGCAGGTGGCGAGCGCTTCGCGCAGGTGGCGAGCGCTTCGCGCAGGGAAGGCGGGGCGCTTCGCGCCGGGTTGGGGGGCGCTTCGCGCCCCGGGGGGTTGGGGGTATGGTTGGGGTCCTGAGTGGTGAGGCATGGTCTGCGGCGCGAACTGACGGATTTTCATGGGTTGTTGACGGGCGCTCCGCAGATGGAGGCGCTGTTCGTGTTGATCGAGCGGGTGGCGCAGACGGATACGTCGGTGCTGATTCGAGGGGAGACGGGGACGGGGAAGGAGTTGGTCGCACGGGCGATTCATCGGTTGGGGCCGCGGGCGGAACAGCCGTTTCGGGCGATCAACTGCGCGACGCTGACGCCGGAGTTGCTGGCGAGCGAGCTGTTTGGGCACATCAAGGGCGCATTCACGGGGGCGGTGAGAGATCGGCGCGGTCTGTTTGAGCTCGCCGATGGGGGCACTATCTTTTTGGACGAAGTGGCCGAGATCGATCTCGAGATTCAGGCGCGGCTGTTGCGCGTGATCCAGGAGCAAGTCTTCGTCCCGCTGGGCGCGACGGAGCCCAGGCGGACCGATGTGCGGATGATCTCGGCGACCCATCAGAGCTTGCGTGACGCGGTCGCCGAACGCCGATTTCGCGCCGACTTGATGTACCGAATTCGTGTCGCACCGCTGTTCTTGCCGCCGCTGGTGGACCGTGACGGCGATCTCGAGGCGCTGATCTGGCACTTTATCGAGGACTTCAACAAGACCGGGCGGCGGTCGATCTCGGCGATCGCGCCGGACGCGTTGCGCGCGATTTTGGACTACTCGTGGCCGGGCAACGTGCGGGAACTGCGCAACGTCGTGGAGTGCGCGTTCGCGCTCGGTGAGGGCCCGACGCTGTCGTTCGATGACCTCGCCCCGGAGCTACGCGGCATCGAACCGAGGGACCGCATGGCCCGTCCCGTGTCCCTCGAGCAACTCGAACGCGACACATTGATCGACGCGCTTCGACGCACGCGCGGCCGGCGGGGGGAGGCAGCGGAACTCCTGGGCATGTCCCGAACGACGTTGTGGCGGAAGCTGCGTGAGCACGATCTGGCCTAGGTCGGGTGCCAACGAATCCGCTGGACTGCTCGCTGGTCCGCTGGTCCGCTGGTCCGCTGGTCCGCTGGTCGCCGGTCAAACTCAAACTAAAGCCCACACTCGGTTCATGGAGCCACCACGCGAAGCGTCGAGCAACGTCGCGCCTGCTGGTGAACCGCGGCCTGCCCCGTGAAGCGCGAGTGCCTCGGGCGCTTCGCGGGGTGGTTCTCTGGTTGGTGTGTGGGCTTTAGTTTGAGTTTGACCGGCGACCAGCGGACCA
>JBFIHF010000733.1:0-1875 GCA_041601915.1 Bradymonadaceae bacterium
CCAGGTGTCGCAGGAGCGGCCCGAGGGCGTGGAGCAGTTCGACGAGCCTGGACCGGAACGGCTCGGTGTTGGCGATGATGCGCATCTGCACAGGGCTCATGCTCACGCCGCCTTCCTCCTCGTCCCCCGTGACAGCGCCATTTCCAGCCGCACCACTGCCAGCCGCTCCTTCCGATGCCGCTTCCCGTGCTCGAGCTGCACCTTCCTGCGGTGCGCGTCAACGGATGCGGGACTGCCCTCGAACACGGTGGTCGCGTGGCAGGACGGGCACGACCATCTGTCGGGAGAGGTCCAGGTCATGAGCACCTCTTGCAGCACCGTGTCTCGGCTCGGTCCACGGCAACGGCGAGCACGGATGCTCTGGCCGCGAGATAGACGAGCCCGTCATTGCTATCCACGAGCAGCAGGTAGGGGGTCCCCGAGTCGACATCCATTCGAGCGGCCTTGACCTCGATCTTCTCGAACGTCGGGTCCTGGAAGGTGATCGTGTACGTGTTCATGACGGTGCTCCTTTGGTTCGGTTATTGGACCTACTGCGACGGGCCGCCACTGATTTGAGGGCCAGTGTTTGGTAGAACGCCTTGCGCGCGTGCTCGGCGCGAACAGCGCGCTCTGCTGGGGTGAGAGTTCCTTCGGGATCTACCTGGCGCTCGAATCTGTCGAGCATTGCTTTGCGGGCTGGCTCGGTGCGGGCCGATCGATCGGCTGTCTGCGCCCATGAACTGTGGGCCGCAATACGTGCGATGAGCGCTCGGGCTTTCGGATCTCGGCTCGCCATGTCGCGCCTTCCTTGTCGATGATCCCGACGGTGTTCCACGGGGGTTGGTGCTCGCGGATCAGCCGCGCCTCGGTGGCAACCATCGCGCTCTCTGTTTCGCAGCGGATGAGAGTTACTCGTTCGATTGAGTTCCGCCGACGCAGGCCCCCGAGATGGGTGCCTAGCCGGCTCAGGACGTTCCGAGATAAGCCGACGTAGAGCGGGTGATCTCGGCCGAAACCCCACAAGCAATAGACGAAGTAGCCATGCGGATCGAAACCGTCGCCTATCGCATCCAGCACGATCTCGCTGAGGTCTTTACGGTCTTTGCGGCTCCTCCGCTCCGCCCTGGCCGTCGCGCGATCCGCAGCAGCCTCGGCAGCCGCGACCTGCTCTTTGGCTGCCCGCAATCGAAGATCCGTGAGAGCCGACAACCGGCGGACCTCGTCGCTCAGGCGAGCGAGGATCTCCCCTGAACGGTCGGGGTGCGCCTGCGCTTCGTGCCACGCGGCCCGCAATGCCAACGGCAGGTCCGCAAGATCCGATAGGTCGCAGCTCATGCCGCTGCCTCTCGTCCGATCTGCCGTATCGCGGCCAGCGCGATCGCGTGCTGTTCGTCCAGCCACGTCCGGTCCTCAGCGAGCAGCGCCGACTGCACGGCCAGTGGCATCCCACTCGGCACGGTGGCCGGGCCCATGTCGATCGGCTCGGTGATGGGGTCGGGGTGCTCACAGCGCAGGCACGCGAACCCGTCGTCGTCGCAGCCTTCACAGGCGAACACCGTGGGCTGTGCGACCTCAGCCGGCGCCCACGCGACCTCGGCCACGTACTCCGCAGCGGGCTTGCCGAACAGCGCCAGCCAGATCTCCAGGATCTCCGCGTCATGGCGGCGTCGGAGGGCTGCGAGCGCGGTGATGGTGCGCTGGCGGTGGCGGCGCTGCTTGTCGTCCACCCACGCGAACAGGAGCCACATCCAGCCGCACAGGAGGCCGGTGCATCCGAGGGTGAGGACGACACGCGCGGCGCTCACGACGAGCCGTCCAGGGCGGCCAGCGTGGGGCAGTGGCCGTCCATCTCACAAAGGTCGCGGTGGCCGGGGATCGGAACGTGCAGATCCC
>JBFIHF010000734.1:0-1873 GCA_041601915.1 Bradymonadaceae bacterium
GCGTACACGGCGCCGCCCTTCTTCGTCAGATAGTCCGAGACGGCCTTCTTGTACGCTTCGTCGGTGAGCAACCACAGGGTGCCGCGCAGCGCCGTCACATCGGGCTCCAGCGGGACCACCCGGTCGGCGGTATAGTCCGACAGTCGAAACGACTCCCCTTCCACGTTGGCGTGGTTGTCGAAGTCGTAGTCGCCGACACGGACTTCGACGTGCGCGGTGCGAACCCGCGACGTGTCGTCGGTCGAGATCGCGCCGTACTTGCCGCTGATCGTCTCGTCGGTGCGGTCCTTGACGATGTAGCCGATGTAGTACGGCGCCTCGTAGTCGCGGAATTTCAGCTCGTCCATCCCGCGCTGTAGCTCGGTCCCCAGCGCCGTCAACACGGTCTCGCGCTCGGCCAGTTCGGCCTTCGTCAACGGGATGTCGGCCTTCGCCGGCGTCGCCCCGCAACCGGCGAGGGCCGCCGCCAGAACGAGAAGAAAGCGGCACAAGGGCCGCGAAAGTTGATCGGTCATGTTGTCACTTCGTGGAGGCCACCATCGCCGAACGACGGGCGCGGGCTACTCGGTCAACCCTTGCTCGCGCTTCCAGTCTTCCAGGTTCCGCGGATCGTCGCTGTTCATCGGCCGCACGAATTCGGCCTCCCAGATGCCACCGCCGGACATGGCGTCGTTGTAGCCCCATTCGCCCTTGAGCTTGATGAGGTCGCCCTCGCGATTCATCTGCAGCCAGCCCTTGCCCTGCACCTGCCGGCGCGCCGACTTCTTCTCGCCGGGCTCCAGCCACATGAAGGTCATCAGGTTTCCGTTGGCCTTCCCCTCGAGGGTCCCGCCAAACTTGTAGGTGAAGATGCCGTTCACCTCGTCGCCGGTCTGGCGCAGGTACATGTGCTCGAACTGCGTGGAGTACCAGACCCCTGCCCAGCTCTGGCCCGCAGGCAGCGGCTGGGAATCAGGCAGCTTGGTGCTCGGACCACAGGCCGAAACCAAGACGAAGAGGACCAACGACAACAGGACAACCAATGATTTCCGCACTCTGTATCTCCAGGATCAAGCGTGAGAACTCGCGAGTCTGTTTTGCGTCTCGGTGGTCGCTTCGTCAAGCAGCCGTCGCAGGATCTCCGCCACTCGGGCACTGTCGAGCAGGAGTTCCCACTCCGCGGCCGACAGATACGACTCTCGATGCCCCCCGTTCGATGGGTAGCTCAGCCGCACCGTGACTAGGTCTCCGGCGCGGATGACCGCCTCGAGGGACGTCTCCCCGTCGTCCGCGGCGAGCAAGTCGCGCTCGATACTGCGCAGATGGCGGTACAGACGCACGGCACGCTTCACCATCACGTCTTCGTGGGCGGCGAAGTTCTTGTTCCGGCTGAACGAGACATCGTCGTCGCGCAGCAATCGGCGCACGATTTTGTGAGTGAGATCCATCTCGCCGATTCTATCACGAGGTGTGCCCGCGACCACACCCGAGTCGCGCACCACCGCCGCCCGCCGGTCACGTGGCACGACACGAACGGTTGCGCACAGTTCGGCGTCGCGCACACGCCGCCGGTGCTCCGTCCGGCTGCACTCATCGCTCGCGCCGATCAATCGCCAGGCTGAAGCTTCACGGTGGACCGAGCTCGTGCTCGGCGGCGAAGAAGGCGCTGATCGCACGACCAAACCCGAACGTGCCGGCTGGTTTGACGCAGCCGAAATTCAGCGGGAGGGACGGCGAGGGCATCTCTGCCCAATAGCGACCGCCCTCGGCGCGACACAGCGTCAGCGGAACCGCGCACGTCGGTGTCTCACATCGGCCACCCTCCTCCTCGACGGCCTCGTCAGCCCCGGCGCACTGATGGTGCATGCGCAGCTCGCGCTCGTGCACCGCGAGC
>JBFIHF010000735.1:0-1871 GCA_041601915.1 Bradymonadaceae bacterium
ACGACCGCTTCGAGCGCTTCGCGAGTCACCTGCCAGGTCGGCGGGGCGAGCGTCACGAACTTCGGGACAAGCCCGCCGACCTTCAGCGTGTTCAGGTGGTAGCCGTAGTACGGCTCGAAGAGGATGAACTCGTCGCCAGGATTGAAGAGGCTCTGCACGACGCAGTTGAAGGCGCCGGTCGAGCCGATCGTGGAGACGACGTTGGTCTCGGCATCGACGTTGTCAAAGCCGTTGAACGTGCGCGCCTTGTGCGCGATCGCCTCACGCAGGTCATCGATCCCGTCGTAGCGGCTATACGTCGACCAGCGGTCCGATCGGATCGCCTCCGCGCTCGCCTCGATGATCTCAGGCGGCGTGGGCAGGTCGCAGATCCCCTGGCCCAGATTGATGCCGCCGACCCGGTCGCACTCTCGCGTCATGCGGCGAATGTACGACTGCGTGAGACTGGAGGTTCGGGTGCTGCGGCGGTCGGTCATCCTTCGAGGTATCCAACGAGGAGATCGAGAGCCGCGGCGAGGTCATCCTTGTGCAGCGTCTCGGTGACGGTGTGCACGTAGCGTGTGGGCACGCTGATCGTGATGACCTTCGCGCCACCGCGTGCGCGCTGCAGCGCGGCCGCGTCGGTGCCACCAAGCGGCAACACCTCGAACTGATGTTTGATGTTGTTCTTCTCGGCCACCGCGACAAAGTCGTCGACGAGGCCTTTGTCGCTGACGGAGCCGGAATCCATGATCTTGATCGCGGCACCCTCGCCGAGCCGGGTGATGTGCTCTTCGTCGGGCACGCCCGGTGTATCCACGGCGAGCGTGACATCGATCGCGATCCCGATGTGGGGGTCGATCTCGTAGGCGGCCGTCGTCGCGCCGCGCACCCCGATCTCCTCCTGCACCGTGAACGCCACGTAGACATCGTGCTCGGGGTTCTTCAGCTTCTCGAGCACGCGGATCCCGAGCCAACACGCCACGCGGTTGTCCAGGCACTTGCCCGTCCACAGGTCGCCCATCGTGATGAAGTCTTGGACCAAGGTGCACGGATCACCAGGGCGGACGCGCTTGGTGAGCTCTTCTTTGCTGAGGCCGGTGTCGACGAACAGCTCGCGAATCTCCGGGATCTTCTTGCGGTCTTCGGGCGACGCCACGTGAACGGGGCGTCCGGCGGGGTTCATGTTGCCGAAGATCTCGCTGCCATCGCGGGTCTCGATTCGCACGCGCCGCGCGAACAGGTTTCGCGTGTCGAATCCGCCGAGCTGCTGGACGCGGATGAAGCCGTCTTCATCGACGACTTTGACGTAGAAAGCGATCTCGTCCATGTGGCATGCGATCATCACGCGCTTGGCGTCTGGTTTTCCAGACCGCTTCACACAGATCAGATTCCCCATCGCGTCGGTGCGCATTTCGTCGCAACGACCTTCGACTTTGCTCGCGATGAACGCGCGGACGTGCTCCTCGCGACCGGGTGCGCCATGCATTTCGGATAAAGCCTTCAGCAATTCCATCAACGACCTCGTGAACAACAGGAATTTCGCAAAATCTGCGGGCGGCCATCGTCCAGAATGGAAAATGCATCGTCAAGGACTTTCGCCGCCCGAACCCCGATGGGCGTTGCGGGCGGCACACGGCTCAGCTCTGCTAGCTATCGCTCACAGGTGATCACTTGAGGTGCCGCGAATCCGCTGGTCTGCTCGCTGGTCCGCTGGTCCGCCGGTCCGCCGGTCCGCCGGTCCGCTGGTCCGCTGGTCGCCGGTCAAATTCAAACTAAGACCTACACTCGGTTCATGGAGCCACCACGCGAAGCGTCGAGCAACCTCGCGGCTGCTGGCGAACCGCGGCCTCCCCCGTGAAGCGCGAGTGCCTCGGGCGCTTCGCGTGGTG
>JBFIHF010000736.1:0-1869 GCA_041601915.1 Bradymonadaceae bacterium
CGTGGCGACGAAGCTGACGGCGGCGATAGTGCGGCGAACGTTCATGAGACGGCACGTCGTACGCGGTTGCGAGAGGCACGCGTGAATGGCGCTACCTTGTCACAAAGGGGATCCGATTTCCATGTTCCCCCGCACGGTTCGTCGCTGAGTGCCGATTAGGAAGCCGACTCCCGAAGCGCGGCGAGCGCGACGACCCACGTCCCGATCACGGCGACGAAGAGAAACCACGGTAGGGCGCCGACGAGGCCGAGGACCATTACCGACAGGGCGATGAAGTCGTTCTTGGTGAGGTAGCGAAGCCCGCCGAGCAGGCGCGCCGCGACGGTGCGGTTGTTGGGGTCGTCGAATGACCACTCGAAGGCGAGCAGGTCGCCTCGTCCTCGCGCGCGAAGCCAGCTGTAGTAGACGACCATCGAGACGAGCTTGCCCAGTGCCGCAATCGCTCCCAGCGCGAGCCAGACCTTGGCCGGGACGTCGGGCGCGGCGTAGAGCATGCGGTAGGCGCCGACCCCAAGGGCGGCGTACATCAACACGTCCGATGAGTCGTCGCTGATCGTGTCGAGCCACTCCCCCAACACCGAGCCGTCCAGCCGAACACGTGCGAGCTCGCCGTCCACACCGTCCAGCACGGAGGTCAGCTGGAACAGCACGCCGGCCATGGCCCACGCCGGCGTGCCGCCGAACGCCGCGAACAGTGCGGCGAGCACGCCGAGGCCAAAGGTCACGGCGGTCACGTGATTGGGCATGACGGCGGTGTGGGCGATGCGCCGGCTGACAAAGAGGCTGAGATGCCGATTGAGATAACGGGACACGATCCCGTCGGCGGGCTTGCGACAGCCGTCCCAGAGCATCGATTCGGCGCGGGACCGATCCGCTTCCGTGCGAATCGTAATCAGTGGATCGAGGGCCTCGCCGCTACCGCTGTAGAGCACGTCGGACCGGAGGACCGGAAGGCCTTCGGGCGGCTGGTCCACCCGTTCGAGGATCAGGCGCGGCGCCGCGATCGCGGGGAGCGGGCCATCGGAGAGGACGAACGCGCGCTGCGCCCCGCCGCGGGCCGCGACCCGTGTGGCGCGCTCGTACAGGGTCAGTCCGCCGACCACCGAAGCAGGGCCCACGTCGCCGTGCTGCGTGGTGTCGATGACGAGGTCACTCATGCGCAGGAGGGTGCGACGTGGACTCGGTTACGTCAATCCGTTCGTCGATTCGAGGGCACGCGGTCGCATCAGGCTGCCGGTCTCAACGAGGTCGCCGAAGGGCACCGAGTTGCCGACGTACTTGCCGCTGGGCACGTCGTGCACGACCGTGCCTTCGGCGTTGGAGAGCGCGATCTGGCGGCCGTCGGCGGACAGGGCGATATCGGTGAGATCGAAGAGGCTGAACTCATTGAGCTGCACGATGCGCTGCTCGTGCATCTCGTACACCTCCACGGCTCCGTCCAAGCGGCCGACGGCGAAGCGCGGCGCGCGATCGGAGACGCTGACATGACACGCCGGGCGGTCGCCGCGGAGCTCGAGCAGGGTGACGCCGTCGACGGTGTAGAGCACGGTGCCGCGCAGTCCGCCCGCGACGGTGAGGTGCTCCCGGGCATCAATCGCGGCGATCGCGTTGCGTCGAATCGTCCCGAGGATGCGCATTCGCCCCGTGTCGACATCGAAGACCCCGACGGCCCCTTCGGTGGTTCCGAACCAGATCTTGCGCTGGACCGCCGAGATCGCTTCGAGGGTCCCCGTGAGTCCCTGCGACGCGAGGTCGAACCGCGTGGACCGAGGTCCCCAGCGAGCCCCGCTCGACGTGGCGCGCAGCTTGAGTACCGCCCCGCGAGCGTGCACGGTGTGGTCTTCGCCCTGGAAGCGCACGAGCGTGACC
>JBFIHF010000737.1:0-1868 GCA_041601915.1 Bradymonadaceae bacterium
CCCGGACGTCGACGCCTATCGATCGAACCTCGAGGGCACCCCCGACGCGGTCGCGCGGATGCTGGAGCTCTTCGTCGAGCACGACGTGCATGCGACGTGGGCGACCGTCGGCGCGCTGGCCTGCGAAGACTGGGACGACTATTTCGCGCGCGCACCCGATGCGCCACGTTATGTCGATCGATCGCTGGCCTTTGACCCGCGCTGGGCAGATCGCGATCCGGGCGGCGCGCAGCACTTCGCGCCGCGGCTCGTGGAGGCGATCGCGCAGACACCCGGCCAGGAAGTCGGCACCCACACCTTCGGACACATCTTCTATCGCGAGCCGGGCGTCATGAAACGCGACGTCGCCGCGGACACGGCGGCCGCGGCGGACATCCTCGCCCGGCGATCCGGCTACACGCCGTGCTCACTCGTCTTTCCGCGCAACCAGGTTCAGTTCGTCGACGTGCTCGCGGCGGGCGGAATCTCCGTCGCGCGATCGGAAGCTCCCGGCTGGTGGTGGCAGCGTACGGCCGCCGTGACGCAGTCGCAGCTGGTGCGGGGCCTACGGCTCATGTCCACGTTCCGCCCCCGCAACGTCCAGCCCGCCGCGACAGACCGCGTCTGCATGCTCCCCGCTTCGACGTTCGTCCGCTTCAACCTGCCCGAGCCTGCGTTCGACGCGAGCTGCCGGGCGGTCGCGGCGCAGGCCCGCCGCTTGCGGGACGACGAGTCGCTGCACGTCTGGTTTCACCCGCACAACCTCGGCGACGATCCGGTGCGGAAGGTCGCCCGGCTGGAACGCATGATCAGCGCGATCCGTGACGCTGCCCCGCCCGAAGCGCAATGGCGCGCGTTCCGTGACTTCACGGCCGCGGCGTAGGTCCGGGTCACGCGGGCGCGAAACCCACCGCGCACCAGTACGGCCATTCCGGGCCGACTTCGACGTCGACCAGCCCGGCACCCAGCATGAGGTCGCGGATTTCGGCGGCCGTAAACCGCTGCTCGAGCCGCGTTCCGAAGCGGTCTAGCGCGTCGGTGCGCATCGCGTAGAAGCTGCGGTCGCGGTACGACGCGAGCGGAAACGCGTCGACGTCGCGGCCCGTCTTCTCGATCACCCGCGATGTACGCGCCAACGGGTAATACACGGTGGCCGCGATCACGTCGGAGACCGCGCGCTTGGCGGGCCCCGGGAGGCTCGACGTCACCTGGCGTGCGACGTCGGACAGCCGCCACAGCGCGCGAAACCACGGCGCACGATTGTCGAACGCGTAATACAGGTAGACGAGAAACGGCGCGCCCGGCTTGAGCTTCTCCACGCAGCGCTTCAGCGCAGCGGGCGTGTTCGGGATGTGATGCAGCACCCCCAACGAGTACCCGAAGTCCATGCTCCGATCGGCGAACGGGAGGTCGTCGACGGCGCACTGGTGGAACTCGACGTTCTCGATCCCCTCGAGCTGTCGGCGCGCCAC
The DNA here is from genome assembly GCA_041601915.1 of Bradymonadaceae bacterium. Lineage (GTDB taxonomy): Bacteria > Myxococcota_A > Bradymonadia > Bradymonadales > Bradymonadaceae > JBFIHF01. The sequence continues at coordinate 1,452 of JBFIHF010000737.1, forward strand.
GGCGATCGCTGCGCTCGGCTCGACGATGTGCAGCGTTCCGACGCGCGGCGCGGCGAATTTCGCCCAGCGGCCGCTGCCGGCGCCCATGTCGAAGCCGACCGCATCGGCGGCTAGCCGCGACCACGGGAAAATGCGAAAGTACGCCTCGAAGCTCGCGGCAAGCTCCGCTTCGGAGACCTGCATCTGGTCGAACTTCGTCCATTCGGACCCAAAGTCGTCCACTACGGCGTGATCGATATTGCTGGATTCGTCCGCCAAAGCGCTCCCGATGCGAATCGTCTTTACCTCGGACGGGGTCGAGGCGCCCGGGCCTCGCTACCGCTGCATGCAGTTCTTCCCGTACTTCGAGCGCGAGGGGGTTCGCTGCGAGATATATCACGCGTACGGAAAGCTCTACAATCGGGCGTTCAACGTGCC
>JBFIHF010000738.1:0-1868 GCA_041601915.1 Bradymonadaceae bacterium
CATCGTCGGAACGCGCCGAGTACACGCCGCGTGCAGCGGGCCCATGCGACTCGCGTTGCTCGCCCACGCCGCGACCCAGTCCTGACAGCCGACGCGTCGCGTGAGCGTGGATGCGCCCGTCTGGTGGCCGACGACGAAGACGCGCGCGCGATCGATGCAGAGCCGCGACGCCGTCTCGTCATAGGTCTCGTAGAGTCTCCCCGTTTCTGTCGTGTGATCCCACACGTCCTGCGTGGGAAGAACCTTGGTGTCGTCCGGAGCGATCACGACAAACTGGTTCTTCTCGGCGAGCTCGGGAAACCCCGACATCGCGAGCCATGCCCCGGGTTCGTCGTACTTGCCGTGCAGCAGAATCACGAGCGGTATCGGTGTCGTGGGGTCGTAGGAACGCGGAATGTATGCCTCCCATGGCCGTCGTCCCGGCTCGTCTCGCATCCGGAGCAGGCCTCGCCCGACAAACGGAGGCGGCTCCCGACATCCCGTCAGAGCGGGCAATGCCGGGGGCTCGGGCGTCCCCCCTGCGTCGACGACCGCCTTCACCGGAGCGCTCGTTGTCGCGGCGGGCCCGGCGGCCGCAGGCGGGGTCGCCTGCGCGGCGCGGATTCGGTCCAACATCGCGGTGTCTTCATCGATCGATCGGGGCTCGTCGCCGCCGAGCGTCACGAGCAGATACATCCCTACACACAGGACGGCGACCACCAGCACCACGGCCGTGTTTCGCAGGTCCGTCGAAGTGGCAGCCTCCACAGGCCGTCGATCGGTCCCCCCGTCCAGTACGCTGAGAACCTGCGCTGCGGTCGCGAAGCGGTCCTCCGGACGGCGCGCGCACATCTGTTGGATGACGGTCTGCACCCCGCCAGTCGCGCCCGGCACTGGCAGCAGGTACCCGGATTGAAGGCGTTGGAGTTGATCGCTCAAACTGCCGCCCTGGAGCGCGTCGGAACCGACGAGCATCTCGAATGCCGTCATGCCGAGGCTGTAGAGGTCCGAAGCGGGGGTAAGTACCTTTGAGGTGAGCTGTTCGGGGGACATGTATCGTGGCGTGCCGATCAGTTCGCCCGTCGCGGTGAGCTGGGATTTCTGTACACCGGCAGGTCGCGCGATGCCGAAGTCGAGCAGCTTGGCGTGCCACGGGTCGCCGTCGACCTCGAGGATGCGGATGTTGTCGGGCTTGATGTCCCGGTGCACGATCCCCGCGTTGTGCGCCTCGTGCAGTGAGTGGAGCAGCTGGCGCAGGATGTGCTCGACGATGCCTTCGTCGAGCCGGCCGACGCGCCTCAGCACGGCGACGAGATCCTCGCCGCCCAGGTATTCCGAGGCCAGGAACAGCAAGCCGTCGGCGGTGCTGCCGTGACCGATCAGCTGCAGGGTGTGCGGGCTGCGGAGCTTGTCGAGGATCGCGACCTCGCGGTCGAAGCGCAGACGGGTCTCGCGCAGATACCCATGGCCGTCGTCGGGCCGCAGCACTTTCAGTGCGACCGGTCGGCCGCCGTCGATGGTGGTGGCCCGAAAGACCGTCGCGAATCCACCCGCGCCCAGCTCCGCCTCCACGCGGAATCGGCCGCTGACTATCTCGCCGGTTTGAAGAACGCTCACGGCCCGATGATACGTGTTGGGCCCGTGACGTCCAGCGTCGCGCATGGGCATGGAAAAGTTGATCGGGCCCGCTAAACTCTCGGGATGGGCTACGATGAACAACACGAGGTGGGGCGGCTGGCCCCACGGATCGAGACCAAGATCGACCCGAACGTCGGTCAGTACACGACCGGGTGTGTCCTCACGCTGCTGTTCGGCATCGTCGGGATCGTGCTCTTCGCCGGCCTTGGCGTGTACATCTGGTTCGCCGTCCAACCGGAGACGTCGCCGCC
>JBFIHF010000739.1:0-1859 GCA_041601915.1 Bradymonadaceae bacterium
GGCGAGGTCCTGACAGATGGGGCCGGAGGGATCATACGCGCCCTTACACTGGTGGGCGCGACGCTCCACCTTCTCGTGCTCCGCGAGCGTCCACTTCACGTGACCGAGGCAGTCGGGCGAACCGTCGATCGGATTGGTCGGGTCGTCGAGCATCGACACGATCATCGTGGGGATCTCGGTGCGTAGCTTGTCGCGATCGCCCATGTCGCCGCCCCATCGATGCGCGGTGTGCGCCATCGCGCGGATGCCATCAAGTTCGCGGGCGACCCGGTGCGCCCCGCCCCCGCCGTTTCCATGGCCGATCACGTAGATCTGCTGCATGTCGAGGCAGACCTCCGCCCCCACGAGATCGAGAGATCGGATCGCCTTGCGGATATCCGGCGCGCTCAGCCAGGTGTCCGTGACGTCGTTGTCGCCTGGGGCGATGATCACCACCCCGTCCCGACTGGCGAGATCCACGAGATCGGGGATCCGCACGAGATCTTCGGGCGGCTGCAGGACGTCGTGCAGCATCAAGAGCACCGGCGCCATTCGATTGCGCTTGTAGGTCGGTGGAACCCACACCCAGATCGGCGTGCCATCGGCGCTCTGGAGGGTCCATTCTTTGTAGCGAGGCTCAAGACCGCAACCCGGCGATCCCTCACCGGGTGCGAGGCCCATGCCTTCATCCACGGCAGCGGCCCCAGCGTCCGACGCGCTGTCGCCGCTCGGGTGGGCGACGTCTGGCTGGCGAACGAGGGCCGCACCACCGCCGCCGCGCAGCCGGGCGGGGACGATCTCCGGAACTGGTTTCGGGACGAGGAGCCACACCGCGATCAGCGCCAACGCGACGAATCCCGCGCCGAGTGCCGCGAAAGCTGGGAACGATGCAGCACGGCCCGACGATTCTGCCGGACGAGGTCGCGACAGTTGGGTCGGCGCCGCCGGTCGCTGAAAGTCCCTGCCGCGAAGTGTCTTCGCGACGACCGCCATCGTGGGACGGCGCTCGGCGTCCTTCTGAAGCATCGCCGCCACGAGGTCCGCAATGTCGGGCGAGGGCGCGCCGCGCAGCGGCGCCGCATCGGAGGCGAGGTGGTTCATCGCGAGCTCGAGCTGCGACCCGCCCGCAAACGGGGGCGCACCCGAAATCATCTCGAACAGAAGCACGCCGAACGAATACACGTCAGTCGGCGTGCCTACCCGACCCGCGCGCAGTTGCTCCGGGCTCATGAAGCCGGGGGTCCCGATGATCTCTCCAGTCTTCGTGACATCGGTCTGCCGGACGCTCGAGAGCTTCGCGACGCCAAAGTCGAGCAGCATCGCCCGCGGACCCTGGCCTTGGACCTGCTGGATGATCACATTGGGCGGCTTGATGTCGCGGTGCGCGATCTGGTGCAGATGGGCGTGAGCGATCGCGTCCGCGATCTGTGACGCGACTTCGATCACGTCCTCCATCAGCGGTCTGCTGTGCAGCCACTTGTCGAGCGTCGGTCCTTCGACATACGCCGTCACCAGAAACGGCGCGCCATCTCGTTCGCCCCCGTGATCGAACACGCTCACGCAGTGGGGATGGCTGAGACGGGCCAGCGCTTCGACCTCGATCGAGAATCGCTGGCGAGCGTCGAGGCTGTTGCTGTGGAGAAACTTGATGGCGACGCGGCGCCTGTTCGTCAGCTGAGTGGCGAGCCAGACATCGCCGAACCCGCCGCCGCCGAGGCGGCTCTCCAGTCGGTACTTTCCTGCGACGAGGAGGCCGGGCTCACGATCCATCGCTGTATCCTCGCATTCCGCCGGAAGGTTCTAGAGCGCCAAATCGCTACACGCTGACCTACTGGGTGGCTTGCACGACCGCTTGGAGGAAGCTTGCCACGTCATCGAAA
>JBFIHF010000740.1:0-1858 GCA_041601915.1 Bradymonadaceae bacterium
CTGCGCCAACTCGCCGCCGAAGCGCAGCAGTCGCTGGTAGCGAAGCTGTCCGTTTTCGATGGCATAGGCTTCGGCACTGGCCGTCCGGAAAGACTCGTAGCTCATCGCCTTTCGACCACTGCGATCCACGGTCCACCCGCCCGTACTCGGGCCCGGCCAGAACGTCTCGAACTTCGCACCGCTCATCGAACGGGAGGTGCCGAGGAACATCCAACCGTGGCTGGCGGCCTGGATCGCCGGCGCGGTGTACATCTCGTTGGTCACGGCATGCGCACTGCCGCTGGGCAGGTTGACGACGTACAACTCGGCCCCCTTCTCTCGGTATAGCCAGTCGCCATCGACGACGACGCTGCGCGCCCGACTCTCGAGCGGCGTGCGAAACTCCGCCTCGACCGGGGAGCCGACGCGATCCGGAAACGCTTTCGCCAGATGGTACCGGGTCAGGGCCCGGTGGACGTAGGCCTCGTAATCCTGGCAGTTCGCGAGGCGCGCGAGCCCGAACTCGATGCTGGCCCGGTCAGCCACGAGCATCTCAGGCAGCGGTGGGGGCGAGGAGTCCGCCACGACGGCCGCCTCGACGACCTGTTCCGCTGTCGTCGCCGCAAGCGGCGCAGGGACGTCGGGTGCCGTGGTCTCGGGAGTCGGCGCAGGAGGCGCGCGGTCGCACCCACAAACCATCGCGAGCACCAGCATTGTTCGAAGCATGCGCATCGTTGAGTCCAGGCAACAGCAGCGATCCGTCCGACTCGGGCCGCGGCTCAAACGCGGTGCCCGACTCGTACTCGCGGTCGAACCCTTGCTTGCCGTCGGCGGTCAGGTAGCCCCAGAGTGCTCTTCCACGAGATGTCGAATCATGCGCCAGCGTAGCATCGCTGTCCGGATGCGTGCCAGCGTCAGCTTCGCGGCGAGGGCACTTCTCCGGACGCCTGCACCATCACGCGTCTCAGCACCGCTTACCGGCATGCAACGTACACATGCGAAGCCTCCCCCACTGTACCACAGGACGTAAGCCAGCACGCAGCACACCCAATGTCTCACCACCAGAGCGGTCGGTGCCCGCTCAATTCCGTGCGGTCTGGCTAGAGTTCAGTTGCCGCGTCGGTCGTGCAAGGTCCCACGTTCGGAAGCACGGCGAGCACTTTCTGGCACGCGTCGTCCGATCGTGCGGCGGCTTTGCGGTTCCGATCAATGCTGCGCAAGATGGATGCGGCTGCGCGCTCGTCGAGCCCGGACTCCGCAATCACGCGCTCCCGACACGCACACCACCGATCGACGGCTTCACGACACGACGAAGCCGGTCCACTCGGGCCAGCAACATTCGGCGCGGGATCGGCCTGCGGCGGCTCGGTCGCTGTGGGTGGCGGGGTCTCAGGCTCCTTGACCTGGCACGCCGCCACGAGAATGAGTGCGGGTAGAACTCGTCGTATCATGCCGACAATCTAGCATAGGCGCGTACCGATCGGCACACGAAGCACGTGCTCGAGCCAGTGGGAGCTCCGACCGTGTCGAGCCGCGGCCACTGATCATCGCCAGGGCCGAAGTCGACGACCGGGCGATCGGGAGAAGGCTTGATCACGGCTCGTCGCGCGGTCGTTGCTGGCTTCGTGCCGGTTGGGCGTCGAAGAACTTCCAGGCGACGTCGAGCATCGGAAACGTCGGGGCGGGGCCGATCTCGGGGCAGTTGGGGGCAAAAACGCGCGTGATTCCCTCCCACGTCCCCGCGCGCCTTCCCTGTCCGGGCCAGACGGGCCCGCCCTCGACTTCGCACAGCGTGAACGCCGGCTCGCAGTTGTAGGAGTGGCAGACACCGTCCTTCTTGCGGAGCGTGACGCGCGGCTCGCCGTCACACGCGTTGCGC
>JBFIHF010000741.1:0-1850 GCA_041601915.1 Bradymonadaceae bacterium
CGATGACGACGGCGAGCTCGTCTCGTCGCGCATCAAACTCGAGGCCACCGCCGGCGAGTTCCGGGTCGTCGTGAAAGGCTTCAAGTCCGCGCTGCGCGGCACATTCGCCGTTCACGGCGAGTGCACGGGCGACGGATGCACCGTCAGCGACGACAGCTGCGATGCCGAGACGTTCGAATCGCTGCCATCCGCGACACCGTTTACACAAGAGTGCGCCTACGACATCGAAGGCATCCTCAGCGGCGCCCGCCGGTCGAGCTCCAGCGGATCGATCGGGGTCAGCGAGAAATGCAGCCTTACGGGACTCGAGCGCACCGCGATCGATTTCTACCACGAGTTCTGGGACGAGATCGTCGGCTTCGACGACCAGTTCCGCTACGACCCCGACGAAGATGTGTTCCTGAACTTCGAGAGCACGACCTATACCAGCGGCACCGTGATCACGGTCGACGCCGGCGGTGACGAGGACGCCCTCGAGATGTACTTCGACCGCGACGGACGATTGCTCGCCGCCTTCCAGCACAACCAGAGCCCGACGATCGAATATTACTGCGGGACGACCGGTGCGCCGATCGAAGGGCCGGATGAATCGTGCTTCTCGGACCTCATGAACAACTTGCCCCACGATGAGGAGACCGCGATGGTCAGCGGAGACATCGCGATCAGCGACGCCGCGACTGTGCACGAAGGCCTTGGCGTTGCGATCGATCGATTCGCGGAGCAAACCTCGTCCGACGCCAGCGCCGTCGTCGCCTATGAGTACGTGACCTGGGACAACGACACGGTCATCTCCGCCAACATCATCGGCGAGGACGACGTCTCGGCGCAGTACACGGTGTTCAAGGACTACGACGCGTGGAAAGTGATCCTCGAGGTCGATGCCAACGCCCTGACCTTCGTCTGCGAATAAGCGACGCTCAACGCGCGGCGAACGTCGCCAGCAGCGGCAGGACGCCGAGCTCGTCGACGTGACCCAGCGTCGGAAACCGCTGCAGCAGTTCCGGCGACGAATTCGCGACTACGTACGGAGCACCCACCGCTTCGAGGAGCGGCAGGTCGCCCACCGCATCACCGATCCCGGCACAGTTCGCCAACGAGACACCGACTCGCCCCGCGAGCTCTGCGGCGGCCGACCCCTTCGAGGTCCCGCGGCGTGTGGTTGACGCGAAGATCATCCCCGGCAAGACCGGCGAACTCGCGACGCCGACCTCGGCGTCGTGCAGCGCGAGCGCCAGGACATAGGCCACCGCCGGCTCCCGCATGATCCAGTGCGCGCGGATCACCTCGTAGTTGGCGATGACCCAGTCGAGGTCCATGCACCGAATGTCGGTTCCGATCGCGCGAGCATGGGCGCAGCAGTCCGCGTCCAGCCGCGATACGAAGATGTCGGACGCGGTGTAGAACTCGACCGCGGCATCGATGGTGCGCGCCGCGGCCGCGATCGTCGTGAGGTCCGCCGGGCCGAGGCTCGACGTGAAGACCGGCTCGCCGAGCGCTGGTGCGACCATCCCGCCGTTCTCGAAGATGTGCAGCCCCTCGGGGTCGAGGCGCTCCGCGACCCGCTGCGCGATGCCTGCACGCGGTCGCCCGGTGCAAACCGACATGCCGATGTGCCCGCGCAGCTTGTCGATCGCGGCCCAGACCGTCGCTTTCACGTCGCCAGACGAACCGATCAATGTGCCGTCAAGATCGAAGAAGATGTGTTCAGGGATCACTATCGCTGCCCATGAGCATGCCGCGTGGCTCGACCTCGTCGAGGTCGACGTCGAACAGCATCGCACGTTGCAGACGCTCCAGTCGCTGAAGATCGGCGGGCGCAAGGACCGGCCCGCCCTGGTTCGCCGGCACCA
>JBFIHF010000742.1:0-1848 GCA_041601915.1 Bradymonadaceae bacterium
ATCGGTTGACGACGAGGGCTGGGCGACGAGGTCGAAGCCGTCCGACGCAGACGATGCTGCCGTATCGTCGAGGAGGACGGCGAAGAGATCGTCGGTCAGAACCGACGTCAACTAATCAAAATCACTGTGGCCAAGTACTAGACCGCTTGCAGGACGGGCTCGGCGATATCGATGTGCGCGGTGACGCTGTTCCGCCCGTTGCGCTTGGAATGGTACAGCGCCTGATCGGTCAGTTCGATGAGATGTTGTTTGTGATCGCCATCTGCGGGCCAGTGCGTCAGCCCCATCGAGATCGTGCATGAGAACGACCCGTGCTCGGAGGTGAACTCGAGGTTCGAGACCTCGACGCGTAGCCGGTCCGCGATGATACGAGCGCCCTCGAGATCGGTGTCCTCGAGGATGATCGCGAATTCCTCGCCGCCGTAGCGGCACGGGACGTCGGTCTCGCGCAGACACTTCTCGAAGCAGCGCGCGACCTGCCGCAGCACCTCGTCGCCGACGGGATGGCCGTGCGTGTCGTTGACGTTCTTGAAGTGGTCGATATCCGTCAGCAACAGGCAGAACGTGCGACTCTGGCGCCGATGGCGAGCAATCGTCTCGTCGAGCCGCGTCTGGAACGTGCGATGATTCGCGAGGCCCGTCAGGCCGTCGGTCGTGGCCATCTCCTCCATCTGCGCGTACAGCGCAGCGTTCTGCAGCGTCACCGCGACCTGGTTCGCGACGACTTCGAGCATTTCGCGGCGCTCGGTGTCGAACTGTCCGGCCCGGCGATGAGCGACGATCAGCGTGCCCATCGGGCGATCGGAGACGATGAGCGGCAACACGAGCATGCTCTCGAGGTCTTCCAGCATCTCGTTGCGCGTGAGCAGCACGGTCGGCCCTTCCCGCAGGTTGCCCCCGAACGGCAGATAGTGACGGTTCTTCACCACCATCGAGACGAGGCCGGTATTGGACTCGAATTCGAGCCCCTTCCAGCCGTCGACGACGTCGTGAAAGTCTTCCGCGCGGTCGACGGCGACCAGGCGGTGCTTGTTCGTCGTCTGGTCGAAGAGCGTGATCGCCGCGAACTCGTACGGCGCCAGATCACCGATACATCCGAGCGCGACATCGTAGACCTCTTGAGGAGTCAGCGTGCCATTGAGGCGGCGGCTGGCATCGAAGAACCGACTGAGCTCGTATTTGGAGCGCTCGATCGTGGTGAACAAACGCTCGTTCTCGATCGTGCGCACCAGATGCGCGGCGACCTCGGAGACCAGCTCGACATCGGTGTCGTCAAAGTTTCGACCGTCCGTGCGGTCCACGCACAGAACGCCGCGCAAATGACCGTCCTCGATGACCGGCACCCCCAGAAACGCGGTCACGTCCTCGTTGCGACGATAGTACGGAATCCCGCGGAAACCGGACCGCACGTCGCGCAGATTGACCGCTTCGCGCCGGCGCGTGATCCCACCAATCACGCCCTTGGCCGGCTCGATCGTACCCTCGATGAGGGCGTCACTGTCAGACACGAGCTCCTTGATGCGCAGCCGATCGTTTTTCACGTCCAGCCACAAGAGCACCGCAGTGTGGGCGCGCAGCCCGCTCTTCAGCAGCGACAGCCCTGCGTAGACGCTCTGGTTCACCGCATCGACGGCGTCGCGCGTGATCAACTCCGCCGCTTCCGCCCGACTCATCGGCGCGTCCGACCGACGCGTCGTGGACAGAAGCCGGTACTCGCGGGCCTGAAGCAGCAGGTTCTCGCGCTCCTCGGCGACCTCCAGACGATACTGACGGCGGCGCTCCAACATCTCCGTGCCCTGCACGACGACCGCCAACATCCCAAACAGCACGATGAACAGACTATGCGTC